>NZ_CP022315.1:1252681-1565851 GCF_002216775.1 Virgibacillus phasianinus
TTTCTCGATAAGAGCGGCAGCCTGCCTGCTGACTGTGGAAATATCCAAATGCAGTTCATTGGACAGTGTTTTCACACCTGCTGGCCCATAGGTAGATAACTGACGCAGTATGACAAAGGCCGAACGATCCAGGCTTCCATTTCGCTTTTCGGAAATGACAATTCTACGGATAAAATCGGTAACCTCATTTTCAATTAGTTTTATTGATTTTTTACTCATTTTTTACACTCCTCAAAAAACCTTCATATGTAATGATATCGAACCCTAACTGTTTGTCAATTGATTCAAGTGTACTTGACACAACTTGCAAATTGATTGTATCATACAAGTAGTTGGTTGTAACATGCAATTAGTTGAAATGAATTTAAGTGGCGAGGAGGGTATACATGCAGGCTCATGAAATGATGATACACGATGTTTATAAGGTGATGGAAACCGATAGCGTGCGCGCTGTGATTAAGAAATTTATTGAACATCGGATAAGTGGTGTACCAGTAGTCAACCACAGGAATGAAATTATTGCCTACGTAAGTGATGGCGATATTATGCGATATATCGGCAAGCATAAAGATATTTTCGTTGATTCTTTATATACTGTTACTGTATTTAAAGGGGATAATGAGGAATTTGATGAACGGATTAAGAAAATATTGGATTTAAATGTACTGGAACTAGCAAAACGTAAAGTAGAAAAAATTCAATCGCATAAAGAGATTGAAGAAGTTGCAGCTATTTTAGGGAAAAAGCGGATTAAAAAGCTTCCAGTCGAACGGGACGGCGTTTTAGTTGGAATTATTAGCCGTGGTGATGTTATTCGAAATACATTTAAATCAATATTGTAGGAACGCAATCATAAAATAGTAAGGAGACAATTTTATATGTCGTCAAGTTCTAATATTTCAATAGAAAGAAGTGCCACACACACTTCTATTCAGGAAAGTCCAGGTCTTCTTCAACAACCCAAGGCCGTTTGGGCTGTCTTTTTTGCTTCAATCATTGCTTTTATGGGACTTGGTCTTGTGGATCCCATTTTACCGGCAATCTCAAGTCAATTGAATGCGACTAAAAGTGAAACCACGTTACTTTTCACCAGCTACAACGCAGTTATGGCAGTAGCAATGCTGGTAACGGGAACAATCACTTCGCGTATAGGTATGAAAAAAACATTATTATCAGGAATTGTAATCATTGCATTATTTTCCGCATTAGGTGGAGCATCAAATGGTATCTGGGAACTGGTTGGCCTTCGGGGCGGCTGGGGTCTTGGAAATGCATTATTTGTTGCTACGGCATTAACGGCAATTGTGACACTTTCAAACAGTGGAAATGCCAAAGCAATCATTTTATATGAGGCAGCAATCGGACTTGGTATCTCCGTTGGGCCGCTAATTGGTGGCTGGCTGGGCGCAATGTCATGGAGAGGTCCTTTTTTTGGCGTTGCAACGTTAATGGTAATTGCCTTTATCGGTCTTTCTATTCTCATGCCAAAAGGCCAGAAAATGTCAGTCTCGAAAAAGAAAACGTCCTTGCTTGATCCATTCAGGGCACTAAAGCATCGCTCATTATTAGTGTTCGGTATCGCGGCAGCCCTTTATAATTTTGGATTCTTTACCTTACTTGCCTTTGCACCATTTGTTTTAGGCCTTGATGAACATGGATTAGGATTCGTTTTCCTTGGCTGGGGATTATTATTAGCCGTCACATCTGTATTCATGGCACCTAAACTGCAGCAGCGGTTTGGAACAATTAAGTCCATGTGTGTCATGTTAATTCTATTCGCTCTTGTTCTGCTTGCAATGGGTATTTGGACATCAACACAATGGCTTGTCATTACCGCTGTAATTGTTGCTGGTGCTTTATTAGGTAATAACAATACGCTGATCACAACAGCGGTTATGAATGCAAGCCCTGTTGAACGATCAACAGCATCGGCTGCGTACAGCTTCCTTCGCTTTATTGGAGGCGCAATTGCACCATATCTAGCAGGTAAACTTTCTGAGATTTACAACTCAAGTGTGCCATTCATTGTTGGCGCAGTATTCGTGTTTTTATCCGTGTTATTTATTTGGATGAATAATAAACATGTAAACCATGTGGATGAAGTGGAAGTAGCACATTAAGAAAAAGTAAGGAATGGCTGTCACCAAATTAATCATTGGGTGGCAGCCATTTTTTATTAGGATATTTGTTGCTATTTTAATACCCAACCTCAACAGCGGCGTTCACAATGTACATTAAATCATTCTTATCAGCCTTATCCTCTAGAAAAATACCACTTGATGTTGCCATTCCGCCAGTAACAACCTCAACCGTCACTTCACCATAGGGAATCATGTCTTTAACCTTTTCCTTCTTAAGCTGATCTTGGTCGAGCGGGACAGCAAGCTTCACATTTACCTTCATATTCTCGAGACGCTGGTCAGGCAAGCTGCGCTCAATTCCTGGCATGGAATTATAATGGATGGCATCCTTTACAGCGCGGGTTGCGGCCTTTGTAACATCTTGTCCATGCACATCAATTCCAGTACCGGTTTGGATGAATAATATCTGTTGCATTTAGAATCTCTCCTTATCCAAATGATTACTATTATCATTCCCGTAAGATTCCAAACACAAACAAACTTGTTAAGTGATCGCTAGGAATGCTGGTTAGCGCCACCTAATTGCCATTTCCAACTTACAACATTCGATGTTTTCCACTTTGGAAATTAGAATTATATTAATACCATCCGGATTATAACTTGTTTGAAAGTCAACCGAAACACCAGTTGATTTAATAAGCTCCTCCACCTTTTTAGAATCATTTTGTTGTGCCGCATCCATTACTTTATAGGCGAATTCCTCAGACCCGGACAATCTGTTTAAGATGATGGTTGCTTCTTTCACTAACTGTTTAAAAGCACCCGCCGACTGATGAAAAAGCGCCGCATCAGTTTCCGGATATTCTGGCCTGGGCTGGTAGGGCTGTACCTGATGATAACAATAGATTGGTTGTTGATAAAAGTACCGTTCATCTGGGAGACAATAAACCGGACAGGGATAATAATGAGGGTAATACATCAAAAAACCTCCTGGATGTAAATTCCCTACACTATATGCCCTGGAATTTGTAACGTGCGACCTTCTTGCTCCTGATTTATAGGATAATCGTATCCCCTTCGCCAATATCGTTCCTTGCAATCGTACCAAGCGGCAGTTCAAGTGCGGAATAGGCACCGTTCACTGGTGCGACCATTTTCCATGGTTTTAAATTGGGGATAGCTTTAACAACGGCGTTTTTTTGATCAAGAAAAACGACATCGATAGGAAATCGCATGAAAAACATGTGGACTGAGTTGCATGGCGCAATAAGTAATCCCTCCTTTGTTATTGGTTCTTTATAAAATAATAGCCCTTTCAATCGCTTTCCAAAGCTGTTTGCATGTTTAATCTGTAATTGATGTCTGATTAACTTAGGCATAAACGGTGTAACCTCCTTCTTATTCATGTGTTCATTATATAGAATAATATGTTCTTTAAAAAATATGAAATAGTAAGAAATAACTAGAAAACGTGCGATTTTGCACGAAAAACGTTCTGTATATAGTACAAATGGGCTAATTTGGAGTTTTTCAATTGATTTCGTTCTGTATATAATCTAATTATGTTCAATATAAAGAACGAACAAAAAACCCTTAGGAGGAAACACAAATGAAAAATCAATTAACAAGGCTTTTTAAAGAAGAAGAAGGACAAGCAATGACAGAGTATGGGTTATTAATTGGACTAATTGCAATAGCGGTTGTAGCGGTTTTGGTAGTATTAGGGCCACAATTAGCAGCATTGTTCCAGTCGATTTCGGATGAACTTCCGGATGCTCCATAATAAAATTAGTAGCCCTGCTTCCATGCAGGGCTAACTTATTCATGAAAGGAGAAAATTCAAATGACAAATCTAGCACCTATCCTCATTCTAACAATCTCCATCATCACAGATCTGCGCAATCGAAAAATTTTAAACATTGTTACCTTACCAGCAATCTTAATTGCACTAGCATTCCACACCATTACCACAGGCTTAGATGGTTTTCTATTCAGTGGTCAAGGATTTCTGGTAGGACTTGGCTTATTGCTCATCCCGTTTCTAATGGGGGGAATTGGCGCAGGGGATGTCAAACTGCTGGCTGCAATCGGTGCGCTGAAAGGTACTGTGTTTGTTCTTTATACAGGTATATATGCCGGAATTATCGGCGGGCTAATTGCAATTTTTATCCTTGTAAAACAAAGAAAATTGGGATTTACGTTGAAACATATGCTATTTTCAGCAGTTTTTTTAAAAGGAACAAAAGGATCTTTACAGGTGCCTGCTGATAAAGGAAATACACTATCGATTCCCTATGCAGTTTCCATTGCAATCGGTGCAATATTAACATTCTTACTGGAGACAAATCTATGAGATCACAAAAAGGACAATCAATCGTTGAAACTGCATTAATCATTCCGATATTACTAATCCTGCTTTTCGGTATTACCGATTTTGCCAGGATTTTTCACGCCTATTTAACACTTGACCATGCTGGTCGAGAAGCAGCAAGAGCTGCAACAGTTGGGGCAACGGACTCTGAAATTGAGCTTAAGATTGCAAATACGACAAGCGGCCTAGATCAAAGCAAGCTGGAGGAGACAATTTCACCCGGAGATGGAAATAGAAAAAGCGGCAGTGAAATAACTATTACCCTAACATATCCTGTTGATTTCCTCACTCCGATTATTGGTCAGATTATTGAAGAATTTCCATTAAAAGATGAAACAGTAATGAGGGTGGAATGATGAAGCGATACGGTAAAGCAATTTTCGCGATGTTTAAAGAACAGGAGGGTGTCGCCATGATTTTGGTGGCGCTTTGCATGTTTATGTTTATTGGATTTACCGCAATCGTTGTAGATGCCGGCGGGTTATTCCTGGAAAAAAGCCGTTTACAGAAATCACTTGATGCCGCTGTTCTTGGCGGGGCACAGCTGCTAAAGGTATCGCAGGCGGAGGCAGAAGAAACTGCTATCGATATTGCTGCTGAGAATGGTTTTACTGTAACGGGCAGCGAGGTGGTGACTGACGAAAGTTCAATCGAGATACATAAAACTGTCAATAAAGTCCTGTCTTTTGCACGGGTGTTAGGTATTAATGATGCGAATGTAGGCGCAGTGGCCAAGGCAAAAGTACTGCAGACCCTTGTAAAAGGTAACGATATTATACCTGTTGCCTTTGAACGGCGTGTTCTTAAAAATGGCGGGGGTTACGGGGAGCTATACGATATGCATGCAAAGCCCGGTGAGTCAAAACGCGGGAACTACGGCTTCCTGGCTGTTGATGGAAGAGGAGCAAATAATCTAGGCGATGCTATCAGGGATGGGGTCACCATGGAAGTGGGCGAGACACTATATACAGAACCAGGATTAAATTGGGGCAAAGTCAGGGAAGCTTTCCAAGATAGAATTGCCGAGGACGCTAGGAAACCGGACTGTTCAGACTATCAAACCGCAGATAATACCTGCAGCCGTATCATAACGGTTCCAGTGATTGAAACATTTGATGGTCTGCATGGAAGGGATCAATTGCAGGTTATTGGTTTTGCCGCTTTTTGGATTGAGGAAGTGGTTGCAAGCGGAAACGATAAGGGGGTTACCGGGCGTTTCATTGAATTCGTCAGAGGCGGTGAATTTGATCCAGTGGAAGATGGAGACTACTTTGGTATTTCGGGCGTCAAGCTCGTTAAATAAACTAAATTTTGAATAAGCAGGTGAGCAAATGACCACGAAGAAAATCTGGTTAATCGCGATGGTATTTGGGATTATTGCTGCAGGGTTGTTGTATGTCATGGTTATAAATAATGAAAACCAATCCGCAATTCCTGCACGGGCAACAGCTTCTGATGATGTAAAAGAAAAGGAAGCGGACCAAAAGAAAGAAGAGGAAATGAAAGCAGAAGAAGCTAACGAATTTGATTTGAAGTCAGAAAAGGTAACAGGAAATGAGATGATTCCGGTATCTGATGGTAACCGGGCAATGACTATAGCAGTTAATGACGTCCAAGGCGTCTCTGGGAATATTGAACCGGGTTCCCATATTGACGTTGTTGCTGTTATGAAAGCACCAGAGAAAAAATCGAAGGAACAGCATGACTCTGCAACGCTTCTCTTGCAAAATGCCAAGGTGTTAGCGATCGGTCATGCGGCAGATGACGAGGAGACGAAAAAGCGATATCAGATGATAACAGTGGAAGTATCTCCAAAAGAAGGGCTTACATTAGGGTTTGCCACCAGATATGACCTGTATGTAATGCTTAGAAAAGACGGCGATAAGAAGCTAGAGCCGGATCATACGCATATTCATGAAGATGATTTACACGAAGGGGTGTTTAAATAATGGCGAAAATTTTATCAGTGGCTGGAAATGATGAATGGAAATCAAAACTGGATCAGATTACGTTGGCTGGCAAGCATAAAGTAACCTGGGCAGCAGATGAGTCGGATTTATACGATCAATTGCAAAAAGCAGAAACGGCTATTGTTTTATTACCACTTTCCAATTCGTACAATGTGTATAGTTTATGTGCCAAAGTAACCCAGGTATTTCCCCAGACAGCAGCACTGCTTGTCTTTCGTTTGGAAGAGGAGCTTGATATGAAGAAGGCATTAAGAGCAGGTGCGAGTGATATTATTTTTCTTTCATCTGCGCTTTCAAAAATAAAAGAGGACATCGATATTGCAATGGAAGATAGTGCAAATAAGGAAGCGAATCGACCGAATGCCCCAGTTAAAAACGGCAAAGTAATAACGATTGCCAGCACCAAGGGTGGAGTTGGAAAAACGACTGTTGCAGTTAATCTGGCGGTTGCTTATGGGAAGAAATTAGCAAAGGTTGCAATTGTCGATCTGGATCTGCAATTTGGGGATGTGGCCATGCTTTGCGATGTAAAGCCAAGGAAAACCATTTATGACTGGGTAAAAGAAAATCGGGAAGCAGCCCAAATGGAGGGCTTCTTGACGGCCTTCAAGGATGGCATTTCCATTCTAGCTGCTCCGCAACGGCCTGAATTTGCTGAGGTTATCAAAGGTAATGATGTAAGGAAGGCAATCCATTTGTTAAAGAAGCAATATGATCTGATTATTATTGATGCATCCAGTCATATGGATGAAAATGTCATTGTTGCACTTGAGAACTCGGATGAAATTTTGCTCATGACTCATCTTGACCTGCCAAGTTTAAAAAACAGCAAGATATTGATGGATACCTTAACCGCTTTAAAGGTTGATGGGCGAACCAAAGTAGTAGTAAATCGGCAGACGAAGGTTAAAGGATTAAATACCGATATGGTAGAAAAAGTAATCGGCGAAAAAGTGTTCACATCTTTGCCAGCCATGGAAAAGGTGATGGTAACGTCAGTAAATGAAGGTAATCCGCTCGGTTATTCAAACCCAAGATCACAGGTGGCAAAACAAATTTTCCAAATGGCAGAAATGCTGTCCAACCCAATAAACCATGGCACAAAAGTTAAAAACAGGAAGAAAGCGAAACGAATGGCACATGCAGGGGGACACACGTAATGTCATTATTAACAAGGTTGGGTGGAACGGAGCAAGGGGTTGATAAGGTTCAGGTTACGGAAAAGCCTGTAATTAAACCACTAAAAACTGACAAACAGTCATCGAAACTGGAACATAGGCTGCATAATTTTTTTGTTGAAGAAATCAAGAAACCGGCGAATCAGGGAAATGATATTGAATCACTAATTGAAAAGCTTGCTGAGGAATTTTTTGAAAAAGAAGGAAATCATCTGACGTTTGAACAGAAAAAACAATTAATCAAAGATGTATCCCATGAATTAACCGGTTATGGCCCCATCTCGCCACTGCTTGCCGATCCAAATGTAACAGAGGTAATGGTGAACGGGCCGAATGACGTTTATATTGAAATCAATGGCCGAATCGAAAAAACAGCTACACATTTTCGCGATGATAGGCATGTACTCCGTGTAATTGAAAAAATAGTTGCCCCACTTGGACGAAGAATTGATGAAAGTATTCCGATGGTTGATGCACGACTGCCAGATGGGTCGCGGGTTAATGCGATTATTCCGCCACTTGCGCTTAACGGGCCAACGATAACGATTCGAAAGTTTTCCGAAATACCGTTTACAATCCATGAACTTGTTCGGATGGGCACATTAACTGAAAATATGGCTGCCTTTTTACGGGCGGCAGTGGAGGCAAAACTTAATATTTTTATTAGCGGCGGTACAGGTTCGGGTAAAACGAGTACATTGAATGTGATGTCATCGTTTATTCCGCATCATGAACGAATAGTGACGATTGAAGATTCAGCAGAATTAAAACTCATGCAGGACCATGTGGTATCACTGGAATCGCGTCCTAAAAATATTGAAGGCCAGGGCGAAATTACCATCCGGGATCTTGTGCGAAATTCACTCCGGATGCGGCCTGACCGGGTTATTATCGGTGAGGTGCGCAGTGCGGAAACGCTGGATATGCTCCAGGCAATGAATACCGGTCACGATGGCAGCCTTGGAACCGGCCATGCAAACACACCAAGGGATTTGCTGGCCAGACTTGAAACGATGGTACTGATGGCCGGGTTTGATTTACCGATAAGAGCGATCCGAGAACAGATTTCTGGTGCCCTTGATTTGATTGTACAACAGGCAAGAATGCGGGACGGGTCAAGAAAGATTATTCGGATTACCGAAGTTCTGGGGCTTGAAGGGGATACGATCGTTCTTCAGGATATCTTCGTCTACAAAGAACAACACAACCTGGAAAATGGAAGACTGGAAGGAAAATTTAACACAACTGGAATACGACCAAATTGTATTGAAAGGCTGGAACTGGCTGGCCATCGTTTACAAGGGATTTTTAACACTAAGGAGGAATGGTGATGACCAATTCCCTTATCTATTTGCTTGTAATTACTTTTATCGCTGTTACGGTCCTTGCCAAACTTATCCTCTCCCATGTGCTTTATAAGGCAAAATATGAGAAGCGGTTGAAGAAGTATATAGAAATCAAAACCGTTGATAAGCATGAAAATAAAAAGGAAATCAGCCAGCCAAGTGAACGTTTTTATTTAAAGAGGGTGAGCAGCGGAATTGAAAGAGTACTCAATCTATCCAAGCATGAAAAATTGCTCGTGCAATCAGGTATTCAGTTATCGCAGGGAGAAGTGTTCATTGGCAGATTAATGGTTGCCGTTATCGCCATCTCGATTGGAGTCTTTTATGATTTTCCTATTTTGCTGATTATTTCCTGCGGCTTTGTTGGATTCTATTTACCGATTATGTATGTAAAGAAAGGACGGAAGAAGCGTTTGGAGAAGTGTTCCAATCAGCTTGGTGAGGCACTGGGTACGATGGCAAATGCACTGCGGGCAGGGTTTAGTTTCATGCAGGCGATGAAGATGGTCGCTAAAGAAATAGATGACCCGCTTGGACCGGAATTCTCGAAGGCATTACAGGAAATTAATTATGGTGTTTCAGTTGAAAATGCTTTTAGGGGTCTGATAGAGCGATTGCCAGATAAGGAACTCGAAATTGTTTTGAACACGCTAATTATTCAGCGGTCAACCGGGGGAACCTAGCCTATTTACTAGAAACTATGCAGGAGACCATCATTGATCGATCACGAGTGAAGGATGAGGTAAACACACTAACCGCACAAGGAAAGATGTCTTCTACTGTTATTACGATCCTGCCTATTGCACTTGCGGTTTATCTGAAGCTAGTTAATCCAGAATATTTTCAAATGCTATTCTCCCACCCACTCGGATGGGTCATGGTCATCTTCGGCTCAATCAGCATTGTTCTAGGCTGGATTTTTATCAAAAAAATTGTACACATTGAGGTGTAGCATGTGATATCAATTTACTTCGTATTATGCAGCGCATTTTGTTTCATGCTTGTCATCGGAGCGGTATTAAGCCAAGTATATAAAAAGCAAATTGCTATTTCAAATCGGGCGGCAGCATACTTTGGTATCGATGAAGAAAACGGATTCCAGGAAAAGAAACGAACGAAAAAAGGGAATAAAAACCATTTACTACTCATGAAGAAAATCAGTGATAAAGCAAAAGGCGTGATTGATCAACGAATGCCAGCTACTAAGAAAAAAGAGTTGGAACAACGGCTGCGTGAGGCGGGATATCCGCTTAACTTATCGTCGGCTGATTTCCGCTTCCTTCAATTTGTAATTGGAGTTGTTTTGTTCGTTATGGTGTATGCCTTGTTAGGGAAATCTGGTATGACGCTGTTATCAAGCATCTTATTGGCTGGAATTTTGTCCGCCATAGGGATGTATTATCCATCGTTTTATTTAAGTGTGATTATCAAGAAACGAAGGTATGAGATTCAAAAGAAAATGCCCGATTTCTTTGATATGGTTACTTTATCGATTGAAGCTGGCATGGGACTTGATGCATCTCTGCAAAAGGTTTGCAATCAAATGAAGGGACCACTTTCCGACGAATTCCAGCAAACGCTTGAAGATATGCGGCTTGGTAAATCAAGGCGCGAGGCACTAGCCGATCTCCGGAGCCGCGTTCCGGTGCACCAGTTTCAAAGCATTATCACATCTTTGATTCAAGCCGATATGCTGGGGGTTGGCATGGCCAAAGTTCTTCGTTCGCTTACACTAAGGATCAGGGAGCAACGAACACAATTGGCTAGAGAGCAGGCCATGAAAGCTCCAGTGAAAATGGTATTTCCGATGTTGCTGTTTATTTTTCCAGCAATATTCATTGTGTTATTGGGTCCGTTAATTATTTATTTGCTACAGACCTTATTATAAAGGGTACCTCTTCAGCCCCTGGCTAGGTATATGATCAATATTTTGGTAGACTTAAAAGCATCATGAAGTAAAGGGCGGAAACGAATGAAAATCACGATTGTAACGGTTGGTAAATTAAAAGAAAAGTATCTTAAACAAGGCATCCAGGAGTATTTAAAGCGGCTGACTGCCTATGCCAAGGTAGACATCATTGAAGTTGCTGATGAAAAGGCACCAGAAAACATGAGCGAAGCGGAAATGTTGGAAGTGAAACAGAAAGAGGGCGAACGGATTCTGGGCAACATTGGACAGGATACCTATGTCATCACCCTAGAAATCAACGGCAAAATGTTAAGTTCCGAACAACTGGCAGCCAAAATGGATCAACTCGCAACATACGGCAAAAGTAAAATTGCCTTTGTGATAGGCGGATCACTTGGTATTAGCGAAGCGGTGCAGAAGCGGAGTGACCTCGCATTGTCTTTTTCCAAAATGACATTTCCGCATCAGTTAATGCGGTTGGTTTTGGTGGAACAGGTTTATCGGGGATTTCGTATTAATCGAGGGGAACCGTACCATAAATGAAAAAAACTTCAATATGTATTCAATATAGACAATCGCTTTCAAAGCCCCTGATTTTGGGATTATAATTTTTGGATTTAAGGATTGTTTCTAAAGCATTTAACTTTCATTAAAAATTTAAAATAGTATTGAAATTTTGTTGCTTATGTAGTAAATTTATATTAATTACATACCAATGGTATTTAATTGAAAAACTATAGCTGATAAATCTTCCAACATCACCCTTATTTAAAAAGTAACGGCCAGTTGGCTGGATATTGATCATACATAAAAAATAATACACAATTACTTCAATACCGGGGGTATAGCAGCTTGTCTAAGAACAAATTTGAAATCAAACGGGAAGAATCTTTTAACCGTATAATGAAAGCTGGCATGGAAAAGTTTTGTGAAAAAGGTTATTCCGCCACATCTATCCAGGAAATTTGCGAGCATGCCGGTTATACAAAGGGGGCATTTTATCTTCATTTTAAAAGTAAAGAGGATTTCTTTTTAAAATTGTTGGAGTTTAGGTCCCAGATTCGCAAGGACTGGTCATCCCCGGTTGATGAAGTCGACCAATATACGAGTTTAGAAGAAGCAGTTTTTAAAAGAATAAACAACTTTTTGGAGCTAATGGAAAGGTCAGAGCAATGGAATACCATCTATATGGAATTTTACCTAAGGCGGCAAAATAAAAGTGAAATAAGACAGGTTTATCATAAATTCTACATGGTATGGATTGAAGAAAATACGTTATTCATAGAACAGTTAATGAAAAAGGGATGGATAAGCTCTGAAAAAGGAGCAAATGTTTTAGCGGAACGATGGCATGCTTTAATCAACGGTGTTATGATTCATAAGGTTCTTTATGATGTATCGCCTGATACTGATGAACTAATAGAAATGTTTCTTAAAATGGTTCGTTAACTATTGTTTTCTAACTAGATAGGGTATGTGGGAGTCTCCAGAAAGGTCGAATGAGATATTTCGGCATTATTCTAGACTTATCGGGGGAAGGCTGAATGGTAATGGAGGGAAAATTGGATATAGAGTGGCTATATTTGATGGTAGAAGCAAAAGAAACGGGGATTACTGTTGAAGAAATTCGAACATTTCTTCAAAATAGATCTATTATTGAAAGTTCACATCTTACAAATAAAAGTGAGGGATCTTGCCTGCCTAAAACACGTTAAAAAGGTTAATTATATTTACAACCGGATACAAATTGTATAAAACGTTTGAATTTATAAATGGCCAAGATTTGTGTAGGGGACACACCGTAACCTTTGTTGGGAAATCGGGTGGACAGAGGCAGGAAATTTCTGTATTAATAACCACCCAAAAATTAGTGCAATCCCCCTCAATAAGATAAGTTAAAGACTTATTTGTACCTTCCATTATCCTATCTATAATTCCCACTGCTTTTCTACTGTGTCCTCCTTCAGGCAATTAATGTGAACAGTTGTTTGAAATTATTTATCAAAAAAATGTATTAGTTAGTAAACGCCCTTTGCATAGCACCTTATCATAAAAAAGGTGAAATAGTTGAAAAGCTTCAGTGATAACACTAAATGATGCCTTGTCCTTTACAACAAATGGGGTTAAGGCTTTTTCTTTTTGTATTTCTTTGTTTCTCACTATTTCCCAACTTTAAAATAATGCCCAAATATCATATAATAGTAGTAGGGATATAAGCTGTAAATATTTTAATGAACTATGATATAATTGTGAAAGAAAAGGTGTTCCTAGGTGCGCCTTGCTTTTTTGTGACACCAGAACAGGAGTGCCTATTATTTTTTGCAAAATATGGGTAATAAGGAAGGTTTCTAAATGAGCAACATGCCGAAAAAATCAAACGTTATTTTAATTGGTGCCGGAGCCATGAGCGCGACTTTGGGGTCACTATTGAAAGAACTAGTACCGGAATGGGAAATTACAGTGTTTGAGAAACTCGCACATGAAGGAGTAGAAAGCTCGAATGCCTGGAATAACGCGGGTACTGGCCATTCTGCATTATGCGAACTCAACTATACATCCGAAAGACCTGACGGATCTATAGATATTAGTAAGGCGATTAAAATTAATGAACAGTTTCAGCTTTCTAGACAGTTTTGGTCTTATCTTGTGAACAGCAACCTGATTCGTAATCCGCGTGAATTTATCATGCCATTACCACATATGAGTTTAGTGCAAGGGGAAAAGAATGTAACGTTTTTAGAAAAACGTTTTGAAGCACTATCAAATAATCCACTGTTTCAAGGGATGGAGTTTTCTGATGACCCTGAAAAACTGAAGGAATGGATTCCACTTATTATGGATGGACGTAAATCCACCGATTCAATAGCAGCAACGAAAATCGATACCGGGACCGATGTTAACTTTGGCGCTTTAACAAGTATGTTATTTGACAATTTGAAGAGTCAAAACGTTGAGGTCAATTACAGACATACTGTTGAGGATATACAACGTACCAGCGATGAAACTTGGGAAGTGAAAGTGCATGATATCGATGGTGAGAGAATCGAATATCATACTGCTGACTTTGTCTTTATCGGCGGTGGGGGCGGAAGCTTGCCATTACTGCAAAAGACAGGTATTCCTGAATCCAAACATATCGGGGGATTCCCGGTAAGCGGATTATTCATGGTATGTAATAATCCGGAAGTTATTGCACAGCATGAGGCAAAAGTATACGGTAAGGCTAAGGTTGGTGCTCCTCCTATGTCTGTTCCACATCTTGATGCAAGATATATCGATGACAAAAAAACCTTGCTGTTTGGACCGTTTGCCGGATTCTCACCAAAGTTCTTAAAAACGGGTTCATATTTTGATTTGTTAGGTTCCGTAAAGCCGTATAATGTTCTTACGATGTTGTCGGCAGGCGTAAAGGAAATGGGATTGACAAAATACCTGATTCAACAAGTGATGTTATCGAACGAAAAGCGTATAGAAGATTTACGCGAATTTATCCCGAATGCCAAAAGTGAGGATTGGGATATTGTGGTAGCGGGACAGCGTGTGCAGGTAATTAAAGATACAGAGGATGGCGGCAAAGGAACGCTGCAATTTGGTACGGAACTTGTCAGTGCCTCTGATGGCTCAATAGCTGCATTGCTCGGTGCGTCGCCAGGTGCGTCTACCGCTGTTCACATTATGCTTGAGTTATTTGAAAAATGTTTCCCACAATATATGGAAGAGTGGGAACCAAAAATAAAGGAAATGATTCCTTCTTATGGCGTTTCACTATCAGAAAACCCAGTGCTTTATAAAGAAATTCAGGCTTCAACAGCGAATACGCTTGGTTTGAATGATAGAGAAACCGTTTCGAATTAATTCTTGTGTTTATAATACATGTAAAAAATAATCCCCATCTGAAAATAGGTGGAGATTATTTTTCGTTCATTCGCTATTCAATCCCGCGCTTTCCCAGCAACCCCATAAAAGAACATCTTCATAATATCCTCGGTCAGGGGTAATATCTTTTGATAATTTTCCTCGCGCTGGATCGATTCATTTAATGCCTTAATGTAAAAAATAATGGCTTCATTTGATATGTTTGGATCAACGTACCCCTGTACTTTCCCTTCATCAAACAGTTCAATAAATCGCGGGAGTGCCTCTTGCACATACATTTTTTGAAAGTAATCGGAATCTGAAGCATATTCTTTCATGATATAGTTATAAAAATCCTCGTGGATCTGATCTGCGATTTCTTTTTTAGCAAAGATCAGCTGTTTTACTTTTTCAGGAAAAGCAGCGTCGCTATTCAGTGTTTCATCAAATTCCTCCTTTGCCTTATCTATATAAAAGTAAAAAACTTCATGCACCAAATTATGTTTGCTTTCGAAGTAATTGTAGATTGTTACTTGTGATACATTCGCCTTTTTGGCAATTTCCGCAATGGAAATTTTTTGAACCCCGTAATCCATAAACAGGGCAAGTGCCGCTTCCAATATATTTAATTTCTTTAGCTCTCTGCGTCGTTGAAATCCATCCAATTCATTTCACCTCATTATTAGTTTAGACAAAGATATGTAATAATACAATATAAATATTTCATAAACTATTGCAATGGGATATAAATATATATAATATGAACTATATGAGTTAAAATGTTTCATATTTATCGAATTAAAAGGGAGGATTAACAATGCCGGTTTTAACAACAACAAATTTAATGAAACGTTTTGGGAAATTTACAGCGTTAAATGGAGTAGATATAGAAGTGAACAAAGGGGAAATTTACGGTTTCATCGGTCCAAACGGGGCTGGTAAATCAACAACGATCCGCATTCTGCTTGGGATTTTAAAAGCGACAGAAGGGAAAGCGAAAATTTTCGGGAAGGATGTATGGTCCGATGCAGTCGAAATTCATAAGCACATTGCTTATGTACCAGGGGATGTCAATCTGTGGCCGAATTTAACTGGTGGTGAAGTGATTGATTTATTTGTAAAACTGCGTGGCGGGAATAATAAAAACAGACGCGAGGAGTTAATTAACCGATTTGACTTGGACCCAGCTAAAAAATGCCGTACTTATTCGAAAGGCAACCGACAGAAAGTTGCACTGGTTGCTGCTTTTTCATCGGATGCTGATCTTTATATTCTGGATGAACCAACATCAGGACTCGATCCTTTAATGGAGCAAGTCTTCCAGCAATGTGTGATGGAAGCAAAACAAGCTGGTAAAAGTGTACTTTTATCCAGCCACATTTTATCTGAAGTGGAGAAGTTATGTGACCGGGTTGGTATAATTCGTCAGGGTAAAATAATTGAAACTGGTACATTAAGCGAGCTGCGGCATTTAACCCGGACAAATCTGCTGGTTAAAACGAAGGAGCCAATGTCTGGCTTAAAGGAATTAAATGGTGTCCATGATATTGAAAAGAAGGACGATGAATGGTCTTTTCAAGTGGATAGCGAAGAATTAGATGGAGTTATCAAGCATATCAGTCCTTTTGGGATTGAAAAGCTGGAAAGTACACCGCCAACATTGGAAGATTTATTCATGCGTCATTATGAAGGAAAAGGACAAATGGAGGATCAAACAGGGGGGAGATCTAATGGCTGATACAGTTTATAAACGAACTGGACGTATGTCAGCATTTATTTTAAGGCGGGATCGACTTCGTATTCCATTATGGTTAATTGGAATCTGTTTCTTTACCTTTATGGTGCCGGTATCATTTGCCGAATTATATGGTTTACAGCAGGAACGAGATGTAATGGCAGAAACAATGGAAAACCCCGCGATGATTGCGATGGTAGGTCCAGCTGATTTAAGTCATTATACACTTGGTGTGATGACCGCCCATCAGATGTTACTGTTAACAGCTGTTGTGGTTGGGTTAATGAGTATTTTCCTTGTCACACGGCATACAAGGGGAGATGAGGAAGAGGGCCGTATCGAATTGGTCCGTTCTTTACCGGTCGGGCGGTTATCCAATTTGAATGCAACGATATTAGTTTACACCGTCAGTTTTATCGTTTTATCACTCCTTACCGGTTTAGGGTTATACGCACTAAATATTGAAAGTATGCAGATAGAAGGGTCTTTATTATATGGCGCGACACTTGGGGCAACGGGAATTTTCTTTGCTGGTGTCACAACAGTTTTCGCCCAGCTTTCGGAGAGTTCACGCGGTACAATGGGTTTATCTATTGCTATTCTGCTAATCGCTTACATTGTGCGTGCGGTTGGCGATGTAAGTAATGAGACGCTGAGCTGGATCTCACCACTCGGTTGGGTTACCAAAACAGCAGCTTATGATGCGAATAATTGGTGGCCAATCGTATTAATGATTGGTGTATCGATGGTTCTGTTTGCAATTGCAAACTATTTGAACGGGATTCGTGATTTAGGAAGCGGCTTCCTACCGTCAAGGCCGGGCAAAAAACATGCTTCAGCCCTTTTGCAAAGTCCAATAGGTTTGGGCTTGAGACTTCAGCGGACAGGTACGATTTCGTGGGCTGTTGGAATGTTTGTACTTGGTGCATCGTATGGTTCAATTCTCGGCGATTTGGATACCTTTTTTGAAAGTAATGAAATGATGAAGCAGATGTTTTCAACCGAACAAGGTTATTCCGTTACCGAACAGTTTGTCTCGACAATCATGATGGTGTTGGCCATAATTGCCACGATTCCCCCGTTGATGGCAATGAATAAACTGAACGGAGAGGAAAAAAAAGAACGTACTGAACATTTACTGGGAAGGGCTGTTTCACGTAACAGGCTGATGGGATGTTATCTGCTAATCGCTGTTGTTAATGGGTTTGTGATGATTTCGCTTAGCGCTATTGGGTTGTGGGCAGCCGCGATTTCCGTCATGGAGGATCCCTTTAGCTATGGAACGATTTATCGGATGGCTATCGTTTACTATCCAGCAATACTTGTTATGATTAGTGTGGCGGTGTTATTGATTGGGTGTGTGAGAAGGTTTACTAGTTTGATATGGTTCTATGTATTTTATTCCTTTGTAGTCTTATACTTGGGTGGATTATTCCAATTCCCGGATTGGGTCGGTCAGATTTCCCCGTTTGGTTATATTCCACAAATTCCTGTTGAGGAAATGAAATGGCTGCCGATTACTATGCTAATTGGTGTAGCGGTTGTTATAACGGCTCTTGGCTTTATCGGGTATAATAAACGGGATATTGAAGGATGAATGAGCGGGCCCAGCGTTCGATTAGAAGCTGGGGCTGCCTTTCTTATAATCGGAAATTGAAAGTTTAACTTTTATATCTTGGATTGGTATTACCTTTCTGTTAGTAAAAATTGGGTTGTTGATCTTTTTTCCAAAAGTAAAGTTAAAAAAGAGGAATATGAAGATTAATGTCGAATTATTTGGATAATCTTACTAAAAGAAAGGGTTGATAATATGAAGAAAAGGAAAAAGCCGGCGGTTAAATTTGCACAGCCTCAATCTAAAACAGATTTTCACCGCAATTATTCTATTTCTAGGGAAGTAAATGAAATGTTAGATGAAGAATATTGGATCTTCACGAAATATGTAATGGATCGCAATTATGCTGGAATCTATTCCATGTTACATGAATACATTGATGACCATCATCCACATGAAGAGAAACGAATGTCCTTGGAACACAACTTGTTTTGGTGGCAAGTGCTTTGTGATTCAAGCAAGCATGCTGAGATGAGTTTCGTTGAGGACTATATTTCGGAAAATTTCCACAGACTGCGGGACAGGCCATTAACTACAACTTGGTTAAGGGAATGGAAGAAGGCGATACCAAAGTTTTATTATGTTGATTACAAATACAGTGATCGTGTCCTTGTCGTTGTGGATTTATTAACAGAAGAGACACTGGATGTAATTGTGTATGATCCACTAGCTGTACCGCCTAAAAAAGGAGAAATCGTCATGGGGACATTGATTCCAATTGGTGATGCATTATATTTTCCGATTATTGATTTTTATCATTTTGATTTTGCAGCAAGAGAACACATAACAAGAAACCTGCATCATTACTACAATAAACATTTGAAAAATGCTTCAATGCTTGGGGCTTTTATCCACGTGCTATCCATCGTACTGCAAATAGAGCAACGCTTCCTCAAGGAAAACACTTCTAAATAAATTTTCATCCCGATAAAGGTCCCTCTGACATAGAGGAATCAAATTTCACAAAAACACCTGCAAACTATGGTATGGTAAAAATAGTAAGTAAGTTTGAGGTGAGTATATGGATGCGAAGGTAATTCAGGAAAAGTTAAAAGAACATTCTTCTGCTATCCTTGGCAGTGAGAAGTTTTCTAAATATGCTGTGCTATTGCCACTGGTTCAAAAGAATAATGAAACGCATGTACTTTTTGAGGTTCGTTCCCATAAGTTAAGACGCCAACCGGGAGAAATCTGTTTTCCGGGGGGAAGGATAGACCGGCGAGATGAAAATGACGAGGCCTGTGCAATCAGGGAGACAGGGGAGGAACTGGGCATTAAACATGACCAAATTTCTGGTGTTTTCCCGTTGGATTACGTGGTGTCTCCGTTTGGTATGATTGTTTATCCGCATGCGGGGTTTATTCACGATATTGAATCTATCACTCCAAATCCTCCGGAAGTAGGAGAAGTGTTCACTGTGCCATTATCCTATTTACTGAAAACGCCCCCGAAAGTTTATCATGTTGATGTAAAGGTGAAACCAGAGGATAATTTCCCGTTCGATCTTATCGCTGGTGGGCAGGACTATAATTGGCGGACAGGCAAGATAGACGAGTATTTCTATTTCTATGAAGATAGAGTAATCTGGGGTCTGACTGCAAAGATTCTTGCCCACTTCGTTGATGTGATTCAGTAATCTACTAATTTTTGGGGGTAGATGCTGGATTGAAAAATGGATAATTGAGAGTTTAACGCAGATAGAGCACTTGAAACAGTCCCATAATAAAAAGAATCGTTTTCCCTTTGTTTAGGATTACGATTCTTGTGTTTGTTTTGATATAAAATATCCTTTTTGGTTTTTGTCATTTTTGTCCGTAAGTCGAGCCTGGCAAACGGGCTTCTGCTATTTACTGGATCAGGCCTTCCTTCCCGGATTCGTTTTTCCCGTTTTTTACGGGCATTTGATTTTCCCATAACATCATCCCCCAATACAATTATTAATTATAGTATACATTCTGCATTCTCAAAGTACAAAAAAAGGAAAGGTCACCCCGGCGCTTTAACGCATTAGAGCGGCGGGGGACTGTCCCCCATAGTGCTATCCCTTGTAAATATGGATAAGGTTTCGATTCTGGCCGCTTGCGAATACATCGGTTCGATTTGGTCCCCATGAAACTGCAGCTGGACCTGAATTCAGGTTGCCACCAAGACTTTGCCAATTGGACCATCGTGAGCCGTTCCATGTTTTTGTATAGAGATTTTGATTTGTACCTCTGACAAATACTTCAAGGCGGTTTGGCCTAGTAGAAGAAACAGCAGGCTCGGAAGTCAGTGTTCCTCCAAGGCTTTCCCAATCACTCCATCTATTTCCATCCCACCACTTATGAATCAGATCCTGGTTTTGCCCTCTGGCGAATACATCAATTCGATTTGGCCCCACGAAACAGCGGCCGGGCCTGATGATAGAGAACCACCAAGATCCTGCCAATCTCCCCAACGAGAGCCATTCCACGTTCTCATGTAGAGCCGCTGATTTGTCCCCCGTACAAAGACATCCAACTGATTTGAACGCCGTGAGGAAACGGCTGGTGCACTCGTTAAAGAGCCGCCAAGGTTTTCCCAATCGCTCCATCTATTTCCGTCCCACCATTTATGATACAGGCTTTGATCTGTACCTCTAGTAAATACGTCAATCCGATTTGGCCCCCACGAAACAGCAGCCGGTGCTGACGTTAACGTACCGCCAAGGTTCTCCCAGCCACTCCATCTGTTTCCATCCCACCATTTATGGTATAGGTTCTGTCCGGTTCCTCGGCCAAACACATCAAGTCGATTCGACTGCCAGGAAGCAACAGCAGGCGAGGATGTCAAGGTTCCTCCAAGATTTTCCCAGGCGGACCATCCCTGACCAGGTTGTGGTTGACCACTCCCGCCACCGCTAATTGCATTTAATACGATCTGAATGATATTCACTAAGACTCTGTCCGCCAGGCTTTGTGGAACATTAAATTGTCCAAATAATAGATTGACCCACGGGACTTGGCTTTGAAATCGATTGTAAATTTGATTAGCCGATTGGTTTGTGTTTGCTTGATTGATGGCAAAGCTAACAATAAGCGAAAATACATAATCGACAATATATCGGTTCATTCCGGCCCGCTCCAGCTGGGAATATAAATTACCATGCTCCGAACGGATTGTCTGCATGATTTCCTGTACACTTGGCTGTTGACGGGTATCCCAATTGGCCTGATTGTAATTTTCTATTGGAATAAACGGATCTGCATGATTGATATTTCTATTCATCAAAATACCTCCCTGTAATTTATAAATCACATAAATCAGCATATGCAATCATGGGCGCGGGTGGGAATGAATAACTGATGAACAGTTAAATTACATTGAAACAGTGATGTATAATGATAGATACGGTAATAATAAGCAAGCATCGGAAGAATGTAGGAAGTTGGTGAGGATAAATGGAGATCAAACATTTGCAGTATTTTATGGAAGTCACGCGCACTGGTAACTTTACCCACACAGCGGAGAACTTGTACATAACCCAGCCTGCTCTGAGCAGAATTATTAAATCTTTAGAAGACGAACTAGGCGCACCGCTTTTCATTCGTTCCCGTAAAAAGCTAAAGTTAACCGAGGCGGGACAAGTGCTATATAAACACGCACAGGAAATTGAAAATCAGGTTCAGCTTATGGAAACAGACCTTGATCGTTTGCTTACATTGAAAAAAGGTCATATTCGCATCGGCCTTCCAACAATAATCAACTCTTTCTTTTTCTCCGACTTGATCGGTTCTTTTCATCAGGAATACCCCGAGGTAACGTTTGGGCTCGAGGAGGACGGATCAAAGCTTATTGAAGATAAAATTGTCCACGGTCAATTGGACTTTGGGGTAATTGTTCTTCCGAAAAAGCATGATTCGTACGACTATTATACCTTTGTGAATGAAAGACTAAGGCTCGTGATACCGTCCTCCCATCATCTTGTGGGGAAACAAAAAGTTTCTTTGCATGAACTAAAAGGAGAGGCGTTTATCATGTTTAACCAAGATTTTTCACTGAGAAATCGCATCCTTACAGCGTGCAATGATACGGGGTTTCAACCACGAATTATATCAGAAACATCGCAGCTTGACTTTATTGAGGAAATGGTAGCCTCCAATCTGGGTATCACCCTGCTGCCTGAAAGCACAAGCCTCAAATTGACAAGCCAAATACAAACAATAGCAGTCGTTAATCCATCGATTGAATGGAATCTTGCGATGATCTGGAAAAATGATGCGTATCTATCCCAAACCAATAAGGAGTTTATTCGTTTCGCCAAGGAAAGGCTAAAAACGCTTCCATAACATTTCAGTATGAAAA
The DNA here is from genome assembly GCF_002216775.1 of Virgibacillus phasianinus. Classification (GTDB taxonomy): domain Bacteria; phylum Bacillota; class Bacilli; order Bacillales; family Amphibacillaceae; genus Virgibacillus_F; species Virgibacillus_F phasianinus. The sequence goes on from NZ_CP022315.1 coordinate 1,275,065, forward strand.
CCATGTTTGATCGGCATTGTACTTCACCGGAAGGCACGCAGTATAATATTCCTTGTAAGAAGTTTATGCATAGCAGATAAGGTGATTGATTATGGAAGTTAAAAAAATAAAGGATACACGCGTTGTTCAAACCGATCAGGTACTCATCAACGATTTGAACAATTATCATACATTATTCGGTGGAGTATTGATGAAGAAAATGGATGCATGCGCAACACTTTCTGCAAGAAGGCATTCAAGGATTAAGGAATGTGTTACAGCATCAACAGACTCCGTGAATTTTATTGAACCAATTCGGGTAAGTGACTCGGTTTGTCTCGAATCATTTGTGGCTTATACCGGAAAAAGCTCAATGGAGATTTTTTGTAAAGTGATTGCCGAGGATTTGGACACCGGGGGCCGGAGATTAGCAGCTACCGCCTTTTTAACCTTTGTTGCTTTAGGTGAAGATAAAAGACCTGTAGAGGTTCCTGACGTTATTCCAGAAACGGAGGAAGAACGATTTCTTAACGAGACTGGTCAAGAGCGGGCAAAATTACGCAAGCTGAAAAGACAGCAAAATAAGGAACTCGTATCTAAACTAACCTTGGAAAAACCATGGGATTAAACTTATAACAAAAGGGAGAGATCGCGCATGCTGATATCATCTAATTTCAACGATTTGCAAGGTGCTAAAAGTGCAATTGATAATTTAAAAGCAAAAAGTCCAACACTGTTTCAAAAGTTTAGAAATACGATTCTTTTGACCCGCCAACTGCAGTATGGATATCAATACATGGGCTGCCTGGTAATGGATGAGAATCCAACTAATTTCAGCCCTATGTCACAAAATGATTATGTATTGTTTGTTTATCAACAGGAAATCGAAAAGTTGAAAACAGACAGCAAAGTACAGGAATTGAAAAACCTGCTAGCAACGTATAAACAAGTTAGCTATGCGAATATTTGTAAACTGGCGATCGGTACCAACCCACGTGCACTGGTTGGACCAGCTGTAGTCCGTTAATATAGAAAGTAAATGGTGTATTCGAACTCTTAAAAAAGGGGAACATTTCAACGACGCGAATAATCAATACACACGTTATTTCATATTGAAAATAACGTGTGTATTGTAGTTTAATGTCAGTTAATCCTTACTTTTTGCAAGTGTTAGCGGTCAATTTTCAGCTCACTAGATGTAAAACTTCCACCATTTACGTTCACATTATGAAACAATCGCCCAGCTTTTGACGTAATGATCCGATGATCTGACTCTGCATAAACAGCGATAAAGCAGGTGGATGGGCCTGATGACTTTTCCATTCTTAAATCACATGTAAAATCCAGGGACTGATCAGGGAATAACTGCCTTAGTTCATGCAAAATCCCCTTCGAACCTACCGGAACAACAGTCAGAACAGTATGTTGTTTGCAGAACCATTGGAATAACGCAAGCGGTGCGATATTTTCTTTCTGTTCAATTACTTCGTTCCCAATTAGCGGACTGCCAATAACCGCAGCAGATAAAACCTGTTCAATGGCAGGGGAATGTGCTGCTTTTCGTAACCGCTTCCCAAGAACTGTAATACCTGTCGCGGATTGTGCTAACGAAAAATTAGATTCGGTGCTGCCGGTTATTGGCAGAGGATCTATTGCTAATTCATTACATCCGCGCTTAATTCCTGTTAATAGGGAATTCCATGCAGACTTGTCATTAAAGTTTTGAATGATGACGGAAAATGGAATTCCTCCTGCTGCCATGCATTCCATGTAGGCAACTCGAAATGCAAAATAGGATACAACGTCATAGGGAGCGGACACATCATCAGCCGTCTTCATTCCAATCGAGCCGCTATTGTCACAGGCAATGACGATATCCATTTTTTGATCAAATGGTGCGATTAAACTGTCCCTTATCATCATTGCTCACCTGCCATCGTTTTTTGGAAAAGCATTTTACATTTCGGAATGAAAATTATTGCAATGGCCGCATTAACAGTCGCTCCAATCAAAAGGGAAGGCAGTAACGCGAAATAGAACGAAACCCCAAGTAATACCAGCATAGGAAGCGGTGCCAGCAGGCTGTTGCTGCAAACGAAAAACAAACCAGCAAGCTTCGTATTCCCCGATTGATAAATAGCACCGAAACTCCAAACAATGAGTGCCATTTCAACAGCAATGAGAAGATGCATCGGACCTAGTGGCATCCCGGCAATAAGTGCGGAAACAAGATGACCAGCGCCGGCTATCAAGGCCCCTGCCCGCTTGCCAATTAATACAGCGGCAAGCAGGGAGGGGAAAGCATCAAGGGCAATACTTCCGACGAACGAAGGTATTTTGATCATCGCTCCGATTACCGAAAGTGCAATAAACAGGGCTAACAAACATAGTCTTTTTGTAGACATGTTACTTCTCCTTGCGCTTGCCATCCCGAAATACCCGGGCACTGCGGACGTATTCAACATCCTTCACCTTCAGTCTCGCATTTACAACTCTTGCCAGGGTGAAGAAATAATCAGAAAGCCGGTTCAAATACTTAAGAGATACATCCGATTCTAATGTCTCCTGTTTCATCAGCCGGACAACCAAACGCTCGGCCCTCCTGGTTATAGTGCGTGCGATATGAATGGAAGCGGCTGGCGTGGAACCACCAGGTAAAATGAATCGTTCTATTTTTGGGGCTTGTTCAATAAACTGATCAATTTTTTCTTCCAGGTAATCAATGGATTCTTCAGTCAGTTTCAGTGGCCGTTTTTTAGAGACACTTGCTAAATCGCCACCACAATCAAACAGTTCGTGTTGGATTTTTTCCAGATCTTCGAGAATGTCGGAAAACAGCCCTAAATCCAGTTCGGTGACTATTTTTCCTACAAAACAATTTAATTCATCAACGGTGCCGTATGCTTCAACCCTAATATCATCCTTATCAACCCGGCCCCCAATTAAGCCTGTTTGTCCTTTGTCACCTGTTCGTGTATAAATTCGCATGTTAATTCCTCCAATTTTTTATTTTAACTGTTTGTTGATTCCGTACCAAATGAGGTCTAAACGATCACATTGTTTCACCAAATCCTGATAGAACCATCCTGTCACATCGCGCCAGGTTCGCATTTTTGACTCCACAGGGACGATACCTTTGGAAATATCTGAACCAATAATGACCAGTTTTCGCTGGGCCGTTGTTTGTTCCCAATCTAACCATTTGGCTATCAAACCCCGGCCCATTGTTCGGACCTCTGTGATACTCTGGTTTTCTATCCATTGTAGAACCCACTGCTCCACTCCTTCACAGACAACGATGTTCTTGCTTAAAACCGACAAATCGTCCGGACATGGTTCTGATTGATAAGCTGACAGCCAGTGGTAATCAGTGCTGTCGTCAACCAGATAGTGTTGTCTTACCCACGCTGATTTTCCGTTGTAGGCACCTCCTGTAACAACATGCAATTTTCATCCCTCCTAAAGCTATCTTTTGTCCAGCATAGCCGGTAACCGCCGCCATATGGAATATGCCATTGGAAAAATGGTGTGTTTTGATCCAAAAGAATGGATAGCAAATAACGTATTACCCCACCATGCGTAACAATTGCTGTTTCTTTTGCATCCGTTGCTATAATTTGCCTCCTGATTTCTGTGAATCCGTCTTGTATTCGCCTGCAAAAGGCTTCAAATGATTCGCCGCCATCAGGACGTGAACGAAATGGATGATCAATCCAATGACGGTAGGAAGGGAGATGTTGTAATTCCGCATATGTTTTTCCTTCCCATGCACCAAAGTGTATTTCTCTTATTTCCGCCAAACATTGTACAAGCTGATTTGGAAACGCAAGTGCTGCTGTCTCCAGACACCGCTTTAAATCACTTGAAAAAACCATGTCCATTTCAGGAAAATATTCGTGCATCCGCTTTACATCTGATTTCCCTTGCTCACTTAAGGGAGAATCCGTCCAGCCGATATATGCTGACTTTTGGTTTTCCTTTGTCATCCCATGACGTAATAGTGTAATAGCCATACAATCATCCATAAACAGACCTCCACTCCTTCTGTTGTTGCACCAACGGTATCGCCGGAAATTCCTCCAAACCAGGTGCGGACCTTCTTTCTTGCAAATAGAAATAGCAGCAGTGAGCAGATAAGCATCCCGGTCCCGATCATCACACTTTGCAAGCCTTGCGTCCATAATAGAATAGCCGCTGGGATCAGATACCAGCAATAACTCCATATTGTTGAACGCGTGCATGACTGCTGGAATAGATGCCCCAGGCCCTCCTCTTTGGCAGGTGGAACAAGGGCGAGCATCATTCCCATAACTATCCTGCTAAAAAATGGGATGAAGAAAATAAATAGATAGGAAGGTCTTTCTATTCTAATGATGATTTCATAGATAAATAGAAATCTGGCACTTAGCAGAACAATGACACTTAATACACCAAACGCACCGGTTCTGGGGTCTTTCATAATCTCTAGTCGCTTATCCCTATCGCGGTAAGAAAAAAACGCGTCACTTGCATCCATCCAGCCGTCAAGATGAATACCGCCAGTAAGCACAATCGTGATTAGCCAGATGATAAATGCAATTGCCAGCGATGAAAAAGGTGTCCATTGTATCAGGCCATAAAGAATGGCGGCATATGAGAACCCTAGGATCCAGCCAAAAGCAGGGAACACCCGAATAGCACGTTCCAAATGAATAGGTGTAATTGGAACCTCCTTTCTCAGTGGCAGGATACTAAAAAATTGAATCGTGAGTATCATACCGTATACATAGGATTTCATTGTCTGTCCCACTGATTTATAATATTGATCATATGCTCCCAATCGAGATGGTTCTTAATTTGCGCTGCTAAATCATCGTAACGGTCGACTGCTGTTGAGACAGGCGGCTCGGGACAAGGGACCTGTCCCTCTGTCCCATAGGAATCTTCTCGTTCTATGGTGTGGTGGATATGTGGGATGATTCCTAGTACTGGTAGTCGGGTGTTTTTTTCAATCCACCGGATGCCTTCTGCAAATAGTGATTGGTCGCCACGGAATTTATTAATGATAATGCCTTTTACGCGTTTTCTTTCTGGGTGACTTAATAATTCCAGTGTACCGATAATGCTAGCGAAAACGCCTCCTCTGTCGATATCGGCGATTAACAGCACGGGAACATCGGCAAGTTCAGCTATTTTCATATTGACTAATTCGTTGTTTTTTAAATTTAGTTCAACTGGGCTCCCGGCGCCTTCCATAACGAGAACATCATACTGTTGGTTTAAGTGATGTAATGAATCCTTGATAACTGCTAATCCTGTTTCATAAAAGGAATTCCGATAATCCCGTCCTGTCAATGTTTTTTTGGTTTTACCTAGCATAACCACTTCGGCTTTAAGGTCTGAACTTGGTTTCAGCACAATTGGATTCATCCATACAGTTGGATCTACCTTTGCTGCCTCAGCCTGTAATGCCTGGGCGCGTGAAATTTCAAGTCCATCTTGTAAGACTTGAACATAATTGGACATGTTTTGGGATTTGAATGGTGCAACAGACAAGCCCTCATTGACCAACATTCGGCAAACAGCAGTGACAACCAGGCTTTTCCCAACGTTAGAAGCGGTTCCTTGAATCATAATGCCCTTCATTTGGCTGTCCTCCCTTCATTAAAATCGGTATTCCTGCTTCAACCAAATATGCTTCAGATGACATCCGGACCAGTTCTTGATGCAGCATTCCAAGCAATCTGCCATATGTTTGAACAAGCGAACGATCTGTTATGTGTTCGTTCAGTACCTCATTCGAAACAATCAAAAGCAGTTTGGCTTTGCCTCTAATTGCATCAATTCCTTCCAGAATCAGTTGCATTACTTTAGCCTGGTAATCTTGTTGTTCCCAGATGTTTTCCGAGAAACCATCGCGAAATAGTTCATTGGTCAGCAAGACTGTCAGACAGTCAAGCAAAACAATGTCACTTTGTTGAACGAAAGAAGCGGCTTTAGCCATGTTAAAAGGAAACTCTAAGGTCTCCCAATTAAAACCGCTATTCAGGCGCTGCAATTGATGAATTGAAATTCTGCTTGTCATTTCACGATCCGATGGCCTGGATGTGGCAATATAGCGTAACGTTCCCTCATTCCCTTTAACAAAAGATGTTGCATAGTTTTCCGCAAATGTACTTTTCCCACTTCTGACACCGCCTGTTATAAATATCAACTTTTTTTCTTCCATGCCAGCAACTCTTTCAATAGGATGTCGTTCTCATGGGTCTGTTTAATTGAAAAGCGCAGCCAACGACCGTTTAATCCCTGGTAGTTGGCAGTATGTCTGGCCACAATCCCCTTTTTTACTAGAAACATAAATAAAGGCAATTGGTCGCCCAACTCAGGGTCACGAACTAAATAAAAATTCACCCTGCTGGCTGAGACAAGATATCCTGCCTGTTGCAATGCGTGCACCATCCGTTTTCGTTCAATTGAAACGAATGTTTTTGTCTTATTGATGTAGTTGTCCGCAAGCAGGCATTCTTTCCCAGCTAGCAATGCTAATGCATTTACACTCCAATGTGCTTGATTTTGATGCAGTTCCTTAATGATGGAGGGTGCAGCGAGAATGTAGCCTAGGCGTAATCCGGGGATGGCGTACATTTTCGTCATCGAACGAATAATAATTAACATGTTATAGTCCTTGAGATAAGAAGCGATTGTATTCGATTCATCCGTAAAATCATAAAACGCCTCATCTATAACAAGGAAACAGTCTTGCTGCTGGCAGGCATTTACAATCTGCAAAAGCAGTTGTTCAGAATAAATGATGCCAGTTGGATTGTTGGGATGGCACAGAAACAGCACATCCGCACGGGCTAACTTGGAAGACAAGTCATCTACTGGGATTTCCCAGTCATTTTCTTTGAGAATTAAGTTGCTAATTTGACAACCATTTGCAGTGCACATTCGCTCATATTCGGAAAAGGTTGGCTGGATAAGCAAGACACGCTTACCTGAAAACATTTTTGCCAACAACCCAATGAGTTCAGCACCGCCATTTCCGGGTAAAATTGATGAACGTGGCAATTTTTCTTTTTCCGAAATCACCTCAATCAATTCACTATTATTTGGGTCCGGGTAATCACTAACAGCCGCAAACCAGCGAATCCACTTTTCCTTCAATAATGCGGGCGGGCCGAATGGATTTACATTCACACTGAAATCGATGATGTTCTTTGGCATGGGCAACTGCAGATGATTATATATATATTGTGGATTAGATCCATGTATTGGCCAATTCAATGGCAATTCCTCCTATCATGAAACATAGTAGAAATAAGAAGACAGTCCTTCTCATAATCGTAATCGTTTGCAAAATATGAACAGCCTGCAACGGCACGTGTATTTCACCCATTTTCCTGGAAATGGATATTGTTCCCTGGTATGAATTAGTTCCCCCTAGCTGTATTCCGAGAAGTGCTGCAACAGCAGCCTCTCCCCAACCGCTGTTCGGACTCTTATGTTTTCGGGCATCGCGGAATAGGATCGACCAGGCATTCCTTGTGGTGGTATGTATGGGCCGATTAACGACCACCATCACAAAAGCTGTTAATCTGGCGGGAATCCAGTTTAAGACATCATCAAGTTTGGCCGATGCCCAGCCATATGCTTGATATGCATCATTTTGGTATCCTACCATGGAGTCACACGTATTCACTGCTCGGTACACAAGGGCGAGAGGAGCCCCGCCAATAAAACTCCAGAAGAAGGGAGCAGTTATTCCGTCGCTAGTATTCTCAGCAATTGTTTCAACCGTTCCTCTAGTAATTTCCCCTTCTGTTAGTTGTTCTGTATCACGCCCAACAATATAAGAAAGTTTCTTTCTGGCCATTGCAAGATCACCATTTTTTAGTGGTCGATAAACTTCCATAGCTGCCTTTTTCAGGTTATTGGCAGAAACAGTTGTCGCGATTAGTACAGCCTCAACGATTACACCTGCGACAGGGTGGAATTGATAACATAATGAAAGGAGTAAAATACTGCTGATAAATGCTGTAAGAATAATGAGTAAGACCATGAGTAATCCTTTTAGTTTACGGTAGTTTCCTTTATTCAGTTGAGTCTCAAGTAAAGAAATAAGCCGGCCAAATCCCCTGACAGGATGCGGCCACCTTTCCGGGTCCCCAATCAGTAAGTCCAGTATATATGCCAAGGCAATGGCAGCGAAATGGTGAATCATGGTTTGTGAATCCTTTCCAAATAACGATGAAGAGACTTTTTCGTACAGGCATAAACACCTTTACCAACGAGGCTGCCTAATGGTGTAATCGACCCGCCAAAAGCATACAAAGGCCCGCGTTGGGTAGCGGCAATTAAAATACTGTCTGTAGATGTTCCAGTTGCGTAAGTATTTGTCGTTGTATCCTGTATAGATGCTTCCCGTAATGCTTTTGTTTTTGCCTCTGTTGCTGTCATAATACATTGAATAAATGCCTCATCTGTCAGTTTTCCATTAACAAACACCCAGGTATTGATTGTTCCCGGCGTTACCGCAAAGGCATGCTGCTCTCCATACGCAGCATCCACGGCATTGCCTGTGCCGGCAGTAACAACTATCAACAGCGAACATCCATTTACTTCTAATGCCTGGAAGGAAACGTCTTCCAGATTAACTGCCGTCATCATGCCAACTGTTTCATTAGGGTCCAGATTATGGGATCTTAAATAGTCGATCATTTCCTGCCTATGGTTGGAACACTGATAATCCTTTCCGACATGGCGGTTGACAAATGTCCGGAACCATCCCATACCAGAACCGGTAACACCCGAAGACATGGTTTTTAGGGAAACGGGGAAATGAAGCTGAATCATTTCTTTTGTAACTTGCAAATAGCTCTCATCTATAGTTGCTGTCTCCTGTCCGGTCTGCTGATCCTCGGGAATGAGCATGATCTGCGGCTTAGGTATTTTGGGGTGGGGAAACTTTTCAATATTTGTTTCATAAACTTCCTGAATCCTTTCCATTTTTAGTACCTCGTCCGGATAATCACAAATTTTCATGGTTCCATCATGCAACAGCAATAACCGGTCACAGTACAAACTTGCTAGATTTAAATCATGGAAAATCGACACAACGGTCAATTGGTTGGAAAGGGTCCACTTTTTAAGTAGATCCAGTAATTCCTTTTGATAAGCTAAATCAAGGTGGTTGGTCGGTTCATCCAGCAAAAGAATTTTTGGGTTTTGTGCCAAGGACTGAGCCAGGTACACTCGCTGCCGTTCACCACCTGAGAGTTTGTCCAGCAAATCATCCCGATAATGGTAAATACCTGTTTGTTTCATCACTTCCTGAACAACCCGTTCATCTTCCTCAGAAAATGATTGAAAAAGTTTTTTCTGGTGGGCATAACGGCCAAGCGAAACCGTCTCTTTTACGGTATAGCTGAACGTTTGCGCTGTATGCTGCGGCAGCACAGCTATCCATTTGGCAAAATCCCTTACGGAGTACGATGAAATGGACTTATGATTTAGGGCAATTTCTCCGGTGATTACTGGCAAAATTCCACTGATCATCTTCAATAACGTCGTTTTACCGCTGCCGTTTGGGCCAATAATGCCAAAGAATTCTCCATTCTTAACGTCAAAGGATATATTCTTTAGAATGGCTTCATTCGAATAGCCACCTGAAACGTTTTTGATTTCAATCATATTATCATCTTCTTTCCAGTCGTTGCCTCATTAAGATCAATGCGAAGATTGGTGCTCCGACTAAAGCAGTAATAACGCCAATCGGTAATTCGGACGGAGCAATAATAACCCGGGACACCAGATCAGCCGAAATAAGAAATCCAGCACCTGCCAAAATGGATAGCGGAAGCAAGTGTTTATGGTCCGGCCCCCAAACAATTCGGACAAAGTGCGGAATGACAAGGCCGACAAAGCCAATTGTTCCTGATACGGCCACTGACGCTCCCGTTAAAATAGAGCCGGCAATCAGTATATTCATTTTTTTTCGTTCAACATGGACACCTAAATGCTTGGCCTGTTCTTCCCCAAAGGACATGGCATTTAGTTCTGTCGTATGCATCAACAGGATAATAGAACCAATAACTGAAAACGGCAGGATAATCCAAACGTAATCCCAGCCCCTCATTGAAACACTACCAAGCAGCCATCCAATAATCTGACGCAGTTCCTCGCCTGTTAAAGCAATCATGAGTGATATAAGCGCCCCAAGAAATGAACTGAAAATAACCCCCGTTAAAATGATTGTTTCAACCCGCATCGTACGATCCACCCGCCGTGCAAAAAATAAAACAATGATAATGGTGATAAATGATGCAAGGATGCTCACTACAGGCAGGGTGTACAAGCCTAAGAACGGAAGGGACAGGTTGAAAAATATGGTCAGAACAGCACCTACGCTGGCTCCTGAAGACACACCAAGTGTATATGGATCTGCCAGTGGATTGCGCAACAGACCCTGAAAGGCAGCCCCGGCTACTGCAAGTGATGCGCCAACAATGCCGGACAGTAACACGCGCGGCATCCGGATATCAATGACAATACTCTCATACATCGGATTGATTGATTCAGGTAGCGGTGTTTGTGTGACTGCGGCGAAAATGACTGTTAAAATAGTTTTCACAGGAACCTTTACTGTTCCAATCGATATACCCATTAGGACGGCAACAATCAATAGCAGTAATAAAATAGGATAGGCACTAAGTTTCTTATTTTGCAAAAACATCCGGATAAACTGCTTTTCCAAGTTCCTCTACTCCTTCGACCAAACGAGGACCAGGTCGATTGGTTAGATCAGCATTTATATCAAAAATCTGATTCTTTTTCACTGCTGTAATATCTTCCCATCCGTCACGACTGGATACTTCGGCTGCCGGATCATCTACATAGGCGCCATATGTTGTAATAATAACGTCCGGATTGGCTGCAATAACCGCTTCTTCATTCACCTTTGACCAGCCATTCTGATTTGCTGATGCATTATCAGCATGGATGATGGATAGCAGGGTATCCATAAATGTATTTTTTCCCGCCGTATAGATTTCAGGAGCTGGTGATAGTTCGATATATACATCTTTACGCTTATCTTCCTTAATGGCACTTGCTTTTTCCTTTAATGATGCCAGTTTTTCTTTCATACCTTTAATTACCTTATCCGCTTCCTTCTGTGTTCCGGTCGTTTTTCCAATCAATTCAATATTTGAATAAACTCCCTCGAAGTCGGTTGCCTCACCTACAATCAATACTGGAATTCCCGCTTCCTTTATTTGTTTTAGTGCCTTCGCATCATTTGTCTGATCCGCTAACACTAAATCGGGATTCAATGATAGGATTTTCTCGACGTTCAACTCCAATCCGCCTATTTTCTCCTTCTTCGTTGCTTCCTCCGGGTAGTTATCGTGGTCGGAAACCCCGACAATCTGTTGACCAAGGCCAAGTGCAAATGCAATTTCTGTATTACTTGGCAGAACCGATACAATCCGTTCAGGTTTTTTCTCAATCGTTAATTCTTCTCCAGTCCCATCTTTAACGCTTAGTGGAAAAGCGGCTTTTTCCGCTGTTTGTTCCGTTTTCGCCTCATTAGCACTGCCATTGCTCTTTTTAGACAGATCCTCAGCGCTGCCGCAGCCTGCCAATATAACAAGTAACAGCATGGCAGTTAATAAAAACAATATAACCTTTTTCATTTCTTAACCCCCTGGTTTTGTATGGAATATGTAAAAAACCCAATAAAAAAACACCTCAGCTACGAAAGGTGTTCAAGGCAATAGTGTTCAGCAATCAATAAACGATGAATCTATGATCGATTGACTATACACCTTCCTATCCTCGTAGGTTTATGGCGTATCAGAATGAGGCAGGTCTCCTGGCTCATGGCTATCATTGTCTGTTCCTTCCCATGCGTGAACACAGTGGATTTATGCAGACAACAACCATTTACAGTGGCGGGACCGCGTTGGTATTTCACCAAACTTCCCTTTTAAGTCTCTATGAAAGACACCCTATTCTGGTACAAATATTAAGTTTTCCAATTTAAAGTATACACTATCTTTCATAACAGGAACAGGTTAGAACGGAAATAGTTGGTAGGCTGGAAATACTATGGTAAAAATATAGTTTAATATTAAACGGTTAAGTGTTAAACTGTATATATAAGGAGTTGTTAATAAATGAAGAGATTACAGGATAAAATTGCAATCATTACTGGCGGAGCATCTGGTATTGGAAAAGGGATAGCCACTGCGTTTGTTAAGGAAGGTGCAACGGTTGCTATTGTAGATTTGAATGAAGAGATTGGTAATCAGACAATAAAGGAATTACAAGAATTTCAGCCGGATTCCATGTTTATTCAGGCAAATCTTGCTGAACATGATAAACTAGAAAATATAGTCAAACAAGTAATTAATCAGTATGGAAAGTTAGATATATTAGTTAATAATGCACATGCATCAAAAAATATGCCGTTTGATCAAACAACAAAAGAGGATCTTGATTTATCCTTTGATACAGGGTTCTATCCAACGTTTTACTTAATGCAGGCGGCGTTGCCATATTTAAAGCAAACACACGGTAAGATCATTAATTTTGCATCCGGTGCTGGTATTAATGGAGATGCCAATCAAGCAGCATACGCAGCTGCAAAAGAGGCAATTCGTGCGATTTCACGCGTAACAGCGAATGAATTTGGACCATTTGGCATCAATGTTAACCTGATTTCTCCTATTGCAAATTCACCGGGTGTTCAAAAGTGGGCGAAGGAGCAGCCTGAATACTATCAATCCATGCTGTCTAACATTCCAATGCGCAGACTTGGTGAACTGGAAAGCGATATTGGGCGGGTAGCGGTATTCTTAGCGAGTGAGGATGCCAATTATATTACCGGGCAGACAATAATGGTTGATGGGGGAGCGACAAAACTACGTTAATTTTTGGAGGAACTGCTATTGGAAAACAATGTTTTTAAATTAATACGAACTGTAGAGTTGTTTACAAATGAGTCCATTATTAGATGGAACAAGTCATTTCGGCACAATATTGGAATTTCTCCAATCCTTGTTTTAGCTGAGCTGAAACAAAAGGGTCCACAAAAGCAGTCCACACTCTCAAAGGAGCTAGCATATACACCCGGTGCAATGACGAATATTGCAAACAGGCTAATTAAAGAAGGCTATGCTAAGCGTCAATACAATGAAGCGGACCGCCGAATTATCCTATTGGCAATTACCGAACAGGGATTAGCAATCCTGGATGAAGCACAGGCAAAGGGGCAAGAAGTAAAAAAAGATTTATTTGACGTTTTAAGTGAAGAGGAAATTAATCAGTTTCTAGCCATTCATGAAAAACTATTAAGGAACTTTGATTAACATTAATGGTTCAGCGAGACCTTTGCTTATTATTATGGCAGGGGTTCGGCTTTTTTTAATATAAGACTAGCCCCAGCCCTCGATTCTAAACGGGGCGCTTGCGCTTTTCTTAATGAAAGGGAGCGGTGTCTTATGGTGAAGATATACGATATGGGTTTAGAACAACTGAAACGATTGGCAGCTATCTTGCAAAAGCAAGGAGTAGATGCGGAAGTATGCAAGCGGCCAATTACGGAAAGCACAAAATAATAAGAGGAAAAAAATACGAATACCGATAAAACATAAAACAACCGCCCACTAGCGATGAAAATTTCCATTTGCTAAGGAGGCTTTCAGGCTTGGATTTTGGTGATGAGTAATAATATACCATTTAGTACCTTGTAATAAACGGTACTGAATGGTATATTTTATTAACCAGTACTATACAATGTATAATAGATAGATGAAAATGAGGTGCAAGCAACCATGAACATCCAGTTTAAGAAAGGTGTCTTAGAAATTTGTGTTCTGGCTTTACTAAATAAACAGGATCGATATGGATATGAACTCGTTCAAAAAATCTCCAGTCAAATTGCTATATCAGAAGGTTCTGTGTATCCGTTGTTACGGAGATTAACTAAAGAGGAGTACTTTACAACTTATTTGCAGGAGTCAAAGGAAGGCCCTTCACGTAAATATTATCGAATAACAGACAAAGGAAGGGCATATCTTCATAAGCTTATCAATGACTGGCAGGAGTTTTCTATAGGTGTTAATCAAATTATTAAAGAAGGTGTTAGCGATGAATAAGGAACAATTTTTAAGAAAGTTAGATTCATCTTTACAAAGACTCTCTTCAGATGAACGCCGGGATATTCTGCATGACTTTGAAGAACATTTTGCTATTGCGTTAACAGAAGGGAAAAGCGAGGAACAAATTTCCGATTCGCTTGGTTCGCCAACTCAAATTGGAAAAGAATTACTTGCCAACTACCACCTCGAGAAAGTTGGAACAACCGCATCAACTGGTAACATATTCCGCGCTGTTTGGGCTGTTGTTGGCCTGGGATTTTTCAATCTCGTGATTGTGCTTGGACCATTTATTGCCCTTGCTGCAGTTGTGTTTGCGGGTTGGGCATCGAGTATCGCTTTTATCGCCTCTCCGCTGTTGGCATTGGTGAATATTGTCATCTATCCCGGTTCATTTGAGCTTTTTGATTTATTCTTTTCTATTTCACTTACTGGACTCGGACTATTTATAGCAATCGGAATGTTCTATGCAACACGTACATTGACCGATGGATTTGTTCGTTACTTGAATTATAATGTGAAACTCGTTAAAGGTGGTTTAAAACATGACTAAGGTTAAAAAAATATCAATCATAGCGTCAATCCTAATATTGGTTGGTGTTGTTGGTTGTATACTAACGTTTAATTTATTGGAGAAGCCAACTGCGATTGCCGAAGAGAAAATCATCGATAACCACGACATTTCGACCGTTGACATTCACGCCAATAATGAAATGGTAAAAATTATTCCGACGAAGGACTCATTGGTTAAGGTAGAACTTACCGGAAAAGCAACAAAAGGTTCCAAAGATGATTTATCTGTTGAAGCTGAAGGAAACAGGCTATCAATTAAAACCAATAATCAAAGGAAATTTTTTAACTTTGATTTTTTTACAACATCGCTTACATTAACCATTCATCTGCCGCAGAAAATATATGAGTCGTTACAAGTGGATATTGATAATGGCAGTGTTGGTGCAAACGGGTTAGCAATAAACAGCGTAAAGGCTAAAACAAATAATGGTCAAATCGAAATGAGCAATATGAAATCTGCTGCAGTAGAGGTGGAATCAGATAACGGGAAGCTTATTTTGGATAACGTTGATGGCAGGATTACCGGTGAAACAAATAATGGCACCATTTTGCTTAAGACTAAGGATTTAGATCGAAATATAGAACTTGAGTCTGATAACGGGGGGATCAAGGTCGGGTCTGACAAAGAACCAACGAATGTAACATTCCGTGTGGATACAGACAATGGAAATATTAATATCCTTGATAAGTATAATGATAATGCTGTTATTGGAAAGGGAGATAACTTAATAAAATTGTCTACAGATAATGGATCAATTACCGTTACAAGGTAGAACGAGGCAAAAACTATGAGAAAACGACAAAAGAGGCCGGTTAAATTTAGATTAGCCAGCCTCTTTCAAAGTTTTCCTTTAAATAATTCCCTGGGCCACCATCGCATCGGCCACTTTGGTGAATCCCGCGATATTGGCGCCTGCCACCAGGTTGCCGGGAACGCCATACTCATCAGCAGCCTGCATGCAGTTTTGATAAATATTAGTCATGATCTCCTGTAACTTTCCATCGACTTCTTCAAACGACCAGGATGTTTTTCCACTGTTTTGAGCCATTTCGAGTGATGAAACCGCTACGCCACCGGCATTGGCTGCCTTGGCCGGGGCGAAAAGGACATTGCTGTTTTGGAATATAGTGATCGCCCCAAGTGTTGAAGGCATATTTGCACCCTCACCAACTACCTTGACACCATTGGCAACCAATACTTTTGCCGTTGCTTCATCAATTTCATTTTGTGTTGCACAAGGAAGCGCAATATCACAGGGAATGGACCAGATTCCTGTGCAGTCTTCGAAATATTCCGCATCGGGATGCACATCAACATATTCGCTGATTCTCTTTGTCTCAACTTCCTTTAACCTTTTCACGGTATCAAGGTTTATACCATTTTTATCATAAATAAATCCATCAGAGTCACTGCAGGCCACAACCCTTGCGCCGAATTGAATAGCCTTCTCAATCGCATAGATGGAAACGTTGCCTGACCCAGATACAACAACGGTGCTGCCTTTAAGGGCGAAATCCTGGTCTTTCAACATTTCGTTTATAAAATAAACAGTACCATATCCAGTGGCCTCCTGGCGTGCAATACTTCCACCATACTCAATTCCTTTTCCTGTTAATACGCCTGCTTCGAAGCTGCCACGGATTTTTTTATACTGTCCAAACATAAATCCAATCTCCCTTGAGCCGACGCCAATATCACCGGCTGGTACATCAATATCGGGACCAATGTATTGGGATAGTTCAGTCATGAAACTTTGGGTGAAACGCATGATTTCAAGCTCTGACTTTCCTTTTGGATCAAAGTCAGAACCGCCTTTTCCCCCGCCTATTGGCTGTCCGGTTAAGGAGTTTTTAAAGATTTGTTCAAATCCCAGAAATTTAACAATACTGGCATTCACGGAAGGATGAAAACGCAAGCCGCCTTTATACGGGCCAATTGCACTGTTATATTGAACACGGAATCCGCGGTTTACTTGAACTCTGCCAAGGTCATCTACCCATGGAACTCTGAATGTAATAAGTCTTTCTGGTTCTACTATTCTATCGAGTATACCGTAATCCATATACTTTGGATGATTGACAAAAACCGGTACCAAAGAATTAAATATTTCTTTAACGGCCTGCAAAAACTCGTGTTCATTAGGGTTGCGCTTTTGAACAGTTTCATATACTTCATTTACATACTCTTTAGCAGTCTTTTTTTCCTCTTGCAAAACTTCATTTAACGTTGTCATAGATTCTCTCCTTGAATATAAATTTTGGTTACTTGAGGGTATTGCTGAGTCAATAAAATTGAGGGGTTTCCCGTCCTTTTGAAGCCCTTATAGGCGGTTATATTCGTGTTTGCTATAAAGGTTGAATTTTCATTATAACTGATTTTTCAGTCAATATAAAGTGAAAAGCATTATGAATCGATATAAAGTAAAAAACTTCCATTGGTTTCTAATGCTAAGATACAATTATTCAGACTTTAGACCATGATTTAATAACGGAAACAAGCTCATCTTTTACCTGCTGGAATTGCTTTTTTCGGTGGCCATTTGCACCTGATGGATGTGGGAATCCAAATAGGTAGGAGTGATCAGGCAATTGTTTTTCCGAAAGCAGCTTGCGCAAAGATCGTTCCACAACTTTTCCAAGCGGTATAATGAGAGCGGGATGTTTAATTTGCCTCAACTCTATTGGAAATACATCATAAGCATAAGTGGATAACAGTGGCGTCCTATTGATGGCCGGTTTGTGACCGGTATAATTTTCCCCCTGGAGAAAGACAGGATATTTAATGATTGATGTTGTATGCAATAATGGTCTTTTTTCTATAAACAAAGAAGAGGAACTTCCCGCATCAATAATGCCAGGTATCCCGCATTGATCCAGCATGTTAATTAAATTGCTTCTCATTGATCCAGCAAAACTTGCGGCTATCTTAGCCTTTTCTAAGACTTGGTCAGTAGGATGATGTGATTTCAGGCCTTTTACAGTCTGTTCAAAAGCGGCTTTCATCTGACTCCAGCCTGGTGTTATTCCCACAATAACAATTTTTGCCTGATTGTTGATGTATTCATTATGAGGGGCATAATACATTTCCAAGTTTCCAGTTCTATTAATTAAGAATTGTTCAGTCAATAAGTCCTGTTTCGTAAGGGGGCTTTCTTGGTTTAATGCTTGAATTGCAGGTAAATATTCGTGAAATTTTGAGTTTACCACGGTAATCCCCCTGTGACCCCAAATTTAGTAATTCTTCACATTGTATCATAATGAATGGCAAATATGTTCTAATTAACCATGATACAATGGTAGAATACCCATCAATTTTTTAAATATGAATGGAGTGGAAACGTGAAAGAGTACCAATACGATAAACTCCTGAACATCCATACAGGCGGCTATCAAAAAGATTCCAATCAATCATTTCATTACTATCCGTATGAGCCAACCCAATATAGTGCTTTAGAGACCTTATTTACGAAATATGAATTGAAAAGCAGTGATCATGTAGTTGATTTTGGATGTGGAAAAGGCAGGCTGAACTTTTTTATCCATTACTATTACAACGCAACCGTTACAGGGATCGAAATGGACAAGACCTTCTATCAGATAGCAATAGAAAATCGGAATAGTTATGCGGGAAAAAATAAAGATAACATTCATTTCCATTGCTGCCTCGCCGAGGAATATCAGATTGCCCCGCAGGACAACCGTTTTTACTTTTTTAATCCCTTTTCGAAAGAAATTTTTATCAATACCATAAATAATATATTGATGTCAGTAGAACGAACAAGACGGGATATTGAGCTGATTCTTTATTACAGTTCAGATGATTATATCTATTTTCTGGAGAATGATACTTCTTTTGAATTAAAGGAAGAAATTATTATACCTGATTTATCCAAGAATGATCCTTATGAGCGGTTTTTGATTTATCGCTTAGTTTAAGGATTTAAAGAAAATGTGGCATTGACTAGTAAAAGGCAAATGCCACGTTTTCCTAAACATCTGATTACACGCTTACAGCTCGCCACTGTACCACCTAAAATAACCCAAATACCACGAAATGGACGCAATAAAGAGCAGGGCAATTACCATTAAGCCCAAAAATGCCCAATCACGGAAAGAAACAGAGAAACTCCTGTAAAAGGTTCGCTTTTTCTCACCGGTAAAACCTTTTGATTCCATTGCCATTGCTGTCCGCTCGGCCTTTCTTATGGCGCTCGCTAACAGTGGTATGGAGAACTTTTTATATTGATCCAGCTTACCGCGGAATGTCTTTGCCTGATCAAATCCACGTACCCGGTGGGCGGTCCGGATAATGAGCAGTTCGTCTTTCATCATTGGTAAAAAACGGTATCCAGCCAGGACGCCATACGCAATTTTTGGTGGTAATTTTAATTGTTGAATAAGGCTTAAAATGAAATCCACAATATTTGTTGTGAAAACAAATAGTAATGATAACGCAGCAACACTCAGAACACGTAATGAAAGGGCAAGCGCCGTTACAAAGGATTCTTCAGGAATGGTTAATCCTAATAAAGTGATTTCCTCCTGTGGATGCGTTGGTGTGTCTGCGAATGCGATTGTCGTCCAAAGCATCCCAAACGCAATAATGGAAAACGGCAGAAAATATAAACAATACCTTTTGCCATTTATATCCCCGCCGATGAATGTTAATGCGATTGTGCAAATCATAAATAGAAATGGTGTAAACGGGTCGAACACTAATGCGAGCAGTGTCACAAGTAATAGGATTGTTATTGCCTTTATACTCGGGTTAAGATGATGTAGAAACATAATTGGCTTCCCTTTCATAGCAATGTTGAAGCTGAACTTGGATCGGCAGTGCAAGCTGCCAGTTCTTTAATACTGCCGGTTTTACTGTCCATAATTCACTCGGATGGCAGTCAGCAGAGACATTTCCCTGATTGATAACAATTACCCGGTCAGCATAATGATGAACAATCTCCATGTCATGCGTGATCATGACGATACTGGTCCCTTGTTTATTTCGTTCTTCCAGCAGGTCCATTAATGCTTTGGTTGAATGCGCATCCTGTCCAAATGTTGGTTCATCTAAAATGAGTATACGCTGATTATCTACAATCATTGTTGCAACACTTAGACGACGTTTTTGACCCTGACTGAGTGTATAAGGATGTTCATTTTCAAGCCCTTCCAAACCGCAATCCTTGATGATGGAAGTGACCTTTTCGTTGATTCCCTTGTTGTCCAGACCCCTCAGCCGCAAACTGAATGCAACCTCATCAAATACAGTGTTCATAATAAATTGATGCTCTGGATTTTGAAATACATAACCTATTTTGTCGCGCAAATAAATTTCTTTCCAATGTTCCAATGCTTTTCCGTTTAAGTAGGCAGTTCCTGCTGATGGTTTTTGGATACCAGCTAATATCCTTGTCAGTGACGTTTTACCGCTTCCGTTTGCACCAACGATAGCTACAAACTCTCCATCATATAACTTTAGCGAGATGTTACGAATGACTTGCTGGTTTTTCTTCTTCCACGATAGATTAATTGCTTCCAAAAGAACATCGGAATTTCTTTTTTCTATTGGTGGTTCATAGCCCCATTTTACTGATGGCTGTTGGCCTGCCAGATCTGTAAATTCATCCATGGTTAACGGAAGAAAACCATTCCAATGCGCAGATTGCTGCAGAACATATTGGGTGATTCTGGGCAGCCATATTCCTTGTCCATTCAATTCCGGTAGAATTTCCTCAATGCCTTTTCGCAGCGATCCATCATAAAAAACTTCTCCAGATTTATTTAATAACAGACTGCGGTCGCACAAATCCATCCATCCGTCCAATTGATGTTCGATGACAATCAGAGCAAACTCCTTTTGTCTTTTTAACTGTTGTATGGTGGTGATTAAATCCTTTGTCGCAACCGGGTCCAGGTTCGCGGTGGGTTCATCCAAAATGAGTAAATCCGGTTCTAGCGCCAGGGCACAGGCTAAGGCGAGTTTTTGTTTTTGTCCTCCAGAAAGGGAGGCAATATCTGATTCCTTATAGGAGACCATATTAACTTGCGAAAGAGCGTCATCTATCTTTGCCTCCATCAGGTGACGGGGCAGATTTATGTTTTCCAAGCCAAATGCAATCTCATCTTCAACGGTAAGCATGCAAAATTGTGTTTCTGGGTCTTGAAATACAACACCAACTTGACGGCTAAGTTCACCTGGTTTATATGCCGTCGATCTCTCCCCGTTGATGAAAATATTGCCAGTCATTGTTCCATCCAGTTCACGAGGATATAGGCCATTTAAACAAAAAGTTAAGGTGCTTTTCCCACAGCCGCTTGGTCCAAGCAATAAAAGTGTTTCACCTTTGTCCAATTCAAAACTGACATTCGAAATGGTGTCTTGATTGGGATGATTTTCGAATCCTAAGGACAACTGTTGTACGCGTAAAAGGAAATCCTTCTTCATGCCGCATTTTTCTTTCTGTACTCTTTTCCCAGAGCAAAACTGGATAAGACACCTGTTTGTGCCAGGGCATCGCCCAAAGTTTTTCCGAGTAATCCAGCGATTAATGCGCCACTTATCATGCGTGTGACAAACATCCCAATCACATAAGGGGTAGAAAGTGCAGCATATCCACTTATAAAGTAACCGTACACAAAGCTGAATACAGCGGAACCAACACCGGCAAACAGAAGGACCCATGTTGAGTAATTTTTCCAACGGGTTGCTGCAAATGCAGCCTCAGCGCCTAACCCTTGAACTATTCCAGACAAAATCAGCATTGGGCCAGCTGCATTACCGAGTAGAACCTCGACCATTGCAGCAATTGTTTCAGATATAAATGCAGCACCAGGCTTACGGATAATATAAGCAGCCAGTATAGAAACAATAAACCAGATTCCAAAAATAAGATCGTAGCCAATCGGTCCAAAAAATCCCACAAGAATTTTCCCCACAGGAACAAAGGCCAGATAAACAACCGCGAATACAACGGAAAGTGCGGACATTACAACGATTTCTTTAAAACGCCAATTATTCACGATTGCCACCCCTTTTAGACGATGGACTATTTGCTGATATGGAGACTGTCATCACAGTGTGGCTTGATCCCCCAAGGACAGTAGCCTGAAAAACCTTTTCTAAACCTTCAAAAACGTTAATCGCTCCCCCGTCCAGACGAGTGGAGTAATGCGCATGTGAGACATCTACATGACTTTTCATCGCTTCAATCTGCTCCATAATTACATTCATATAATTTCCGCCGCCTAATGGATAGAGAGAAAATTTAGCCGCTACCGGCTGTTTGATATCATTCACTTGTGAGTTGTATACTGCTATATCATCCTCGGCCATATAAACGTCTCCGGCGGAATCTCCTGGACAGCCTAATGAATACGTTGCTTGAAATGCAACATGTTCACCTGTCCTCGCAGCATGAATAAATATTGCCTTTGTTACGTCAAAAACATGTATTAGTTTTCCCCGCACAGTTGTTGTCACATCGTCCGTTTTCATCCAAACCTTTGATGTGTCAACATTTTTCAACGCACCCGTGATAATCTCGATGAAATCGTCACTCATAGGGTGGATAGAAAAGCTGCATCCAGCAATTTCTGGTCCCATACATTGTTGATTTTTCATTTACATCTCCTCCTTTTTAATTTTCAGCCATTAAAAAAACTGCATCCCCGTGGAATGCAGTCCATTTGTTTGTATAAGAAAGTAATAAAATACAAGCTTCGACCACACTTCCCCACGCTAGTATTATCTAGTTCGGGTTCAAAGGGTCAGAACGAAACAGTTCTTCTCAGCCGATTTCACAGCTCCCCTAGTGAAAGGTTCATATGCAGTTTTTCTAGGTCTATCTTAACCTAGTATGTTTGAAATTGTAAAGGGTGGATACAGCTTAATAATACAAACTAGTTAATTCACAAAGGAAAATTGATCGAATAAATCACAAATCAGATGAAATCAATTCTAATCTAGTTTATTATTTTAAATAGGATCTTGAAAGAAAGTTGGTAGTTTATGTCCGAAGAAAATATCACCAGAATTTCAATAGATGGTAAGGAATATATATTGATTGGCACTGCGCATGTATCAAAACACAGTGCGGAGCAGGTTAAAGAAGTAATAGATGCTGAAAATCCGGATTCCGTTTGTATAGAACTCGATGAACAACGATACCAATCGATTATGGAGGGGAACAAATGGAAGGAGATGGATATCTTTAAGGTAATAAAAGAAAAAAAGGCTACATTGCTTTTAATGAATCTTGCTATTTCCTCTTTTCAAAAACGCATGGCAAAGCAATTAGGTATTAATGCCGGTCAGGAAATGATTCAGGGAATAGAGTCAGCGAAGGAAATCGATGCTGACCTCGTACTCGCTGACCGGAATATCCAGACAACCTTCTCGCGTATCTGGCATGGAATAGGACTAAAGGGAAAAGGTATGCTCCTCATGTCTGTTATCGCGGGTATTTTTAATAAAGAAAGCATTACAGAAGAAGAGCTGGAGAAAATGAAATCACAGGATATGCTTAATTCAATGCTGCATGAATTTACCGAGCATTTTCCCAAGCTAAAAACGCCCTTAATTGATGAACGGGACCAATATTTATCGCAGAAAATTAAAGATGCCCCAGGGGATAAGGTTGTAGCAGTCTTGGGAGCTGCGCATGTTCCGGGTATTAAAGAAGAAATTAAAAAAGAGCATGATTTGGAACGGCTATCAGAAGTTCCTCCCAAATCAAAGATTCCTAAAATTATTGCCTGGTCCATTCCAGTCCTATTTATTGCGATTATTGCTTATACCTTCTATTCCAATCCGGAAGCTGCACTCCAACAGACAATTAGCTGGGTGCTGTGGAATGGGGCGTTATCCGCAATAGGGGTTGCTATTGCTTTTGGGCATCCACTCGCCATTATTACGGCTTTTATCGCGGCACCAATAACATCGCTTGATCCAATCACCGCGGCGGGTTGGTTCGCTGGATTTGTCCAAGCCTATTTCGTTCGCCCGAAAGTAGGCGACTTTGAAAGCCTATCGGAAGATGTCTTTAGTGTAAAAGGTTTCTGGAATAATAAGGTTACCCGCGTTTTGCTTGTGGTTGTTATGGCAAATTTAGGGAGTTCACTCGGAACTTTCATCGGCGGGGCAGATGTAGTTCGTTTGTTCATACAGAATTTATAAAGCAGGAGGATTTACATGTATTTGATAGCGGAACAGCCGTATACGAAGGTGCAACGGGAAGTTAACAGTGTTGAACAGGTAAAAATTGAACATGAACGGGTTCTATACTTATATAATGAAAAGCTTGTCACGCAGCATCGTGAATTTCCTATTCAGGAGGTTCTTGATGTATCCTATCGGACATTTGGCAAGGAAGGAGGTCTCCTGTATCTACACACAAGCGGAGGCCTTTTTACTTATACCGTAACTGCCTCGCCACAGAAATTTATCGATGCTTTTAAAGAGCATAAAAAGAAGATAAGCCCATAGTCGGTACGAAAAATTACCTGTGAGTATGACTCCTAAATAAATTTTCTTCTCCTTTATCCAAAATTATCAACTTGTCGGTATCATGACGTGTACCTATGCATACGATATATAAACCCTGACATAGATGGAGGGAGTCATTTGGATATATTAAATAAGGTGAAGAGCTACAGGGACGAAGAAAGACGGTTAATGTGGGAAGGAACATTTGCGGAGTATTTAGAGATTGTGAAGGAGAGGCCTGAGGTTGCCCAAACTGCCCATTCACGCGTTTATAATATGATCAAAAGTTCTGGTTTGACGGAGAGAGACGGCAATAAAATGTACCAGTTCTTTGGCGAGGAAATTTTTGGACTGGAGGAAGCAATTGAACGATTGGTTGAAGAATACTTTCATCCAGCAGCAAAGCGACTTGACGTCAGGAAACGGATTCTCTTATTAATGGGACCCGTCAGTGGTGGTAAGTCGACAATTGTGACCATGATTAAGCGTGGTTTGGAGCAGTATTCCAGAACTGATGAGGGTGCAGTTTATGCGATCAAGGGATGTCCAATGCATGAGGATCCATTGCACTTTATTCCTAACCATTTGCGGGATGACTTCTATGATGAATATGGTATTCGCATTGAGGGAAGCTTATCACCACTCAATCAGCTGCGGCTTGACCAGGAGTACGATGGAAATATGGAAAATGTAATGGTGGAAAGAATCTTTTTCTCAGAGGATCGCCGTGTAGGGATTGGTACATTTAGTCCGTCTGATCCGAAGTCACAGGATATTGCTGATTTAACGGGCAGTATTGACTTCTCAACAATTGCCGAATATGGTTCAGAGTCTGATCCCCGGGCATATCGCTTTGATGGTGAATTGAACAAGGCCAATCGGGGAATGATGGAATTTCAGGAGATTTTAAAATGTGATGAGAAGTTTCTATGGCATTTGCTGTCGCTGACCCAAGAAGGAAATTTTAAAGCGGGAAGATTTGCCTTGATATCCGCTGATGAACTTATTATTGCTCATACAAACGAAGCGGAGTACCGTTCCTTTATTTCAAACAAGAAGAATGAGGCGCTCCATTCACGAATTATTGTTATGCCAATTCCGTATAACCTGCGCGTGAGCCAGGAAGAACGAATCTATGAAAAAATGATCAATGAAAGCGATATGAAGCATGTGCATATTGCACCACACGCACTGCGGGTTGCAGCTATATTCTCCATTCTTACGAGGTTGAATGCTTCTAAAAAGCAAGGGGTTGACCTGGTAAAGAAAATGCGGCTTTATGATGGGGAGATTGTAGAAGGATATAACCAGGTTGATGTTGATGAACTAAGAAAAGAATTTCCAGAAGAGGGGATGAATGGGATTGACCCTCGGTATGTAATCAACCGAATTTCATCAACGATCATTCGTAAGGAGGTTCCTTCAATCAATGCGCTGGATGTTTTGCGTTCGTTGAAAGATGGGCTTGATCAGCATGCCTCCATTTCCCAAGAGGACCGGGAAGATTTCATGAATTATATTGCTGTAGCACGAAAAGAATATGACGAAATTGCCAAGAAGGAAGTACAGAAGGCATTCGTGTATTCGTATGAAGAGTCTGCGAAAACGTTGATGAACAACTACCTTGATAATGTGGAAGCATATTGCAATAAAAATAGATTACGAGATCCATTAACTGGCGAAGAAATGAATCCAGATGAAAAGCTGATGCGCTCAATAGAAGAGCAAATTGGCATATCGGAAAATGCCAAAAAGGCTTTTCGAGAGGAAATTCTCATCCGTATTTCCGCCTATGCCAGAAAGGGTAAACGCTTTGATTACACTTCTCATGAGCGTTTGCGCGAAGCCATCCAAAAGAAACTATTTGCAGATTTAAAAGATGTAGTCAAAATTACTACCTCATCACAAACACCGGATGAATCGCAGCTTAAGAAGGTTAACGAAGTGATTGCACGATTAATTGATGAGTATGGTTATAATTCTATTTCAGCAAACGAATTACTGCGGTATGTTGGAAGCTTGCTTAATAGATAAATCAAGGAAAAATAACAAGACTGATCTGTTGTAGTCTTGTTATTTTTTTATAAAGATAAGAAAATAACAATGAAAAAATGTCTAGCTCCGGCGCCCAGCGACTAGCAAATAGTTAGTCCTGATGAATGTGCGGAAAGTTTACCGTACTTTCACAGTCCTATCTATTTGTACGTCACTAAACGGGGCGCCTGCGCTTTTCTAATCAAAAATGGGGGTATATTGACAACAACTTGTTTGCGTCTGCATAAGCTAAAAAAAGCATAGATAGGAGAGAGGATACGATGGAAGAAGAAAGTAAAAGTAGTTTTGTCGTCTCCAAGGAAAACTGGTCCCTCCATCGCAAAGGCTTACAGGATCAAAAAAGGCATATGGATAAAGTGAAAGACGCTATTAAAAATAACCTACCAGATCTCGTAAGTGAAGAAAGGATTATCATGTCAAATGGCCGTGATGTTATTAAAATCCCAATCCGGTCGTTAGATGAATATAAAATCCGGTACAACTATGATAAATCAAAACATGTTGGCCAGGGTGATGGAGATAGTCAGGTTGGTGATGTCGTTGCTCGTGAACCGGGCGACGGCCAAGGAAAGAGCGGTGCTGGAAAAGGAAAACAGGCTGGAGATCAACCTGGTTCAGATTATTATGAAGCAGAAGTATCACTGGCAGAATTAGAGGAAGCCTTGTTTAATGAATTGGAGCTCCCAAATCTGCAGCAAAAGGAACAGGCTGAAATTAAGAATGAAAAAATTGAATTTAACGATGTCCGTAAAAAAGGGTTAATGGGCAACGTGGATAAAAAGCGAACGATTCTGACTGCATTAAAGCGGAATGCCCGTGAAGGAGTTCCGGGAATCACGCCGATTTATAACGATGACCTCCGATTTAAGACGTGGAATGATGTGACAAAGCCGGAATCGAAAGCAGTTGTGCTTGCGATGATGGATACAAGTGGATCAATGGGTACTTTTGAAAAGTATATCGCCAGAAGCTTCTTTTTCTGGATGACAAGATTTTTGCGAACGAAATATGAAACAGTTGAAATCGAATTTATTGCCCATCATACAGAAGCTAAAGTTGTGACAGAGGAAGCGTTTTTCTCAAAAGGAGAAAGTGGTGGAACAATCTGTTCATCAGCTTATTTAAAGGCACTGGATCTTATTGATGAAAAATACCAGCCGTCACGGTTTAATATTTATCCGTTTCATCTATCAGATGGTGATAACATTGCCTCCGATAACGCAAGATGCAGGAAACTTGTAGAAGAGATGATGGACGTTTCAAATATGTTTGGGTATGGGGAAATCAATGAAAGAAGCCGGAATACAACATTAATGAATGCATTTAGAGCGATTGATAATCCGAAATTCCGCCAATTTATCTTAAAGGATAAACGTGATGTATATCATGCAATGAAAAGTTTTTTCAGAAAAGAAGAGGCCCTCGTTTAATAACATATCCCAAGTGGGCGGCCCCTGCTTGGGATATTATATATTATTCACAAAGTTCAATTGAATAATGGCCGCGGTCATTTTTTAAATTGAAACGTGACCCATCAAATTGATAATTCGTGCTATCCTCAAGTGGTATTTCATATGTTGGTGAGGGAAGCGGCTCATGTTCATGGTCATCATTCTCTATTACTCCTGTGCCATTTAATTGCAATATGTGTTTTGCTACATAATCATCGATTGTTGCATCCTGTTCCGCGTAGGAGACATTGTCTAAATTCATCAACGTTTCATCATTGTCCTCAATTTCATGTTTGAAAATCTTTATCCTTTTTCCTGTCCACTTTTGCAGCATTTCATTGAAATCCTCAATGGATAATTCCTGATTCATGATAATCACCTCTTGTTTAGACTTTCCAAGCTTTATTAAATAATACAGACGGAAACAAAGTAATAATTGACTATTTTGCAAATTAATGTAGAATATGGATAACTCCACTGCAAACCCCACGGTATTTCTCTATAAAAGCACTTACACGCCTCCACCTTCTAAGTCTCAGATAATCTCATGCATCTATTATCCAATTAAATGGTAAAGGAGAGAACCCCCCTTGGCATCTACTTATTCTGCGATGCAATGCCCCAATTGTGGTCGATCCGCAATCGAAGACTATTACTACAAAATAGGTGAGCAATTCATTTGCTGCCATCGTTGCGATTATAATTACTCCAAAGTTATCGAACATGAAACAAGTCAGTATAAAGAGGACGCATTCGGTGGTTACGGTATATTTATGGTAGTCAAAAAGAAAGGCAGCCGAGAAATAATCGTGTTAGACGGCGAACTTACCAATAATCAGTTGGAAAAATTCACAAAGATTTTTTCGGAAAGTGAGGTAGACCAAAAGAGTAGCTATTTAGTTCATTTTAGTAATGGGCAATTCACTATTTTGCTCGGAACGTCTCCCAAAAACTATTTTCTATCGTTTGAGGATTCTCTGGAAAAAGAAATTGGCGAAACAATCTGTTTCTAAAAATCCAAATAGGATTATAAGACCTGCAGTATTGCTAGCAAAAAATACAGATGGACAGCCTTAATATCAAATACATCGTTCATTATTTCCCTCCTGATTCATAAACTATAAAAAGTACATTTGGAGGGATCATATTGACAGAAATGAAGGCGCTCCAACGCTCAATTGACGAAATTACGGAAATTGCATCCGGATTTGGACTTGATTTTTATCCAATGCGGTATGAAATTTGTCCTGCCGATATTATTTATACATTTGGTGCATATGGTATGCCGACAAGATTTACCCATTGGAGTTTTGGTAAACAGTTTCACAAAATGAAGCTGCAGTATGACCTTGGCCTGAGTCAAATTTATGAGCTAGTTATTAACTCAAATCCGTGCTACGCATTTTTACTTGATACAAACAGCTTAATTCAGAATAAACTTATTGTTGCCCATGTGCTCGCCCATTGTGACTTTTTTAAGAATAATGTTCGTTTCTCCAACACAAGGAGAGACATGGTCGAGAGTATGACTGCAACAGCAGAACGAATTGCTGATTATGAAATGACTTATGGAAAAGATGAGGTGGAGCAGTTCTTGGATGCCATTCTATCAATTCAGGAACATATTGACCCATCGATTGTAAGACCAAAGCTAAATGTTAATGATGTAGAAGCGGATGAAAAGAGAGAACAAACACGGCCAACAACTGCTTACGATGATTTATGGAGTCTTGATCAGGATAAGTCTGATAATAAACCAGTAATTGATAATAAAAAGAAAAAGTTCCCACTTAATCCGGAAAAGGATATATTATTATTTATTGAAGAGAACAGCCGGGAACTGGAGAACTGGCAGCGCGATATTCTAACCATGATGCGCGAGGAAATGCTGTATTTCTGGCCGCAGCTTGAAACGAAAATCATGAACGAGGGCTGGGCATCATACTGGCATCAACGGATTTTACGAGAAATGGATTTAACATCGGATGAAGCAGTGGAGTTTGCTTCATTGAATGCGAATGTTGTGCAGCCATCTAAACAGCAAATTAATCCCTATTATCTTGGAATCAAGATCTATGAAGATATTGAGGAGCGTTACAATCATCCAACGAAAGAAATGCTGGAATTGGGTATTGAACCAAACTCAGGCAGAGAGAAAATATTCGAAGTACGGGAAGTTGAATCAGATATTTCGTTCATCCGGAATTATTTAACGAAGGAACTTGTACAAAGGGAAGATATGTACCTATTTGAAAAACAGGGCCGTGATTACAAAATTACCGAGAAGGATTACGAGCAGGTAAGGGACCAGCTGATCCACATGCGGGTTAATGGAGGATTTCCATATATAAGTGTCGATAATGGAGATTATATGCGAAATGGCGAGCTTTATCTGATGCATGGCTATGAAGGAACAGAACTGAATCTGCCTTATTTGGAACATGTACTCCCGTATATCTATCAATTATGGGGCCGAACCGTCCACATGGAAACATATGTAGAGGAAAAGAAGGTTAAATATTCGTTCGATGGGAAGAGAGTGCAGCGTCATTATTTGTAGAGGAAACGCTTGGCTGGTTAGGTTAATCAGTCAAGTGTTTTTAAATTTTTAGAGTACGGTACAAAAAAACTGGATGATTAGCTATAATCACCCAGTCATGTTCACTTTTACCCAATTATTAAACTTCAACCAAAGCATTTGTTTTATCGTAGAATTCAATAAAGTTTTTCACAACCAAATCTAAAAATTCAATGGTGCCTTTATCAGTTAGTTCACCAGCCTCATTCATTTTCTCATGAATGGAACCAATATATACTTCGTTACCCGGCAACAGGGTAGGCGATAATGCAGGGTTTGATAAAATTTCTCTTAAGTGTAATTGAGCACGAACACTTCCCAATACCCCCATTGATGAGCCTACGATAAAAGCAGGTTTGTCTTTTAAAACGAAGTCGCCGCCACGTGAAAACCAGTCAATTGCATTTTTCATCGCACCAGGAATGGAGAAGTTATATTCAGGTGTTGCAAATAAAACAGCATCGGAATCTTTGACATCAGCTTTAAATTTCCTGACATTTTCCGGAGCATCATTTTCGATATCAATTGAAAAGTTTTCAAGGTCATTAATAAAGACAGGGGTAATGTCTAATTGATCTGCGTAACGGTTTTTCATATATTCTACTAGCTTTAAGTTGTAAGATGTAGAGCTTGTACTACCAATAACTGCTTTAATTCTAATTGTCATCATGTATTTCCCCTTTTATTGTATATGATTTATATAGTATTAAACGGCCGGTGGGCCAAATTTGCCTGCTTGAAAATCACGAAAGGCCTGTTGTATTTCTTCCATTGTGTTCATAACAAATGGACCGTGGGCTGCAACCTTCTCATTAATGGGCACACCAGAATATATCAGCACTTTTGAACGTTCATTTGCTTTAATAGGTAATTCACTTTCTAAAGAGCCGTTTTCATTAAAGGTGAGATGAGCTGCACCCGTTTTTTTTATTGCTGTTTTACTTTTACCAAATTCTAGCTCTCCAGACAGAACGTATAAAAACGCATTATGGTTTTCAGGAATGCGATGCGTATAAGTTCCCCCTTTACCAATACTAATTTCTGACATAGTGATTGGAACCATACTTTCAAGAGGACCTATTACATCTGCAATAGTACCTGCGTATACCTTTACTGCTCCACCTTCAAATGGAACTGTGGGAACATCTTCTAAACGGATATCCTGGTAGGATGTATCTGAATTCTTTAGTGACTTTGGCAGATTCAGCCACAATTGCAGCGTGTGAATTAAATCATCATCGACTGCTTCTTCCGCATGCCGAGCCGCCCAACCAGCATTCATATATTGAACGTCACCAGCATCTAAAATAGAATGTCCACCAGCATTATCAATGTGCTCCAATCTCCCATCAATCACATAGGTGATTGTTTGAAAACCACGATGAGGATGGTCGGAAAAAGTGCCACGCTTAAACCAATCATCAGCCATTAAAACAAAAGGATCCCACTCTTGCAGTCGTTCGGGATTTAATACAAATCCCTGCTGGACGTGGGGGTACCCGTTTTTGTTATAGCTCACATACCAATGGTCTTTTATATCTCTTTGGAACCTCGAAGCTTGTTTGGCCATCATATTTCCCAGCTTTCCATAAATACTTTCTATTCAAAAGTTGAATCTTTACAGATGTAATTATAATATGTACAATGATTTTTGTTAAGTAGGTACAATTATGTGCTATAGTATAAAAAAAGGTACCGTGAAGGAGTCGTATGTCATGAATCTTGATAAGAAGAAACAAAAAAAGCCTGATCAATGTAAAGTGGTAGTTGCACTGGACAGCATCGTGGGGAAATGGAAGCCACTTATAATTCAGCATTTACTAATTGATGGCACTCTTCGATTTAATGAACTAAGGCGACGAATTCCAGATATTACCCAAAGAATGCTTACCCTTCATTTAAGGGAGTTAGAGGAACAAGACCTTGTCGAACGTGTCGTATATCCACAGGTTCCGCCGAAAGTGGAATACTCTATGACTGAATACGGAAAAACCCTGGAACCGGTTATGGATGTTATGCACGAATGGGGAGCTGCCCATGTGGAACATATGAAAGAGATAGATGAACAAAACAAAAAGCTGTCCCAGAATTGAATTGTTAATTTCTGGGGCAGCCTGTTGTCTCCCGACTTGGCTTGATTCTCGCCCGGGTTGTTTTTATCAGACAGGTTTTCATCAACATCACCGCGCTGCCTCGTATTGCACGGATGCCCTGCCCCTTCTTTCTAACGGTTTCGCTTATTTCTTTTGTTGTCCAAGTTAAGAAATTCACTTTCTTTCATTTCTTTTGCAAATTCTGTATCAGCGGCTTGTTTATTATGCTTGTTCCTGTTGTTCTGTCTATTCTTATCTTTGTTGCGATTCTTATTTTCCTCTGACATTGTTTAATCCTCCTACTAGTTATTTATAAATTATTTTGTTCTAATTTCGTGATAAAATGTATCGAAAATTAAGGCCCAATTGTGTTACATGTGAATGTAGCTGAAATCCCTCTGCGGTTCTGGTATAATCCAAAGAATAATGAACTGCTAAAGAAGACAGGGGAAGATGACGAATGGGAATGAATGTACTCCAGGCAGCTAATCTTGGCCTACGGTTTTTAATCGAAATATGTGCCCTTGTTATTATTGGATATTGGGGCTTTCAAACAGGACAAAACTGGGCAGGTAAAGGACTACTCGGAATTATACTTCCTTTATTTGTTGCATTTGTCTGGGGGATGATGCTATCACCGAAGGCTAAGATTCATCTTCTGAAACCTTTTCACCTTCTGCTTGAAATTATTATTTTAGGAGCTCCAATACTATTGCTGCTTTCACTTGAAAATGTTGATGCAACAGTAATATACGGGTCCTTGAACATTGTAAATATGATTTTACTTTTCGCTTGGAAGGCAGAGTAATGCTTGTAGATAGGGCTTTTTATTTATTTCATAAATTTGACAATTTGGTTAAATGTTATTCCTTGTATAGACAATTAGTCTTTTAATGATAAAATTAGGATAAGTTTATTTTAGGGAGATATTCATATGAAACTATGGATTAGAAAAATATCAGTTATCCTAATTACATTTATGACACTTGGGGTCTATATTCCTCCTACATATTTGAATGTCAATGCTGAGGAGAGCAGTGAGACCGTTTCTTCAGAGGTTGATGTTATTACCCCTGTGGCCGAAATAAACAAGGAAGAAGATTCCTCAGAAGCTGAGGCTGATGACGGGGACATTATAAGTTTACTAACAGAACAGGCGAAACAACAAACACTTACGAAACTTGGACCAAAAATTTTCAATCAAGTGGAGGATGACTTTACAAATACGATTCTCCCTAATATGGAAACAGTTCTTAATCAAATCTTGGAAGAGGCAGGAGAAAAAACCTCGTATCTTGCAATAACGGAAATGCCCGCTAATGGGTACGGCGAAAAGATTTTTAATATATATGATTATCAAACCAAGAAAGATATTGCCAGATTTGACGTAAGACGTGATAAACGGCCGCTTGAAGGTTATTGGTTTAATTTCCATTATCATGTTAGCTCTGATGATTTTGAAGAACATCATAATATCGGAGACGTTTATTGGGATAAAAATATTCCACCAAAATGGATGGCATAATAAATAAAAATTGAACCATCAATTGCACAGCATTTGGTGGTTTATTTTTTATGGAAGTGCGATGATGAAATTTAATGGTAAGAAGTTTACTAAAAAAGGTGCCAGCATACGAAGCTGACACCTTTAATTTAGTTAATTTAGTCCCAATGCTTCCAAACCTATTTCGGCAAGTTTTATCTGACCTTCAATAGTGGGATGGATATCACCCTCACGTACATACACAGACTGTTTTTGGCCGAATGCGGAATAAGCATCTGCTAGAAACACATTGCCATAGAAAATATCTGTATATGTTATTAAATCAGCAAATGTTTTATTAATTGAGGGTAGTATCTGTGTGGCGATAACATGTAAGGGGTCATCTACTTGAAATGGATTATAGACGTTGTAGACAACCACGGGTGCATCAGTAAGAGTTCGTGTTTCCTTAATAATTTCACCAATGTTCATAAACAAATTACTCTTTTGTATTTCCATTTGGAGGGTTTGCATGAACAAGTATGGATTACCAGCACTCCCCGTTTGAGCAGCCTTTAATGCCTGTAGTAAGTCATTGTTTCCAATGGTTAAAACGATAAAATCGGCATGTCTAACAGCTTGACGGTACTTTTGATCAGTTTTCAGGGCGTTCAACATTTGTGTCGTTTTCCAGCCTGGTACACCTAGGTCACGAACCCGTAAGTCTGCATCATCACCAATCAGGAAAGGATAAGCGAGTTTCGATGGGGTGTCATTATTTTGACCAAGATTAAGACCGAATGGAATGGAGTCGCCAAGAGCAACAAGTGATTTTTTTGCCTGGTCACTTTTGGCAAAAGAAGTAGTGGACAACATCAGACCTAAAACTAGAAACAATGCAAACAACTGTATGGTTTTTTTCAATCGAAACACTCCCTCTTTTTTATCATCTCCTTCAAATTATACTTGATACTAGGTCGAAAGTCTGTCGAACTTTAGTATGGTTGAGAATTAATTTTATAATTGTTTTACTAGATCATTTAAAATGATAAAGGTTAAAATTTGCCTTTTTAAAAATGGCTAGATAGGATACCCGACTAATGAATTATTGTTTTAAAAGTGGATTATTAAAGTTATTTATTATGATTTAAGTATCCAGTTTGTATTGCTTTAAAAAGCAATACAAACCGTTCATTAGATCAATATCCCATAACTACGGGAATATCTTCCCTGGATTCAATAGCCCCTTCGGATCCAGCAATTGTTTTATCCCTTTCATAATCCCGACAGCTGCTCCGTGCTCAGTGTTTTGGAATTTCATCTTGCCAAGCCCAACGCCGTGCTCTCCCGTGCAAGTGCCTCCTACTTCAATTGCGCGTCTTGCGAGGGCCTCATTTGTATACTCAGCCTTTTCCTGTTCACCGGGATTACTCGGATCAAAAACCACGATTGTGTGGAAGTTGCCATCCCCAACATGTCCGAGGATCCCGCCTTCTAATCCGCTTTGTTCAATAAGTTCGCGTGCATAGACAACCAGTTCTGGAAGGTGAGAGATTGGTACGCAGACATCTGCACCAGTATCTTTCATCCCTTTTACATGGCTGTACGCATATGATAGCTCATGACGTGCTTTCCACAATTCTTTTTGATCTCTCGAGTCACTTGCTGCCTTCCAGTCTTGACAGCCTAGGTCGTACATTAAGTCTTTTGCAAGTTTTATTTCTTCTTCAACAGCAGAATTCAAGCCAGCAAATTCAAAAAACAGAGAGTGCTTCACAGGGTAATCGTATCCGCCATACATGTTTACTTGTGAAACACTTTGCGCATCAACTAATTCCATGCGCATTACTGGTATTCCACTTAATAAAACAGCCTGGGCCGCCTTGGCACAGTTTTCAGGAGAATCAAAGGTGCATCGCGCTGCCATTGTATATTCAGGGATTCCGTGAAGGCGCAATGTTACTTTTGTTATAATTCCGAGCGTACCTTCCGAACCGGCGAATAAACTTGTTAAATTATACCCGGAGGAAGATTTCTTGGCGTGTGATCCGGTGTGGATAACGGTGCCATCAGCTAAAACTACTTCTAAATCCAGTAGCTGGTCGCGCATGGAACCATAACGCACAGCTGTAGTACCACTTGCGTTTGTCGCAACCATACCTCCAATCGTAGCATCGGCGCCAGGATCAATTGGAAACATTAACCCATGACGATTTACAAGTTTATTTAATTGTAAACGGGTAAGTCCCGGCTGAACGGTAATTGTCAGATCATCCGGTGAGAAGTCTACTACATCGTTCATATTCTCAAAGTTAAGTGTGATGCCCCTATGAACGGGAATTGCTTGCCCTTCAAGTCCTGACCCTGCACCAAATGCTGTAACAGGAACATGATGCTCCCGTGCTATTTCTATTATTTTGATAATATCATTTTTACAATCGGGAAAGCAGACCACCTCTGGTTCAATAGCCTTGTGTGGCGATTCATCATGGCTATGCCGGTATAATTCAGTTTCGTTTTGACTGACCTTATTGCTGCCGATTGCCTCGATTAGTTGTTTAATATACATGCAATACCCCCGTTAGAAAACAGCCTTAGAAAATGAGATGTGCCATTAATGCGATAATTGGTAAGGAAATTAATGTGCGCTCAAGGAATACAAGGAACAAGCGTCCAACACCAACGGGAATTTTTGAAATAATGAGCAGTGTGCCCATTTCGGTCAGATAAATGATTTGCACAAGTGATAATGCAGCAATTACAAATCTGGTTATTTCAGCATCTATTCCGGTAGCCAAAACAGCGGGTATAAACATGTCAATAAACCCTACTATCGTCGCGGGTGCTGCTTCAGCTGCTTCCGGTATTTGCAGCAACTGTAACAATGGAATCATTGGTCTGGAAATGATGTCAAAGAATGGAGTAAACTCAGCAATGATAAGTGCGATTGTCCCAATTGCCATAACTTGTGGCATTAGAACAAAAATAATCCCAAGAAAGACATCACTGCCTTGCTTCATTTGATCTTTAAAAGATCCAGCTTTTTTTGCTCTGGAAATTGCTTGTTTAAGGCCCCATTTAAATTTTGAGACCCCTTCAGGAAGATTCTCATTATAAGTGTTTTCCTTCATATACGTGTCTGGTATTCTGGATAGTGGTGGTATTCTTGGAACGATAACAGCACTAACCACGCCAGCAATACAAATGGTCAAGTATAATAGGGGAAACAAATGGTCAATGTTTAGCATTCCGGCAATTACTAGACAAAATGGGAGGGACACGGATGAAAAACATGTAGCGATTGCTGCAGCTTCACGGCCTGAATAGAATCCGTCCTGATGCTGTTCCCGAGTAATTACTACACCAACATTTACATTGCCAACCCATGATGCTAATAAATCAATAGCCGAACGTCCGGGTAAGGTGAACAGTGGTCTGATTACACTTCTGAACAAGGTACCGAAAAACTCCATAGCGCCAAAGTTAATCAGATAAGGCATTAAAAATGATGCAACCAAGAACCAGACAATTAAAGTGGTGAGTAAGCCGAACATTACTTGCCCGGTAGCTTCTGAACTAATCACATTCAAACCAACATGATAAAAGGTCATGAATGCAAAGATGGTTCCGAGTACACGAGTAATTGTCCAGAACAAAGAGACATGAAACAATGAATTTAATAATTTCGAATTTAAAATTGCTTTCGGTTTAAATAAAGTTGTAACGACTGTGAGTACGCCCGAAATTAAAATGACGTATGTTACAATTACTGGGAGAACGCCGGTTAATAAATCTATAAGATATTCTGTAATAATTCCTAATGGGATGTTAAAAGTTCCATTATCATAAACTGGAAATAGAAAGATAAATACGCCAAACAGGGAAGGGATTAGAAATTTCATTAATCCCTTTGTATCAATTCCCTTGTTTAATTGACTCTCCCTTACTTGCTCCAAATTACTGCTCATTCATAAGCCCCCTTGTTTTAAAGAAAATATAAAAATTTGATTGGTGTAAAGTATAAAAAAGTCTAATGCTTTCTTATATCGTTATAACGATGAAAAAACTTCTTCGAGTACATCTAAACCGTGGTCAATTTGTTCCTTGGTAACGGTTAAAGGCGGGATCATTCTGATTACTTCCCCCGCATTTCCACAAAGGTAAAATAAAACTCCTTTTTCCAAACAGCCATTTAATACCTTCATTACAGTATCACCGTCCGGTTCTCCAGTTTCTGGGTCTTTGAGTGCGATTCCAATCATTAAACCTACACCGCGAACGTCATCAATTACTGGATATTTCTTCTTGATCTTTGCCAATCGCTCTAGTGCATATTCTCCAGTTAAATTAGCATTCTTAAGCAGTTCTTCTTCCTTCATCACGGATAGAGATGCACGGGCTGCAGCACAAGCCATGGGATTTCCTCCAAAAGTAGTGCCGTGTGCACCTAATGGCCATTGATCCATTAGTTCCTTAGAAGCTATTGTTGCACTAAGTGGCAGGCCTGCCGCTATCCCTTTAGCGACTGCCATAATATCGGGTTTAACATCGAATGTCTGGGCGGCGAACCAGTTACCTGTTCGTCCAAATCCTGTTTGAACTTCATCGAATATAAGCAATATATCATGGCGGTCGCATATCTCCCGAACCTTCGCAAGCCATGCCTTAGGAGGGATAATATATCCGCCCTCACCAAGTATTGGTTCTAAAATCATGCAGGAAATCTCTTCTGGATCAACTTGATGCTTAAATAAACTTTCGGCATCCTTCTCTAGCCTGTCCGGAAAAAACTCCTCAGGGTTCATGTCATTTGGGCAATCTTCCGGATGGGCGTAGGGGAGCTGGTATGTCAGCCATGATGGTTGTTGATGTTTACGGTACTTGCTCTTTGATGTTGAGACACTTAGCGCGCCGATCGAACGTCCATGAAAGCATCCTATAAAGGAAACGACATAGGGGCGTTTTTTCACATATTTGGCTAGTTTAATTGCCCCCTCAATCGCTTCTGTTCCGCTATTCGCAAAGAAGAAGTTATCCAATTTAGGCGGCAGAATAGATTGCAGTTCCTCAGCCAGTTTTAAAATGGATTCGTAGATAATCACACCTGATGGACCATGTACTAAATGATCTGCACTGTCCTTGATTGCCTGTACTACTTTTGGATGCCTGTGGCCAACGTTCTCAACCGCGATGCCCGAGGTGAAATCAAGGTATGTATTTCCGTCTGCACCGTAGTAATAACAACCTTCCGCTTTTACAACAGGCAGATTGGGGTGGTCTTTTGCCATGCTTGGTGCAAGAAAATTACCAATTGAATCAACTAAATCCTGCCATTTACGTTCTGTTTGTTCCATTTAAAAATCCCCCTGTAGCTATTTATTTGCATATTTTTTTAGTTTGCGCACTACCGATGGCTGACTTATCCCTAAAACTTTTGCCATTTCAATAGTAGTTTTATAGCGCTTTTGGGCACTCAGCAAAACCTTTTCCTCTACCTTATCCAGAATGGCAGGTAATGTTCGACCATCAATTACGAATGTGTCCAGACCGGAATCGTTTCTGCGGTATTCAACAGGTAAATCATCGTTGGTTATGATATCTGTTTCATTTTGGACGATTAACCGTTCCACCACATTCTTAATTTCCAAATGATTTCCACCCCATTCCATATGGAGCAATTCGTGAAATAAGCTATCAGAAAGTATTTTATTGACCTGATACGCTGCAGTGTATCGATCAACGTATTTCTCAATGATTTTGCTTAAGTCCTCTAATCGTTCCCGTAATGGTTTGATGTGGATGGGAACCACGTGTAAAAAGTAAAATAGGTCTTCTCTAAATCGTTTGTTTGCTGTTAAATCATCTAACCCGCGTTCCGTCGAGCTGACAATTCTAAAATTGCCATTTGTCTGCTGTAATGATTTTAGGAGAATGGTCTGGCTGGCCAATGAAAGTTCATCCACTCCTTGCAGATACAGGGTCCCGGACTGTGCCATTTGAAGAAACCCTATTTTTTCAGGTGTGCCTGTCTTTGCTCCTCCGACTAGTTCATTTTCAAAAATGGCGTCAGGAATGGTGGCGCAATTAACCTCAATAAATGGCCCGTTTTGCCTTAAGCTTTGCTTGTGAATCAGCTTGGCAATCGTGGATTTGCCAACGCCAATTTCTCCCTGTATCGTCACCGCCACATTAAGCGGGGCAATTTTGTTAACCGTTTTTAAGATTTGTTTCATCGACTTACTCTCGGAAATAATCCCCTTAACAGTTAAGCTTTCTTCCCGCAGTAAAGCTAGTTCGCCTTTGACAGCAGACATTTCGCCTTCTAGCTCGTTTAAGTATTCCTGCAGGGTAAATAACTCCGACACCTCGTAAGAATAACTGATCACGAATTCCACTTCATTAATCTCATTGAACAGCGGAATACCAGTAATAAGTACTTTTTTTCCATTTGTAGTGGTTTGGACAATGACCACTTTCTTTTTCTGTTTTAAAACTAATGGTGTGATGGCTGGTGAAAAAATGCCCTTTTCTTCTAATTCATATACCGATTGTCCCAATAAATCTTTTGCTGGCAGGTCGTAATTGCATCCGCTAATTTGAGTAACCTTAATAATTTTCCCATCTCGACTCGTTACAATAATATCTTCATCATACGAATCAATAATTTCCTCTTCCGCATTTGGAAGCAGGTATAAGTTTTGCACAAGAGTTCACATCCCTTTAGCACTTTCAATTCATATTCAAATAATTATTTATTTTTGTATAATGAGTATACATTATAGTATTTTGACATGCAAGATTAGTTTATATTTTCAGTTATTTATAATGCATGGTAGGATGAGTGTAAATTAAGATCCGACTGGAGGAACGCACATGTTAATTGGAAATGTTTTTACTGAAATTCCAATCCTGGAGACGGAGCACTATATATTAAAAGGATTGAAAATAAACGATACAGCGGAATTATTTGCTTTTATGCATGATAAAGAAACAATGAAGTATATTACACCACACCCTGTCTGTACAATCGATGAAATGAAAGACAAGGTACATGGGCAGCTGAAACGTTACGAATGGCGGAAAGAAATCCCCTGGGTAATCGTAAATAAAAGTAATGAGGAGCTTATTGGACAATTTAGTTTGCATAAGCTAAATATGTGGCATAAAAAGGCGGAAATGGGCGTCACAATTAAAAAAGAGTACCAAGCTAAAGGGGTGATGACTGAGATACTCGAGCAAATCCTTGCTTTCGGTTTTGAAACGCTTGGATTAAATCGGATTGTTGGCGATATTTTTGCGGGAAACATGGGCTCAGAAAAGCTTTTAAGGAACTATGGATTTATGAAAGAGGGAGTTCTAAGGCAAACGGATTTTGACGGGGAAAATTATCATGATACGGTTGTGTATTCAATGATGAAGGAGGAATATAAGGGATCCCTTAAAGCTTAAATACCATAAAATTTTGTATCATTTAATTGCTGGATTTGGGAAAAGCTATGTACTAGAAATTAGTATACTTACATCAGGAAGGAAGTTTACAACATGAAAAAAACTTTATTTATCGTGTTAACACTGGTGTTAACACTGGTAGTCTGCACACCCGCCGTATTTGCAACAGTTGACGAAGATCATGCGGACAAATATGGGCCGGACAGCGGCATGATTAAGTACAAGAATCGAGAAAATACCGGGATCTATAAACATAAGGCCTTAATCATGATGCAGGCGAAGGAGTTAGGAATTAAAACGGAAGGAAAGGACCTTCGTACAATTGCCGAGGAAGTGTCGGAAACAAAAGTAAAGAAGGTCGCAAACGAATTGGGTATTGATACGAAGGATAAAACCATTCAAGAGATTGCGAATGAAATACATCATGCAAAAGTAATGGAAAAAGCGAATGAACTTGGAATTAAAACCAAAGGGAAGGACCCTAAAGCACTAGCAAAAGAAGTTTATGAAACAATGTTAAAACAACAGGCAGATGAGCTAGGAATCCAGGCCGAGGGTAAGGAATTTAAGCAATTAAGGAAAGAAGTATTTGACAGAAAGATTAAAAATGAAGCAGATGCATTAGGTATTGAAACAAAAGGTAAAAACACACATGAATTAATGAAAGAGATCCATAAAAAGAAAACTTTTCAATCTGCCGAGAGATTAGGAATTGATACAAAAAACAAAAATACCAAACAACTTTTTGACGAAATAATTACCAACCATTATCAACGGGCAAAGGAACTTAAGCTCTTCCCATTTGATGATCGGAGGAATAAGATGCACCTTGGCTACCATGGAAGCAACTGGTGATAATAATACCCCCGGGCAACATGTCCGGGGGTATTATTATTTTCAACCTTCATCGATATGATTAATTAATGCCCAAATTAATTTAGAAACGGTTCTAACCTCATGTTCATATTCTGAGTGATTAAACCCGTGTTCCAGTGACATAAGTACGCTTTCCAATAAAAAGGCTCGTGGTTTATCTGCCTCTAGTTCCATTAGCAGAAACTGAATATAATTAGCCTTTTTGGTTTCTTTGTGGTCAATTTTTTCAGCAAGATCCTTCAGTTGGGCGAATGCCTTACTTTTTATTTCAGAAACATCCATTGCGTAAGAATCAGTAGCCTGATCAAGCCAATTTTCCGGAAAAAAGACTTCCTCACTTTGCATTTGTTCCTGAATAATAGCTTTTACCCTGGAAAGTGCATATTGAATAACCTTTTCCGTTTGGACTTTCTTTGATGAGCCAAGCTTCCAGACTTGTATGACGTGGTGAATGATACTGACAAGTATGACGGCATGGTCGAGTGTGTATCGTTTAGCGTCTGGCGGATATATGTCCGAAAGCCGCTTGGTAATCCACTTTAGTTCCCCGATGTGCTGTTCCTTCATGAAAGCCTTCAGCCCCATGTCATCTGAGAAAGAAACAGTTTCAAAAACGGCTAATAAATGGTGTTGGCGATTCATGTTCATGCGCACAGCTAATTGATCAATAAAAACATCCTCGTTGTTGTTTTCTTTTCCCTTAGCTAACTCTCTCCGTTTTTGATCGATCTCTTGTTTGACGAATTCCAAAATTGCCAGCAAGCATTCATTTTTGGAATCAAAATGATTATAGAAAGTCCCCTTTGCAATTTGGGCGTGATCAAGTATATCCTGAATCGACGTCAATGCGAATCCTTTTTCAATAAATAACTGGTGTGCAGCATCGATTATTTGTTTCTTTTTTGTATTCATATTTCCACCTTTTGTAACTGTAGTCTATTTTTATTATATGGACATAACCGCATTATATCAACCATTTAAAACTTATTTAATTTTTATGTTGCATTTTTTGTACTATCGGTATAGAATACTTGAGTGGTTAATAAATTTTAAATGCGAAAGTAGGTCTGATAACATGCCAAATACAAATGCTAATCTGAAAAAACCCCCTTATGGCATGATTGCAATATTATTTATTGGGGCGTTTGTTGCTATTTTAAATGAGACATTGTTAAATGTTGCCCTTCCAGCAATTATGGAAGAGTTTGATGTAAAGGCAACTGCTGTGCAATGGCTATCTACAGGATACATGCTTATTAACGGAATTTTGATACCCGCAAGTGCTTTTTTCATTCAGCGCTTTTCAGATAAAAAGTTAT
This sequence comes from Virgibacillus phasianinus, assembly GCF_002216775.1. Taxonomy (GTDB): domain Bacteria; phylum Bacillota; class Bacilli; order Bacillales; family Amphibacillaceae; genus Virgibacillus_F; species Virgibacillus_F phasianinus. Next base: position 1,318,546 of record NZ_CP022315.1, read on the forward strand.
TTATTGTAGCGATGAGCCTGTTTAGTGCGGGAACATTGCTCGCGAGTATTGCTCCTGCTTTCGGTGTTTTACTCGCTGCCCGAATGATTCAGGCGTCAGGATCTGCCATCATGATGCCACTCTTAATGAATGTTATGCTAACAGCCTTTCCAGTGGAGAAAAGGGGTTCAGCAATGGGGTTGTTTGGACTTGTGATGATCACAGCACCAGCAATTGGACCTACACTTTCTGGATGGCTTATTGAACATTACAGCTGGAGAATGCTGTTTGATATTGTGCTGCCGATTGCTGTCTTAACGCTGGCAATTTCTATCTTTAAATTAAAGGATGTTACACCGCAACGGGCAATTAAACTGGATGTCATTTCCCTTATTCTATCAAGTATTGGATTTGGCGGATTGCTATATGGATTCAGTTCAGCCGGTGATAAAGGTTGGGATAGCCCGATTGTATATGGAACGATTGTCATTGGTGCGCTTGCTTTAATTTCCTTTGTTTTCCGCCAATTGCGGATGGAAGATCCAATGCTTGAGTTTCGAATTTATAAATATCCGATGTTTGCCTTGTCGTCTGTGATATCCATTGTTATCGCGGTTGCAATGTTTTCGGCAATGATCCTAATGCCAATTTATGTGCAGACACTGCGTGGAATTTCACCGATGGATTCCGGTTTATTGATGCTCCCGGGTGCGATTGTGATGGGGATTATGTCACCAATTACAGGTAAACTTTTTGATAAATACGGTGCTCGGACTCTTGCGGTAATCGGTCTAACCATTACTGTTATCACAAGCTTTTATTTCAGTAAGATCAGTATGGATACACCATATTCCAGCCTTGTATTATTGTACACATTTCGTATGTTAGGAATGTCCATGGTAATGATGCCAGTAATGACAAATGGTTTAAACCAGCTGCCGGCGAAAAACAACCCACATGGCACTGCATTGAACAATACACTACAACAGGTGTCCGGCGCAATCGGTTCCGCATTGTTAATTACGGTGATGAACAATCGAACGGAATCAAAAGCGAAAGATCTAGCCGCGGATGCTTTGGCAAATGTGGATGCAAATGCAGCTCAACCATCTGCGCAGGCAGCTGCTGAAATGAAACAACATATCATGGATCAAGCAATGCTGCATGGAATTAACTTTACCTTTTTCGTTTCAACATTGATTGCCTGTGTCGCATTAATCTTAGCGTTCTTCATTAAACGGGTGAAGCCGCCCCATGAGGAAAAAATACAAGAACAGCGAACAGTCGGAGCTGTTGAGGCAGTTACTGAATAATAGCAAAATGAGGATGCCCTTTGAGTAGGGCATCCTCATTTTTTTAAATATGTCTGGATCCAGGGCAAGTTCAACTCGGTAGAGAAATACTGCCTCCCGAGTTTTTTACCAGCCAGGTCAACATTATCGCTGCTTGTTTATGCGTCCGCTTCTAAACGTGACGTCTTCTTAGCTTTGTCGATTATTTCTTTCGTATGCCGATTTTCCGGCCTGCTTCATCAGGTATTGGTTGGTTTTCCTGGGTTGATGCCAGGTTAGACACTTTTGATGCTACTGGTGCGGGGAAGGGGGCGGGACGGCCTTCCTTCATATCCATTCCCATTAGCATTTGCTCGCTTGTTGCCAGGCGCTTACCCTCCTCATCTTCCATAACGAAGAAAACATGCAGTCGTTTGGTGTCACTGTCCAGCAATTGTACGGAAATGCCGAGGGACTCGCCCTCATTAGCCTCAGCTAAATAACATAGATGTGTCTCCAAGGTGAAGATGGAGTATTGTTGCTGCTCACGAAAGTTCTCATCAATGCCAATTTCATTCATTAGCTGGTCTACGGCGAGACTGAATACACGAGAATACTCAGCATCGTTCATATGTCCGTTATAATCAACCCATTCCGGGCGAACGCGCTCCTTCATAAAAACGCCATCATGTAGTGCCATCAGAATGCTCCTTTCCACTTTAACGCTTTAGCGTACTGGGGGACTGTCCCCCTTTTATATCTTTCCGTTCAAATTTGCTGCTGGCCAGTATTTTTCCAGCAGTTGTTGGAGTTCGATTAAAAAGTCGTCACGGCGCTGCTCTAGTTCTGTTATGGAGTGGCCTTCTGTTTGCTGTTCGCAGCCTTCAACAACACGTTCTGTTAATTCATCTGTCAGTTCTGGTGCAACAAGCTTTGTCCATGGTAATTTTAACGCTGGCCCAAACTGTTCCAGCATATGGCGCATTCCTTGTTCACCGCCGGCCAAGTGTAAGGTGAGGAAGGGTCCCATTAGTGCCCAGCGTAAACCTGGACCATAGACGATGGATGCGTCAATTTCTTCTGTTGTTGCAATACCATCATTTACAAGGTGCAACGACTCGCGCCAGATTGCTTCCATTAGCCTGTCCGCAACATGGCCATCAATTTCTTTAGAAAGAATTAGTGGCTTCATATTAACGGCTGTATAAAATGCCTCAGCTCGTTTAACATTATCAGGGTCAGTATCTTTACCCCCAACAAGTTCAACAAGTGGCACCAAATATACTGGGTTGAATGGGTGAGCGACAATTACCCGCTCAGGGTGTGCACAATCTGCCTGAAGTGTGCTTGGCATTATACCAGAGGTGCTCGATGCAATAATCGCATCTGGTTTTGCTAAACGATCAATGTCAGCCAATAGCTTTCGTTTTAATTCCTCACGTTCTGGAGCATTTTCCTGGATCAGGTCTGCTCCCGCCACTGCACTTTCCAGATTCTCATCAAAATGCAGGCGATCGCGTGATGCTCCGTCAGCTAAACCGTGCTTCTCAAGTGCCGGCCATGCGTTATCAATCGCCTTGCGCATTTTTGCTTCAGCACCTGGAGCTGGATCGGTTGCGGTCACGTCATATCCCTGTGATAAAAAGCGGGCGATCCAGCCATTGCCGATAACGCCAGTGCCTACTACTGTTACGCGGTGGATGTTATTTTTTATTTCGTTCATTTTTATTCAGCCTTTCTTTGTGGATTTCTTAACCCTAGTTGCTCGCGTGCTTCTTGTGGTGTCATTGGTTCAGAACCAAGGCTTTCAATGATGGATACAGCTTTTTCAACAAGCTGACCATTAGTCGCAAGTACACCTTTTTTCAAATAAAGGTTATCTTCCAGCCCAACGCGAACATGGCCGCCAAGCAGAATGGACTGTGCCACCATTGGCATCTGCAAACGTCCGATTCCAAACGCAGCCCAATGGGCATTTGCTGGCAACTTATCACGCATATAAAGCATTGTTTCTGTGTCTGCATCAGCTCCCCAAGGGATCCCTAGACAGAATTGAAACATTGGATCGCCGTCAATGAGACCTTCATTGATTAACTGTTTAGCGAAGCGGATTTGTCCAGTATCAAAGCATTCAAGTTCCGGCTTAACACCGCTTTGCTGGATTAATTTAGCTTGCTGACGTAACCAATCGGTAGGGCTGATGTAAATTTGTTCGCCAAAGTTAACACTGCCGCAATCGAGTGTACAGATCTCCGGCAAAAACTTGCCAACTGGCTCATGACGTTCTTCAGGTGTCTGGATATCTGTACCTTCCCCACCCATTGTTGGGTCCGCTTCACTTGGAATCCAGTCTCCACCGCCGCCGGCTGTAATGTTAAGCACAACATCGGTTTCGGATTTCCGCACTCTTTCAACTACCTCGCGGAACAATTCAGGATCGTGGCTGAGCTCTCCAGTCTTAGGATCCCTGACATGAATATGAGCAATAGTTGCTCCCGCTTTTGCTGCTTCAATTGCAGAATCGGCTATTTCTTTCGGTGTTACTGGAACATGCGGGCTTTTTTCTGTAGTAGCCCCTGCACCTGTAATTGCACATGATATAATGACTTTTTTTTGCATAATAATTCCTCCTTGCGTGAGTTTAAATTAAAAAATATATAGCTAGTTCCACCACTTATCTATTTTTCTTCATGTATTGGTACGTGTTTGAAGACCTCGCCGCTCTCAAAGAATTCAGTTAGGCGGTCAATCCAGTCATAATAATCAAGCCATATCCGTGTTTCCTTCAGCAATTCATTGACCTTTTGTTCAGTTTCTTCGTCCAATGAATCACTTTTTTCGATATTGGCAAGCTCTCGTTGAAGTTTCTGCTCGAACATTTTGCTTTTGCTGATAGCCTTCCGCCAGTTAGATGTAAATAGGGATATGAACGTTTGATAATAATCACGCTCAACGTTGTACAAATCTTTCCGGACCCCTTTTTCAAAAACCTTTTCGGCAATATTGAGCTCCAGCATTTCACGAACAACTTGACTCATTCGGGTTTTACTCATTCCAATACTCTCCGATAGCTCATCGAGCGTCATCGGTTTTCTATTCATATAAATGGTTCCGAGAACACGTCCAACGGTTGTTGAAATCCCGAATGTATGCATGTTTTCGGCAATTTTATCTACGAACTGCTCTTCAATTCTTATTGTTTTGTCGAACGGTTTTTCTTTCAAATTTTTCATCCTTTCGACTGCCTAATTTTCTATAAAAACAATGTAACACAACTAATTAAAAAATGGAAAGTGAGCATTTTAAAGGATTTTAAAGAAATTGGGTGGAATTCTAAGAAAATGCCCTTATAAACTTTATGCAATAAAAATTTTACAAACTTTATGGATTATATGTACAATAGAAAAGGTTTTTATTTTATGAAGTATCCCTTATACTTATGATTGTCAATTTAGTGTTACCGGAAAAGGATAACTATATAAAAAATATTTGGAGGTGTCTTTCACTTGCTGAAATTCAATCATGTGTCAAAAGTATACGATGGAGGAAAGAAAGCAGTTGACAGTATGACCCTTGAGGTTGATAAAGGGGAATTTATTGTTTTTATAGGACCAAGTGGTTGTGGGAAAACAACGACAATGAAAATGATTAACCGTTTAATTGAACCATCTGAAGGAAGCATTCATATAGAGGGAGAAAATATTTTGGAAAAAGACCTGGTGCAATTAAGACGGGAAATTGGTTATGTTATTCAACAGATTGGCCTGTTTCCGCATATGACCATTCAGGAAAACATTTCACTTGTTCCAAAATTACTGAAATGGCCGGAAGATAAGCGGCGTAAACGTGCGGAAGAACTATTACAGCTTGTGGATATGGAAAGAAGCTATCTAGATCGCTTTCCACATGAGCTAAGCGGGGGGCAGCAACAACGTATTGGTGTATTACGTGCCTTGGCAGCAGATCCTCCCCTTATTCTAATGGATGAGCCATTCGGTGCTCTTGACCCAATAACCAGGGATGCGTTACAGGAAGAATTTAAAAAGCTGCAACAATCTTTAGGAAAAACAATTGTGTTTGTTACCCATGATATGGATGAAGCCTTAAAGCTGGCTGACCGAATTGTTATTATGCGTGATGGCAAGCTGGTCCAAGTTGGTACACCAGATGAAATACTGCGAAATCCAGCTGATGAATTTGTGGAAGAATTTATTGGAAAGGAACGCTTAGTTCAGGCGAGACCGAATATTCAAACCGTTGAACAGATTATGAATAGCGATCCAGCAACGGTTACTGTCGGAGAATCATTGTCTGATGCTATTCAAATCATGAAGCAGCGCAGAGTAGATTCATTGCTTGTTGTGGATGAACTTGGGGTATTGCATGGATTTATTGACATTGAAATTATCGATCAGAACCGCAAAAAGGCAACCTTGGTCGGCGATGTGCTTGAAAAAGAATTATATACCGTTTTAGAAGGGACTCTACTCCGGGATACGATTCATAAAATCCTGCGAAGAGGCATGAAGTATGTACCTGTAGTCGATGATAAGCATCGAATCAAAGGAATAGTGACCAGAGCGAGCCTTGCTGATGTCGTCTATGACTCCATTTGGGGCGAGGATGACAATCTAGTAAACGCATAAGGAAGGAGGAAAAGATATGGATCAATTAATGGAATTTTTGGCCAACAACAGTGATCAATTATTAATGAAAACATGGGAACATTTCTACATCTCGCTTATTGCGGTTCTTCTTGGTGTGATTGTTGCGATTCCGCTTGGTGTGGCACTAACACGTGTTCCTAGGATAGCTGGTTTTGTCATTGGTACTGTCGGGGTTGTTCAAACCTTTCCAAGTCTAGCAATTCTCGCCTTCTTTATTCCGTTACTAGGTGTAGGGAAGGTTCCGGCGATTGCAGCGCTATTCTTTTATTCCATGTTACCAATGCTAAGGAACACATATATAGGGGTGAAAGGAATAGATAAGAATTTACTTGAAGCGGGTAAGGGTATGGGTATGAGCGCTTGGCAGCGGATCCGGAGTGTCGAACTACCACTAGCCGTCCCGGTCATTATGGCGGGTGTTCGTGTATCGACTGTTTACCTGATCGGCTGGGCAACCCTTGCTTCATTTATCGGTGCCGGTGGACTTGGTGACTATATTTTTAATGGACTTAACCTGTACCGTCCAGATCTGATTATAGCAGGTGCAGTTCCGGTCACTTTACTGGCATTAATCACGGACTTTCTTCTCGGACGCCTTGAGGGAAAGGCAACGCCAAATGGCATAAAAGACTCTAAGGAAGCCATTTAGAAAGGGGGATAATGACAAGTGCATATAAAAAGGAAGAAGTCGATTATTGCGTTAGTACTTGCTTTTACATTGCTAAGCGGTTGTTCTTTGCCAGGACTTAGTGGTCCTGCTGAGAAGACAGTTACGATTGGGACGCTTGGTACAGCTGAATCAGCAATCATGGGCAACATGGTGCGCTTAATGATAGATCATTATACCGATCTTCAAACCGAAATGATCACGAATATGGGATCATCCACTGTACAGCATAAGGCAATGATGGCCGGTGAAGTGGATATTACAGCTACAAGATATACCGGTACAGATTTGGTTGGGGCACTTGGGATGGATCCAATCACAGATCCGGAAAAAGCTCTTAAAACCGTAAAAAGAGAATTTCAGGAACAATTCAATCAGACATGGTTTGATTCGTATGGCTTTGCCAATTCATATGCGTTTACAGTAACAAGTGAACTGGCTAAGAAAGAAAATTTAAAAACCGTTTCAGATCTTGAAGCAATTGCAGATGATTTAAGGCTTGGCGTTGACAGTGCGTGGATTAGGCGCCCGGCTGTTGGCTATGAATCATTTAAGAAAAAATATGGTTATGAATTCGGACGTGTATTTCCAATGAATATAGGTCTTGTTTACAAAGCTGTTGAAAGTGGAGAAATGGATGTTGTGCTTGCCTATACCACGGATGGTCGTCTTGAAGCATTTGATTTAGTAACATTAAAAGACAATAAGCATCTATTTCCACCATATGATAGTTCACCAGTAGTCCGGAACGAGGTACTTAAGAAACATCCCGAGCTGAAAGATATTCTTCATAAGCTGGCAGGGAAAATCAGTACCAAAAAAATGCGTGAGATGAACTATCAGGCGAACGTAAAGATGAAAGAACCGAGACTTGTAGCTAAAGAGTTTTTAGAAGAACATCATTATTTTGAGTAAAACTTTCCTGGAGGTGAAGATATGATAGAGACACTTACAGATTTAGGGGTATATTATTCGCAAAATATGGCTTACGTATGGGAACAATTTCTACGGCACTTTCTAATGTCTGCTTATGGTGTATTATTTGCAGCTATTGTTGCTATTCCTGTTGGGATTATAATCGCCCGTCATGCCAGGTTAAGTGCATGGGTAATTTCCCTAACAAATATTATTCAAACAATACCTGCATTAGCCATGCTGGCGGTGCTCATGCTGGCAATGGGACTTGGCGCAAATACCGTAGTCTTTGCATTGTTCTTGTACTCGCTGCTGCCGATTCTCAAAAACACGTATACTGGGATTCGGGGAGTCGATCATGCACTGCTTGAATCCGGACGTGGTATGGGAATGACGAAGTTTCAATTGCTGCGAATGGTAGAGCTGCCGCTTGCCTTATCTGTTATTATGGCGGGTCTAAGAACGGCGCTAGTTATCGCCATTGGTATCGCAACGATTGGTACGTTCATTGGCGCAGGTGGCTTGGGTGATATTATTATCCGAGGTACGAATGCCACAAATGGTACAGCTATTATTCTGGCCGGGGCAATCCCGACTGCATTGATGGCAGTAATTGCCGACGTTGTCATGGGATGGCTGGAACGCCTGCTATCACCAGTCAAAGCAAAAAGCACCGAAAACTCAGAAGCGACTGCATAGAGGGGGGACAGTCCCCCGCCGCATTAACGCGTTAGCGTAGTGGGGGACTGTCCCCCAATCGGACAAGGAGGCAATTCAAATGCAAATTATCGTGGATAAAAATGTTGCGTGTACGATGCGGGATGGTACTGTGCTTTATGCTGACATATACCGTCCCAATGAAGATGGAGAGTTTCCTGTTTTACTTACTCGCCTACCTTACAGTAAGGATCTGCCTTATTATTCCCACCGGTATCTTGATACAAACAGGCTAGTTGAAAATGGCTATATTGTAATTATTCAGGACGTAAGAGGACGTTTTCAATCAGAAGGTGAATTTATACCATTCATGGATGAAGCAAACGATGGTTACGACACAGTGGAGTGGGCGGCGTCATTGCCGTATTCTTCAGGAAAGGTGGGCATGTTTGGCCTTTCTTACTATGGCTTCACACAATTGTTAGCAGCATCTAAACGCCCGCCAAGTCTAGAAGCTATATTTCCAGCTCAGACGCTAAGCGATCAGAGACATGGCAATTTCTATTATCATGGTGCATTTGGATTAGGCGGATCGGAAACGTGGGTGCTTGAATCAATTGCACCTGATCTTATTAAAAGAAAGCACAAGGATCCTGACTTGTATCATAAGAAGATGAAACAATTGGCAACAAGCTGTGATTATATCGAGGAATGGTACCGCCATAAACCAATTAAGGAATATCTCCCTTTGAAAGAACTTGATGTTGCAGACTATTTCTTTAATCAGCTTGAACGGGAAATAGATGATGAGAGCTGGCTTGAAACTAGTGTGGCAGATAAATATGATCAGATGAATGTCCCTGCCTACCATCTTGGTGGATGGTACGATAGCCTGCTTGGCTCAACGATTGAAAATTATATAGGAATGGCAGCAAAAGCAGATGGGGACACGGCACGCAAAAATCAGAAATTTATCATCGGCCCCTGGGCGCATGGGGATTTTGGGTCCGTTATCGGTGACCGGAAATTCGGCTCACATGCCTCAGAGGACTGGATCGACCATAAGGAGGACTTAACCACCCTTCACATTCGCTGGTTTGACTATTGGTTGAAGGGAAAGAATCCGCAAATATTGGAGGAAGCTCCGGTTAAAATCTTTGTCATGGGTGTTAACCAATGGCGTAATGAAAAAGAGTGGCCACTTGCGCGCACCAGTTATGTACCATATTATTTGCACAGCCGAGGCAATGCTAACACACGTGCCGGCGATGGGGAAATATCAACAAAAAAACCGGGAACAGAACCAGAGGATAACTTTGTTTATAATCCCGAAAATCCGGTGCCCTCAAATGGTGGTGGGACATTGTATGACGGTATAAATACAACAGGTCCACATGACCAACGTGAACTAGAGGACAGGGAAGATGTATTAGTTTATTCAACAGGGCAGTTGCAGGAACAGGTTGAGGTTACCGGACCAATTAAGGTTAAACTGTGGGCCTCTACCAATGCCAAAGACACTGATTTCGCCGCAAAGCTCGTCGATGTTATGCCAGATGGCACAGCATTTAACTTAACCGATGGAATTGTTCGCGCCAGGTACCGTAATGGCTATGTTCCTGAAGCCGATTTGAACGGAGAAGTGACCCAGTATGAGATTGATCTCTGGGCAACAAGTAATGTATTTCTCCCGGGACACCAAATAAGGGTTGAAATCTCATCCAGTAATTTTCCCCGGTTTGATACTAACCTTAATACTGGTAAAACTATGATGAACAGTACTAAGACAAAGAAAGCCAATCAAACAATCTATCATAATGAAAAATATCCATCACATATTATTCTCCCGGTTATTCCATAAGATAATAACGGATGCTGATGCATATTTTACCATAACAAAAAACAGGTGGAGTCATTAAATTGATGATTTCCACCTGTTTTATTTTATTTCGGCGCCTAAATCATGGCCAAGCGCGACAATGGACTGATTGATTCGCCATACATAATAAAGATGGTGAATAAGATCACGATGGGATTGATCCCTGCTTGGAGCAAGGCGTTCTATTTGTTCCCGTTCTTCTTTTAAATTGTAAAGGATGCCACCGCGTTCTGTTCGTTTTAAAAGTTTGCGAAGTGTTTCCATGTTATAATCTATTTTCTCTTCCACTTCCTTGAACCTTTCGCCTAACTCATCCGGATATTCAAAGTCCCCGCGATAGGCCGAAGCGACCAAGTGTTTCGCATAATAGTTAATTGCTGTCAAAATGGTAATCCAGCGTGCAATCCCTGAGTTACGGATTGTTTCGGGACGATTTAGTAAGGGGCTTGCCTCATCCTCAACGGCTTGGAGCTTTTGATCTAAGGTAAATGCACGGTCAGCAAGCTCTTTTACGTAAACATCTTCTCGAAAACTTCGCACATAGTCGCTTACATAAGGCTTTAGTTCGTCTAAATAGTCATCAATACTGTCCGCTACTTTGTCTTTTGTCTTTTTTGGGAAGATGATCATTGATACAGCGAAAGCAATAACAGCTCCGGCAATTGTATCGATAACACGTGCGCCAATTAATTGGAAACTGACTCCGCCCAGTAAGATATCGTACATAAAGGCGATAAGCATTGTAATAAACATGCTCATAATAGTGTAGGAAACAGTAACAAGATAAAACGCAAAAAAGATAACGGAAAATAGTAGCACCAGTTCAACTGCCGAATGGCCGGAAATCAACTTAGCCAGCCCAAACCCCAGCACGGCACCGATAATTGTGCCAAACGACCGTTGAAAGCCTTTTATATAGGTTCTTCCAATTGACTCAGTCCCAAGAAGCACAATAAATGCTGTAAGTAATACCCAATATGGCTGGGTAGGAGAGATAATTTGACCGATAATAATAGCTATTGTGCCCGCAACGACGGCTTGATAGGCCTTTTTCGTTGAAGGCTTTAGTTCCTTTTTATCATCATCTGTGTCCTCTTCATCGTTATCATCTTCGGCTTCGTCTTGATCATCCGCAACGATTTTACCTTCCCTCAACGATTGCTGAATGGTAATTGCCCCTTCAACGACATGGTTGGCAATAGATTCAATTCGGCGTATCAGAAAGACCCATCCCTTTGGTTTTTCCTTCCCATTAAGTAGATCCCTTACCACTAGGCGCAGCGCTTGAACCGCAGTTTCCGCTTCCTGTAAATTACGAATATCATAGTTTTGTGCGAGGACCCTGGCATCGCGAAGAGACTTTATTACCCAAACGAGTATACGTCTAAGCTCTACTATTTCCAGTGCATCCGCCTTTTTCAGGTTTTTAACCGAGTCTACCAAGGTTTCAATAAGCATGCCTGTATCAAATAAATACAATCGGAGTTGGGAGGTTTCAAGTCCAGGCCATAGATCCTTTACATCTTTCGTATTTAAATCGTTGGCAACGGCCCGTCCATAGTCACGCAATTTCCTTGCACTTTTTTCTACATGAGCCAATCGTGTTTCGCTTGGCTCAGAATCCTGAATGGCTTTGATTAGAATATTTAACGTAAGGTTACTTTGAATATGATAAGACCTCATACTCCTGTTTAATGTTTGCGCTGAGTTTTTAAAAATGATGAAGTTGTATAGGAACGCATAAATTATGCCAATAGCAATCCCCATGTAAAACCATGGAAGCTGATTTGCTGCGAGCTGTAAAACAGAGGAAATATAGACTGTAATAAATCCAATCATACAAATGGAGAAATATCGGACACCAAATCTAGAAAAATAAAAGGCGCTGAAAATGACAAGAATCATCACGATATCAATATAGTAAAAGCTGCCTGATAAAAGGGAACCAGTGGTTATCCCGCATGCTGCCGAAATACCAAGTATTCCAGTCGTTATTTTCTTTCCTTTATCTGTTTCATCCATGACGATCATAATTCCCATCATTCCAGCCATTCCAGAGACGATTGCGGGAGTAAGAAGACTGTTTCCGGATAAACGCAAGATCAATAATGTAGTAAAGACAGATGAGATTAAACTGATTGTCGCCTTTCCAGCCTTCTGAAAGCGAATACGTCCAGGATCTGAAGCAAGCAGCCTTCCAAGCCAGTGGTGTTTAATATGTAAGTTTGCCATTTATTCACCACTCTTTCCGATGATAGATGTGTTCTTTATATTAACACTAGTTCAGTCATGCAAGCGAACAATTTGGATGACTGGGAAGGAAATGTTACCTTAATGTCGAATAACTATTATTATGAGGATGCATAAATAACACACATAATGAATAACTTAGAATCTTGGGAGGTATGCAAAGATGATTGCAGGTAATGATTATGTAGAAAAACAGAACGTAATTTCTGTAAAAGAAAACGATAGTATGGAACATGCATTAGCCAAATTGAGAGAATCAGGTTTCCGGTGCATACCAGTATTAGATGAATCGGAAACTAAGTTCGTCGGCAATATTTATAAGGTCCATGTTTTGGAATATGAAAAAGAGAATTCGTTGAATAACCATGTCAAAGAACTTGTTAAAAATAAGGAAGGCTATGTAAATGATGAAGATGCTTTCTTCAAAGTATTTTTTAGTATTAAACGGTTGCCGTATCTTGCGGTTGTGAATACAGCTGGAGATTTCCTTGGAATTTTAACACACGCGAATGTCATTAAAGTATTAGAAGATGCCTGGGGTGTAAATAACGGGAGCTACTCACTGACAATCGGCACAGTTGAGTTTGCTGGTGCATTGACAAAGATGTTGAAAGTGATTAATAAGCATTGCAACGTGCAAAGTGTTATTTCATTAAACAATAACTCCAAATATGCCAGAAGAGTTTGTATCGTACTTCCTGAAGGTATCGAGATGAATACAGTAGAGAAAATTAAAAAGGAATTGTATAAAATTAACTTCATTGTTACAGATGTAGAACAATTGAATTAGGCAGAAAAGCGGCAGGTTCTAGGAGCCGCAGCCGGAAAGAAAAGAGCCAATAAAGGCTCTTTTCTTTTGGTTGACAGATTACCCATAGGGGTATATTGTAGAGGTTGTAAACAAGGACAAACGATTGGAGGGTTTGCTATTGAAGTATGATGAAAAAGTACAAAACAGGGTGAAACGTATAGAGGGTCAGGTTAGGGGTTTGTTGAAGATGATGGAGGAAGATAAAGAATGCAAAGATGTAGTTTCCCAAATGACTGCTGTACGAAATGCGGTGGACCGGACAGCTGCTTTAATTGTCAGCACAAATCTGGAACAATGTATTCGTGAAGAAGAGGAAAATGGGAAAAGCTCTGAAGACCTAATAAAAGAAGCAGTTAATCTGCTTGTTAAAAGCAGATAAGGGTGAGTTGTGATTTTCACCTTTTTTTAATAAAATAAATACCCATACGTGTGTATGTATATAATGAAAAGGAAGGGAATGTAAATGTCCGAAAATAAGAAAACAACCATTGTGTTATTTAGTGGTGATTATGACAAAGCAATGGCAGCCTATATTATCGCAAATGGTGCTGCAGCATATGACCATGAGGTAACCATTTTCCATACATTTTGGGGACTAAATGCATTACGTAAAGATGCACAAATTCCAGTTAAAAAAGGATTTAAGGAAAAGCTGTTTGGCAAAATGATGCCGAGAGGTTCTGATAAAATGGGACTTTCCAAGATGAACTATTTTGGAATGGGTCAAAAAATGATAAAGAGTGTTATGAAAAAGCACCGTGCTGTACCTCTTCCACAGTTAGTTGAAATGGCGCAGGAGCAGGGGGTAAAATTAATTGCATGTACGATGACAATGGATCTGCTGGGGTTGCAAAAAGAGGAATTACTCGATCAGATAGAATATGGAGGTGTCGCAGCTTATATCGGTGATGCGGAAAACGGGAATATTAGCTTGTTTATTTAAATTTTTTTCAAAAACAATATACCCCAACCGGTATATGTGTATAAATTGTTGGAGGGATAAAAATGAAGGAAATCACGGCAAAAGAACTAGCCTTAAAATTAAAGAACGAAACGAACATCAGCGTTATCGATGTTCGGGAGGATGAAGAGGTTGCGCAAGGAATCATTCCAAATGCTAAACACATTCCATTAGGTCAACTACCAGACCGATTGGATGAAATTGATAAACATCAAGCCCATTATATGGTTTGTCGTTCGGGCGGAAGAAGCGGGAAGGCCTGTTCATTTCTTTCGGGAAAGGGGTATGACGTAACGAATATGGCTGGTGGAATGCTGGCTTTTGAAGATGATGTGCAAAAATAAAAGTGAATCTGGAGGAGATATAGGATGTCAACAACAATAACTGCAAATAAGTTGGCAAAAAAAATTGTGAATCAAGAAGATGTTTTTATTCTGGACGTACGCAATAAAGATGAATTTGAAAAGTGGAAAATTGAAGGCAAACAGGTAACAATCATGAACGAACCATATTTCAATTTATTAGATGGTGTTGAGACTATAGCTAATCAATTACAAAAAGATCAAGAGGTTATCGTTGTTTGTGCCAAAGGTGGATCATCACAAATGGTCGCTTTAGAACTAGAAGAAGCGGGATTCACCAATGTTTTTGATTTGAAAGGCGGCATGAAGGCCTGGAGTGAGCATTTGGAGCCGGTAAAAGTTGGTACTTTACAGGATGGTGGAAGTATCTATCAATTTGTGCGACTTGGTAAAGGTTGCCTTTCCTATGTAATTGAATCACACGGTGAAGCTCTTATCGTCGATCCAAGCCGAATGATCGAACAATATGAAATGTTCGTAGCTGATCGAGGAATTCAAATTGGCCATGTAATTGACACACATCTACATGCTGACCATATCTCAGGTGGACATAGACTTGCTGAAAAGACTGGGGCAGCATACTATCTGCCGCCAAAGGATGCAATGGAAGTAACATTTGACTATACAGCATTAGAAGAAGGAAACGATATTATTATTGGAAACACAACCGTTAAGGTGAATCCTATTTATTCACCGGGTCACACATTAGGCAGTACGTCATTAATTATCGATGATAGGTATTTATTAACAGGGGATATCTTGTTTGTTGAATCAATTGGTCGACCGGATCTGGCAGGTAAAGCAGCAGATTGGGTTTCGGATCTTCGCGATACACTTTATTATCGCTACAAAGAATTAGCGGATGACCTTATTGTTTTACCAGCACATTATTCGTTTTTAAAAGAATTAGCTGACGATGGGAAAGTTTCCGCCCGGTTAGGCGATCTCTACCAAACAAATGCAGGGCTGCAGATAAACGATGAAAATGAATTTAGAAAAATGGTGACTGAAAATCTGCCTGATCAGCCAAACGCCTATCAGGAAATTCGTAAGACAAATATGGGGAAAATCAATCCAAAGGAAGAACAACAAAAGGAAATGGAAATTGGGCCAAACCATTGTGCGGTTCACGAAAACTAAGGAGGAAATAGAGATGAATACAGCAAAAGTATTAGACGCAAAAGGATTAGCATGTCCAATGCCGATTGTTAAAACAAAGAAAGCAATTGCGGAAGTCAATTCTGGTGAAGTGTTAGAGGTCCACACTACTGACAAAGGAGCTAAAAGTGATTTAGCCGCCTGGGCTAAATCAGGTGGCCATGAATTATTAAAGGAAACAGAAGAGGATGGGGTACTCAAATTTTGGATTAAAAAAGCATAGTGGGGCAACCCATTTGGTTTTTACTTTTTAGCTGGGGGATGAACAATGGAGTATAGTATTTTATTTATTATTACCATTTTTCTTATTGGTTTCATCGGTTCCTTTATATCAGGAATGGTAGGAATCGGCGGAGCCATTATTAATTTTCCTATGTTGCTATATATTCCAGCTCTTTTAGGTGTCGTCCAGTTTAGTTCGTATGAGGTTTCGGGTATAACAGCTATTCAGGTGCTTTTTGCAACTATTGGTGGTGTATGGGCATACCGGAAAGGCGGGTATTTAAATAAAACTATTATTGGGTATATGGGAAGTAGTATTTTAATTGGCAGTTTGGCTGGAGGCTTCTTCTCGTCGGATATGACGGAGGAGTCAATAAATCTAGTTTATGGAGTACTGGCTTTACTTGCTGTAGCTATGATGATCGTTCCTAAAAAGGAAGCTGTTGAAGATTCATTTGACGCGCGCAATTTTAATAGATGGTTAGGTGCAATACTTGCATTAGTTGTTGGTATAGGTGCAGGAATTGTCGGGGCAGGTGGGTCATTTTTGCTCGTTCCAATCATGCTTTCCCTGTTAAAGGTTCCTACTAGGATGACAATAGCCTCGTCTTTAGCCATAACATTTATATCATCTATTGGCTCGACAACTAGTAAACTATTGACAGACCAAATTTTACTTTTCCCAGCAATTATTATGATTGCGGCAAGTTTAATCGCTTCCCCGCTGGGTGCGGGACTTGGAAAAAGAATGAATACAAAGTATCTCCAATTAATCTTAGCAGTATTAATTTTAGGAACAGCATTAAAGGTGTGGCTTGAAATTTTTAGCTGATTTGTTAACAGTTGTTTAGGTATAGCAATTTACGTGCGGGGTTAAGTTGAATAAAAAGGAGAGATTTAATATGTCAGATAAGCGGTTTGATCCAAAAAAGGCAGACAAATTATTTGCTGAAGAACGAAGAAAGCTAATTCCTCCCGAAAAGGTGACGGAATATTTGCAGGTGGGGCAAGGTGACACAGTTGCGGATCTTGGCGCGGGGAATGGTTACTTCACTTTACCGATAGCACAAAGAACCAGTAAGACTGTTTACGCCGTTGATGTAGAACCAAAAATGCTTGAATTGTTGAAGGCTAATGCAAAGAATGAACAGCTCACCAATATAAAATATGTCGTTAGCGATTTGGAGAATATCGGATTGGAAGATAATACTGTTAATAGAGTTTTTGTTGCATTTGTTATCCATGAGGTACCAGACATTGATAAGGTGCTGGGTGAAATGAAACGAATTTTGAAACCGGGCGGACAGATGGTACTGGTAGAGTGGGAAGCAATTGAGACTGAATCAGGCCCGCCGCTCCATCATCGAATTCCTTCCGAGAAAATGGTGGATATTATAAATAGGAACGGATTGCAGGCTGAGATCACTCATTTAAATCCTGCCAATTATTTAGTGAAAATAACTGCTTAGAGGAGATGTGCTCATGTTTCATTATACGGTGGAAACAAAGAAAACAATGGAAGAAGCTATTCAGGCATTGGAAAATAACTTGAAGACAGAGGGTTTTGGAGTTCTATGGCAGTTTGATATTAAGGAGACACTGCAAAACAAAGGATTCGATTTCAATCAATCTTATCAAGTTTTAGAGGTATGCAGTCCGAAAGAGGCTTACCACATGTTAACGAAGAACCAAATGGTTGGCTATTTCCTTCCGTGCAAGATGGTTGTATATGAGGATACTGGAAAAATAAAAATTGGCATGCCCAGGCCAACTGTATTAGTGGAAATGGTTGAAGATGAATCAATAAAGGAAAAGGCAGCGGAAATTGAAAATAAGTTAATTGTCTGTATGGATCAAAGTATTTAATAATTGTTGAAGGACGACGGGTTGCGTGACCAGCTTCTTGTCGTCCTTTTTAGATACATTTCCTCCCTTTTGAACACAGTCCCCTCAACTAAAGTGGACATAAAATGGCAGTAGGAAGGGGGGACTTTATATGGAAGAAATATTATTACTTTCCTCCGTTTTGGCACCCGTAGTCTTGGCCTTAGTAGAGTTGGTTAAAAGGACCATTAATTTAAAGAAAAATTTCATTCCAATGGTGAGTTTAGTCATCGGGTTATTAATCGGTGCCGCTGCTTATCCATTCACTGATTTTGATTTAGCTATGCGTTTATGGTCTGGTGGTTTAGCTGGAATGGCTGGAACTGGATTATTTGAGCTATTTAAAAAGAATGAAGGATATACAAAGCAGAAAGATAAACGGATTTAAATGTAAACTCAAATCAAATCAAATGGGATACGGATTGTTAGACCGTCTGTATCCTTTTTGTATTTCCAAAATAAAGGATTTTAGAGGCTGTTTGTCGAAATACTATTACATAAAGTTAATAGTAAATAATAGGAAAACCAAGGAGGATTCTCATGAGTGACAAATTGCAAATTAAGGTAAACGATAACGGATCTTTACGTGTTTCTGGTGACATCGAGTTGGTAGATGGGGAAGGAAATGCATACACCACAAAAAGAATATTTTCGCTCTGCCGTTGTGGCCATTCATCAACGAAACCATTTTGTGATGGTACACATAAGAAGATAGGATTTGAGAGTAAGCCTAGGGTTTAGGCGCTAAGTGGAAGGAAAGAGCGGGATTGAAGGATCAATTACATAGCATCGCGTGGAAAGATAAAACGGTCAAACTTGATGAGTTATTGTGCCACAGTAGATTGCGTTTTGAGACTATGAATCAAGGAAACGAAGCGGAAGTGACCAAAATTAGCACCGAATCGGAAAGCTTTGTGTTAAAATCCTGGAATCTTGATTCAAAACCAAATATCAGGTTCCAATATAATTTGCTAAATGCTCTTTCTGCACATGAAATAACTGTTTCAGAAGCAATAGGGTGGGGAGTGAATGCGGAAGGGAACCATGTACTTTTAACAACATTTGATGGAGAGCCAATTAGGAGATTCAATAGGGAAATGCTGACGAAAACTGCCCTTGTATTAGTGGATTTGCATAAGATCCCGACCAAGGCACTTGATGTAACCATGCCAACGTATAATTTTATCGATTATTTTTATCATCCTGAAATAGAAAAATATCCTGATATACATGAAGTAATAAAAGCTTTACTAGAAAAAGTACAAGTTCAACAGAATTGTGTTATTCATGGTGACTTTCATTTTGAGAATATCGTAGAGAAGAATGGGAAGTATGCAATAATCGATTGGACCAATGGGCAACTGGGCGATCAACGATATGATTTTGCTTGGTCCTATACATTGCTTAGGATATACAGCCCATCCGACTGGGAATCAACTATGTTTCGTTCTGTTTATTTCAAGGAAAACCAGCTAGATGAAGAGGAAATTGAAATTTTTGAGGCTTTGGCGTGCTTGAGATGGATATTTCTAAACCGTAATAAAAGCGTCCCTATAAGGCGAGATACAATAAAACGTGTAAAGCGTGTATTACGAAATAATCCCTATCTAGCAAAAATCTCAATATAACTTAAAAGGAGGAATCAATTAATGAATAAACCAAAAGTTATTGCCTATCAAGAGCTGCCGGATGTTGCTGTTAACCAGCTTAAGGAGCATGTAAATTTGATTCATATCAAGAATTTGGAACAGGATTATAAGACTTTTTTAAATGAGTTAAAGGATTCTCAAGGATTAATTGGTATGGGGCTGCCAGTTTCTGCGGACCTTTTGGAGCAGGCTCCAGAGCTTAAAATTGTCAGCAATATTTCTGTTGGTTATGACAATTTTGATCTGGAGGAAATGAACAAGCATAGTGTGATGGGGACGAATACCCCTGATGTTTTAACAGACACAACTGCCGATGCAATGATGGCCTTGGTGCTTGCCGCTGCTAGAAGAGTTCCAGAACTGGATCGATTTGTTAAGGATAAGAAGTGGACGGAAATGGTTGGGATGGAAGAGTACGGAATTGATGTTCACCATAAAAAGTTGGGTATTATTGGGATGGGCCGAATTGGTGCTGCAGTTGCAAAACGTGCTCATTTTGGCTTTGATATGGAAATTCTATATCACAACAGATCAAAAAAGGAAAACGAATTTGGCGCTCAATATTGTAGCCTTGATGACCTTTTAGCGGAATCTGACTATGTTCTGCTGATGGCCCCTGCAAATAAAAATACTCCGCCAATTATGGGCGAAAAGCAATTCTCCCAAATGAAGGAATCAGCGATATTCATAAATGGATCACGTGGCGAAAATGTCGATGAAAAAGCTTTAATTAAGAGCTTGAAGGCTGACCAAATTTACGCAGCTGCCTTGGATGTATTTGAAAAAGAACCAATTCAAACGGATAACGAACTGCTGCAGTTAAAAAATGTGGTCACCGTCCCGCATATTGGTTCAGCAACATTTGAAACCAGAATGAAAATGTTCGATTTAGCCATGAAGAATCTATTGCAAGGACTGAATCATCAAGAGCCAGTAAACCTGGTCAACAAAGAGGCAATCATGTAGTAATACATAAAGTCCAGCCTCGTTATTCAATGTTGTACAAATCTTTATCGGTATAAAGTATAAAAAAAGATAAGGAGGAGCCTTTATGGACGCAGATGTTATTGTAGTGGGAGCAGGACTTGCCGGATTGGTTGCGACAGCGGAAATCGCTGATAAAGGTAAAAAGGTTTTGCTATTGGACCAGGAACCAGAGGTATCGCTTGGCGGCCAAGCGTGGTGGTCATTCGGTGGATTATTTTTAATCGATTCCCCCGAACAACGGCGGATGGGTGTAAGAGACTCGAAGGAATTAGCGTGGCAGGATTGGCTTGGTACAGCAGGTTTTGACAGGGATAATGATGAAGATTACTGGGGCAGGAAATGGGCAGAGGCATATGTCGACTTTGCTGCAGGTGAAAAACGTGCATGGCTGCGTAATATGGGTATACGCTTTTTTCCAGTAGTTGGATGGGCAGAACGTGGTGGTTATCTGGCAGATGGCCATGGTAATTCGGTACCAAGATTTCATATTGTGTGGGGGACAGGCCCCGGAATCGTCGCCCCGTTTGAACGACGGGTTCGTAAGCATATAAAAAATGGAATGGTTATTTACAAACCACGGTATCGTGTCGACGATTTAATTACTGAGGGTGGCACGGTTGTTGGTGTGCATGGGTCGTTACTAAAGGATAGCTATGCTGCGCGCGGCAGGGAAAGTACAAGGGAGGTCATTGATGATTTCCAATACCGGGCAGAGGCGGTATTGGTCTCTAGTGGTGGAATCGGAGCTAATCATGACCTGATTCGTAAAAGTTGGCCAAGCCGGCTTGGAAAACCCCCTGAACACATGATTTCGGGTGTACCGGCACATGTTGACGGACGGATGCTCACAATAGCAGAAGATGCTGGCGGACGAGTCGTGAATCGGGATCGAATGTGGCATTATACAGAAGGATTAAACAACTGGAATCCAATTTGGAAGAACCATGGCATCCGGATACTTCCCGGTCCGTCATCTATTTGGCTGGACGCTGAGGGGAACCGGTTCCAGGCTCCAAATTTTCCCGGATTCGATACGCTTGGGACGCTTGAAGCAATTCAAAAAACTGGTTATGATTATTCCTGGTTTGTGTTGACGCAAAAAATTATCGAACAGGAATTTACACTGTCAGGATCAGAACAAAATCCAGATTTAACTGCAAAAAGTATAAAAAAAGTATTAAGCAGGGTACTTCCTGGGCCAACTTCACCAGTTAAGGCATTCATGGATAAAGGAGAAGACTTTGTTGTTGCGGATAATATCGACAACCTCGTAATTGGCATGAACAAACTTACCGGCAAAAGATTATTGGACCGGGATAACATTTTTCGGCAAATTGAGGCACGTGACAGGGAAATTGACAATACATTTACTAAGGACTTGCAGGTTACTGCAATTCGCGGCGCCCGCAACTATATTGGTGATAAATTAATTAGGGCTGCGAAGCCGCATAAGATATTAGATCATAAAAATGGACCGCTTATTGCGGTACGATTACATATTGTCAGCCGCAAGACGCTGGGAGGTTTACAAACTGACTTAACTGGACAGGTACTTAATAAGTCAGGAGAAGCCATTCCTGGGCTTTATGCAGCCGGTGAGGTGTCAGGCTTCGGTGGTGGAGGTGTACACGGCTATCGGGCTTTAGAAGGTACATTCTTGGGTGGATGCATATTCAGCGGACGTGAAGCTGGAAGAGGAATTGTTGAAAAACTAAATTAAGCAGATAATAAATCCTATCAAACATGATAGGGTTTTTTTACATGTTCAGTTTTTGGAACACACGGCTTGTCGTCAAGAACCGATGCCTGAAAATGCATAAATGGAAAATATCCCCACTAAATGAAATAAAACTTTTTTTAATCTCCATGCGTCTATACTATGTAACACAAAGAGGATACGTATCTAAGCAAAAGGAGCTCTCTTTTCATGAAGAAAAACAAGACAGAGGATATATTTATCCAATTCATCGTAGAAAACAAAGAAAATTTCTATCGGCTGGCATTTAGTTATGTAAAAAATGCTGAAGATGCCCTGGATATAGTTCAGGAATCAATTGAAAAGACGATTGCAAAAAAAGCTTCCTTGAAGGATGGCCAATCGATTAAAAGCTGGTTTTATAAAATAGTAGTAAATACATCCCTGGATTTTTTAAGGAAGCATAAGAAGATGTCTTTGGTTGATGAAGAGGCCTTGGAGTATTTTATCTCCGGAGAAAATGATGTTTACCAGGATATTGATTTACAAAGGTCGTTAGACGAATTGCCGATGAAATTCAAGAGCATTATTATATTAAGGTTTTTTGAGGATTTACAAATTGATGAAGTGGCAGAGATACTGCATGAAAACACAAACACGATAAAAACTCGATTATATAAAGCACTGAAATTACTAAGGATAAAAATGAATGGATCATCATTTTGATTCATTATATTTTTGGAGGATGGACAGATGGATAAAAAGCTGGAAGATCTAAAAAAGAAGTACATGGAAACACCTATTCCAAAAGAACTCGATGAAGTGGTTCAATCTGCTATTAAGCGAAATGAAAAGAAATCACGTCGACCTATTCCTAAGTCTCTAATTGGATTAGCCGCAGCAATGGTTATCTTACTGGTAAGTATAAATACAAGCCCAGCATTCGCAAAAAGTCTAGCGAAGATACCTGTTGTCGGGCCTGTCATAGAAGTATTGACAATACAAGAGATTCATGTGAAAGATGATAATTACAATGCGGATATAAGGGTTCCTGAGGTAAATAACTTTGAAAATAAAGGTCTTGAAAAAAGCCTTAATCAAAAATATTTGAAGGAAAACAAGCAATTATATGAAACATTCAAGAAAAAGATGGAAGAACTAGAAGCAAAAGGCGGCGGCCATTTAAGTATTGATTCTAACTATAAAGTGATAACAGACAACGCTCAAATCTTTACGATAAAACGATCTGTTGTGAAAACGGAGGCATCATCTTATACGACTGTTAAATACGATACGATCGATAAACAGAAACAAATCATGCTGACACTTCCAATACTTTTTAAAAATGATGATTATATTGAAGCGATTAGTGAAGCTGTTAAGGACCAAATGCGAGTTAAAATGAAAAAAGACCCGAATCAAATTTACTGGGTTAGCGGTGCAGGAGTAGAAGACTTAAACCTTGTTAATGAATTTGAACATATTACCGCCGATCAAAGCTTCTACATTAATGAGGATTATAAGTTAGTAATCGTCTTCGATGAATATGAAGTGGCCCCTGGTTACATGGGTACCAGTGAGTTTGTTATTCCAACTAAGAAAATCGAAAAAGAATTAGTAGGCGACGACTATATTAAGTAAATATCGTTTATCCCTCTACTACCAAATAGAGGGATAACTTTTGCTTTTCACTGCGAAAATTGTCGTTTTTTAAGGTTTTTTTCTCGAAATCTGTACAAATTATGGTTAAAGGTCATTAAATGTATTTCCAGGGGGATGGTCCAATGAATAAACATAGACATTTAAATCGCAGGGGTAAACTTATGGTATTAATGCTGTCAATCACTGCATTGCTTCTGTTTATTGGATTGATAGGAGGTAATAAGAATGAAAAGGCCGATCAAAGGGTTTCATCCATTCCGGCTACCCCGGCAGCACAATTATTATCATCGTTTGCACCTAAGAAGGCTTTTGCAAATTCCAAATTAGATCAATCCATCCAAAGTAAAGAAGATAATCAGGAAAAGACAATCTATTTAACATTTGATGATGGACCAACGTCACATACAAGTCAATTAATGGATACACTTAATCAATACAATGCTAAGGCGACGTTTTTCATGCTAGGTCCAAACATACGATCACATCCATCAGTAGTAAAAAGAGCAGTTGAAGAAGGATTCGGAATTGGATTGCACGGTATATCACACAGTGTTGAACAAATATACGCTTCGAAATCAGCACCTTTAGAGGAAATGACAAAGGATCAGAGTATTTTACAAAAAATAACGGGACTGGAGACCGATCTTGTTCGTCTTCCGTATGGCAGTATCCCTTATTTAACAGTGGATATGCGGGAACTGCTCAATGAAGGCGGATTTAACATTTGGGACTGGAATGTTGATAGCAGGGACTGGGAATTAAAGGACGGAAGCTATATAAAAAATACGATTCAGGAGATTCAGGAGGTCGAGCAAAGGGGTGAAACGCCAGTTGTCCTCATGCATGATAAGCAGGAGACAATCCGTTACCTGCCGGAATTATTAGCTTATCTGCAACAAGAAGGATACAAAACGAAAAAGCTGACAAATGGAATACCAGCTTTAACATTTAGATGTGCCGGCCGTTGTCGTGCTCTGAACAGTTAAGTGCGATAACGTAAGCAACCAGGAAAGATGAAAGTGTTCGGAGGGTATGAATGTGTTTAGAAGAATAATCATTGTATTAAACTGTCTGGTTCTGATGGGATTTCTGCTTACAGGATGCCATCAGGATGAAAAAAGGGCGAAGAGCATTTATAAAAGCCTGGAAAAGTCAGCACACATTGAACAAAAATTTGCAGATGAATTGAGGCAGTTGAAGAAAGCAAGTCAGAGCGAACAGACTATATATAATGAAATTATTGCGCTAGACATTAATCAAGAAAGTGAAATTGAGAAAAGGGTTGAAAATGCGCAAACGTGCAACCAACATATGAGGAAGTCTTTACAAGAGGCAAAAAATAGCTTCGACAATGCCTATAAGGCCTTCCTGGCAGTCAAACCCGCCTCCGAGAAAATAAAAAAGCCTAAAAGGGAAGAAGAGGTTAAAAGTATAATTCAGCTAATGGAAAAGCGCAAGGACTTATTTCAATCCTATTTCAATAAATATATAGACTCACTTAAGGACAATAAAGATTTTTACAAACAGCTGCAAAATGAACAGATTAAAAATTCCAGACTTGAAGAAGAAATTGAAGCACTCAATCAGTCCTATAGTGGTATGAAAAAGCAGGAACAGAAGTTTAATCGCTCAACAAAACGATTCAACGCGGCAAAACAGCAATATTACCAAAACGCAAAGCTAGATGTAGAGGATAATAAATAAAAAACGCTGCCTTCCAAATATGGATGGCAGCGTTTTTGTATTACTTGTAAATCATTACTTTACTAACAGTGTTATCCTTGCTTTGTCCAACAACACGGAATTTTAATTCGAATTCTGGGACATTACGACCAGCGTCAATTAGACCTGGGTTGCTCCAGTCTTCACTGTCGTCAAAGACAGGTGTACGTTTTGTAAAGTTGTCTTTCATTGTGAGACCATTTAAAGCAGTATAATCTAAGAACATTTTATCTGTTTTATCCATAGTGAATGCTGCATCATGCAGTTGGTAGCGGGATGCTCCAACAGTGCCATCACTCCAGTAGTTTGCATGCTGGTCTGCATCAACTACTCCTAGGAATCCTTCACCAGGATGAATGCCTGTCCAGTTATTATCATATGATTCATCCACATACCATACAACTAAACCTGGGTCATAGCTCATTAGACTAGCACCACGACGGATGTGAGCAAGACCTTCGTCCACTCCGTTATGCGTTCTCCATTCTAGTAAATAGTAATGTTCAGAATAGAACTTACCGTTGTCCTTTGTGAAGCCTTCCAGTGTAAATGCTGACTCACTTTCAGCGTCATCAGAAATAACTGTTTCACCATCTACTGTAACAGTGATGTCGTCAGCATATAGACCAGGAAGTGCGGCAGCAGGATCTGTTGAATAATTTAATCGTAATTCGATATTTTGTCCGGCATACTCGGATAAGTCAAATGTTGCAAGGTCCCAACCATCTGATGATCCAGTAATTCCAAATCCAGGGTTGTTACCGTGATCGTTATTTGTTGTAGTAATATTACCTTCAACTGTTACCCAATCTTCAGTGCCTTCTTCTTTTACCTGTACAAAAGCATAATCCCAATTCTCTTCAATGTTGTACCACGCCTGAAAGCTTAATTCTGCATTTGTAGCATTTGTTAAGTCAACAGAAGTGGTCATTGAATTATCAAGCATATTACCACTTCCACTGAAGTATTCACTTTCACCACTATATGGTGTGTTTACAACCGTGGATTTGTCCGGCAAATTCACGCGTACAGCGTCATTATTTGTTCCTTTTGTTACTGCCTCATCGAGAAGTACAGATGTTCCTTCACTAGTGACCTCATCAGCATTAAGCGTAGTTCCACTTAACCAGTTACCACCATGAAGGGTTTGTAGCATTTCCTTTGAATAAGCACTGATTCCAGGAGGTTCTGTCCCAGGAACGTCCCCAGCCCAGCTTCCGCTTGCCATTAGTGACCAGTATGCTACAGCTTCACCTTCACCACTGTATTGTGTATCGTATTCATCTGGCAGGCCAAGGTCATGGCCATATTCATGGGCAAATACACCAGCGGCACCATCTTCAGGTTCGATTGTGTAATCCCATGCACCTAATTGTCCATCAAAGCGGTCACTGTCTGATGATGCACCAGGAACAGCTACGGGACTAGGTCCAAGGTTCCAGCGATGTGACCAAATAGCATCTCCACCAAGAGATCCACCACCAGCTTCCTCACCAACACCAGCATGGATAACCATCAAGTGATCAATAAGACCGTCCGGTTCAGCAAGGACACCATCACCATCATAGTCATCACGATCCCAAACATCATATTCACTTAAGTCAACGTTTGGATCTTGTGCAGCCTTTGTAAGCGCCTCATAAACAAGTTCACGAGCACGGGCGTCACTGCCATCCGGGGCAGGAACATTGCCACCATAATATGCTGCCGGGTGATCAGCGGTATACCAGCCGGCAACTTCGCCGTCTACAGTATAGCTTCCACCTGATTGTTGTTCATAATATTGCTTCATGGAAATAAGGTTTTCACCGTTAGGGCCTTCATATCCGTTTTCACCAAAAATCATATTTTGAAAATGCTCATGGGTATAGTCTTCATACCACATGTCTGTTTCTTCTTTTGTGATGGAGCTTTTTTGGTAATCCGGGTAGTCAATTGCTAGAATTAGCACTTTATCAGAACGAACCTCACCGTTATATTCTTCCTCTTCTACAGTAGTAGGTTTATTCTTTTTAGCATGTCCCAGTTTATTGCCTTTTCCATTTGTAAGACCATTATCATGCTTCTTCTTTTTATCTTTCATTTTTACATCTAAGCCGTTTGGCAAATCTTCTTTTGTACTTTTTGCATTATCAGCCTTTGCCTTTAAAAACTTTTGCAGTGCTTTCTGTGCTTCTTCAGCAGTTGCATCCTGTGCAATCGTGCCGTTCTCTTTTAGCATCTCTATTAATTTCTCATCATTAGCGATTCCCAAATCTGTTGGTGATCCAACTGTGGCTGAAACCTTACTGGCTAGATTACTAGAATCAGGTACTGATGATGCGCCAACGTTTACTGTGCCAAACCCTAATGAAAGTGCCAGGGTTGTGGTAAGAATGAGTCCTTTTTTCATCATAGAATCTGTTTCCTCCTAAAAGTAGTAGATTTAACCGCCCTTAAATCTCTTATTTAAGTATGTATCGTACCCCCTTCTCAATTATGTATAGTAAATCTAGTAAAACTTACCCCCGAAAGAAAGAAGTTTGGTAACAATCTAATAATAGTGTCTAGGTAAAATATTGTAAATATTTTTACCAGAAAAACAGAAAAATGGTTCGAATATACTACAATATTATAAGTATTTAGAACTATGATTTTCCATATTTACCTTGAAATATTGAAAAGAGATTACAAAAACAGCAATAAAAAAATCCCGCAATTTTTTGCGGGAATATAATTACTTCCAAAATATGCACTAATGAATAGCCCTTTTCTTAAATCGTCCGCCTTTAACGTCGTGAATGTCACCGACTGCCAGAAATGCAGAGTCATCTTTTTCTTCTACGATATTTTTCACCTTAGCTTCTTCAAGTCTGGTAATGACAGTGAAAATCACCCGTTTATCGTCCCCGGTATATGCACCTTCACCATTGAGGTAAGTAACACCCCGTCCAAGGCGTGCGTTAATTGCGTCACCAATTTCCTGGTGCTGGTCACTAATAATCCATACCGACTTGGACTGATCCAATCCTTCTATCGTAAGGTCAATCGTCTTATAGGCAATGAAGTAGGCAATCAGTGAATACATGGCACGATCCCATCCAAAAACAAAACCGGCACTTCCCAGAATAAAGACATTGATGAACATGACAATTTCACCAACTGAGAATGGGGTTGCCTTGTTAAATAGAATTGCCAAAATCTCTGTGCCATCCAGTGATCCACCATGGCGGATAATGAGTCCTACTCCAACACCAAGACACATCCCTCCAAAAACAGAGGCGAGCAGCAAATCATTTGTTATGACAGGAATGTCGTGCAGGTACGCTACACCAATCCCGAGAATTAGGTCACCGACTAAAGTTGTGATTGCGAAGGTTTTCCCAATTTGTTTGTAGCCGAGTATTAGAAATGGAAGGTTAAAGAGGACAAGCAGTAAACCGAGATTTATATTGGACAGATAGGATGTAAGAATGGAGATGCCAATGATACCTCCATCGATGATGTTGTTGGGAACTAAAAAGATTTCCAGTCCAACTGCCACAATCATTGCACCGATTGGTACAAAAATTATTCGCTTCAGTAGCCTGGATTTAGCAGCCTTTTTTGGACGGTTGGCTTCTTTAATATTTTCGAAATTACGTGGCATGTCTTCTTCCTGCATATTGTGCCTCCTATTAAGTTCACTATATTAATATGTATGATTATTCTCTATTATACCACTTCTTATAGAGAATCAGGTTCAATATGCTTTTATTGGTATTGAAAAAGGGACTGCAAAAGTAATATAAAATGCAGTCTCCGATTTCTTATGCTAATTGTTCTTCACTATTTTTTCCTTCTGATTTATTAATGATTGTTGTACCGACCAAATCACCGGTTACATTCAGTGCTGTACAGCCCATGCCGACCAGTGCATCAATTGCTGTTAATAATCCGACCGCCTCCATCGGCAGACCAAGCTGTGCAAAAACGGTGGCAATCATGATGATGCCAGCGCCCGGAACACCTGCAGTACCGACAGAAGCCAATGTTCCGACTAACACTACCTGCAGCATGTCCGTGAAACTTAAGGGGTCGCCAACGATATTTGCTGCAAATACGGCTGATATAGCAATACGGATTGCGGCTCCATCCATGTTGATTGTTGCCCCTAGGGGTAAACTAAACCCGTATATGCCTTTTGAGACACCCAAATTCTTGGCCGCATCCAATGTTAGCGGTAAGGTACCGGAACTGCTTTGGGTGACAAAGGCAGTAATCATTGGTGTGCGTGCCTGTGTAAAAAATCGGGCAGGCCTAATTTTGGCAAGAAGCATGAATATAACGTAAATTCCAACTTGTACTAGTAATGCAACATAAAGAACAAGGATCATGTTGCCGAGAGATAATAATGTATCAGCACCTTGGTTTCCAACCGTTTTAGCAATGATCGCAAAAATCCCGATTGGCACATATTGAAGGATTACTTTCATGATTGACAGTGTCGCCTCATTAAGTCCGTCCACTACTTTATATACGCTTTCTCCGAGCTTCGCATGCTCCTTCGATGACCGTAATGAAGAAATGGCAATTCCAAATACAATTGCTGTAAAAATGATGCCTAATAGATTTAATTCACTAAAAGCAGTAATGATATTGTCCGGAACAATATTTAATAGAACACTTATTGTGCCCGGGTTCTCTGGAACATCGAATTTTTCATTAGTATCCAATGTCATTCCTGTACCAGGGCTGAAAATGCTGGCCACGGCGATTCCAACAATAATAGCTAATGCGGATGTCAATAAATAATAGACAAATACTTTTCCGCCCATGCGTCCAAGGTTTCCAATTTTTGTTTGATTG
Organism: Virgibacillus phasianinus; assembly: GCF_002216775.1. GTDB lineage: Bacteria > Bacillota > Bacilli > Bacillales > Amphibacillaceae > Virgibacillus_F > Virgibacillus_F phasianinus. The sequence goes on from NZ_CP022315.1 coordinate 1,348,772, forward strand.
ACACCAACAATCAGTGTGAATAATATTAGCGGAATGATAAGGAATTTAAGCAGACGAATTAATAAGTCCCCAAATGGTGCTAAAACGGCCGCATCTTTCCCAAAGATAATCCCAACAATTATGCCGAGAATTAGTGCTACAGTAATCTTCAAAATAAGCGATGCATGGATATAACCTCTCCATATTGTTTTCATTAAACGACGACCTCCCTATATGCTATTATTCCCAGGTATTTATTGAAAAATTGCTTAAAATTATCATGCTGTATTCTGATAAAGTTACTTTGAATTCACCTTCATAAGATACAGCACAATACTTTCCCAGTCAAAGCAGATGCCTCAACCTGGATAATAAAATGATACGAACAAATGATAATAGAAAATCTGATAATGGAAAGGTGTACGTAAATGAGTATGCAGGAAAGTAATGTTCCACATGAAAAGGGCTTAGATAACAGTATTAAGCTATTAACTGAAGGATATCACTATATTCCAAATAGATGCAGGCGTTTTGATTCGGATATTTTTACTACACATCTACTTGGACAAAAGGTTGTTTGTATAAGTGGAAGTGAAGCCGCAAAGGTTTTTTATAATGAAGAAATATTCCGTCGAAAAGGCGCGGCACCTATACGAGTGCAAAAAACGTTATTTGGGCAAAACGGTGTGCAAACCATGGACAATGCTGAGCATAAGCACCGTAAACAATTATTTATGTCATTAATGACAGCCGAACATCTAGATGAACTTCGTACTATTACGACCGAGCAGTGGCAATATGCAATAGATAAATGGGTCCGAAAGAACCGGATCATCTTTTTTAAAGAGACACAGGAGATTATGTGCCGGATAGCATGTCAATGGGCGGGCGTGCCATTATGGGCAAAGGAATTAAAACAACGGGCCAATGATTTTGGTTCGATGATCGATGCGTTTGGAGCTGTTGGACCAAGGTTTCAAAAAGGTAAACGAGCACGGAAACGGGCGGAAAAATGGATCCGGACGATGATTAAACAGGTTCGTTCAGGGCAGGTGATTGCTGATGAACATACAGCCTTATATGCTATGTCATGGCGCCGAAATCTAAACGGCAAATTAATGAGCAGGCAAATGGCTGCGGTAGAATTGATCAACATTCTACGACCGATTGTTGCTATTGCAAGATACGTGACATTTGGTGCTTTGGCTTTGCATCTTCACCCTGAAACACGCAGGAAGTTACAATCAAATGAAAATGATTATAGCCAAATGTTTGTCCAGGAGGTTCGCCGTTTTTATCCATTTGGTCCGTTTCTAGGTGCACGTGTACGTAAGAGATTTACTTGGAGGAATCATGACTTTAAGGAAGGAACATTGGTATTGCTTGATATTTATGGACCAAATCATAGTTCTGCCATTTGGGAGAGCCCAAATGAGTTTAACCCGGAGCGATTTCGAGATTTTCAAGGAAGCCCATTTAATTTTATTCCGCAAGGTGGCGGCGACTATATGGGACATCGCTGCGCAGGTGAGTGGGTCACAGTGGAAGTAATGAAAACGAGCCTGAATTTCCTTACAAATCATGTGGACTATAAAGTGCCCAGGCAAAATGCGAAATTCAGCATGATTCGTATGCCAACAATACCAAAGAGCAGATTCATTATTAAGAATGTTAGATGGAACTAAACGAAGGTGGTAATGTTCATGAAAGAAGAAAAAATAGATCAGGTAGGCGGTCTTTATGAGAAGTTCCACCAGCTGCATGAGGAATTTGGCAATCTGTGGCAGGATGAAACACTGCTGCACTGGGATTGGTGGATAGCCTTACTAGTAAGTGCGGGTGCGTGGGTACTATGGATCCGTTATCGAAAAAGGGATAGTACCCACCGACTTTTATATGCAGGATTGTTTTCGATCATTGTTAGTGTCTGTATGGACTATATTGGGGTTGCGCTCGGATTATGGTATTACACGGGGAAACCACTTCCAACTTTTCCAGCATGGGCACCGTTTCACTTCTGTATGCTGCCTGTAGCCATTATGTTCTTTATACAGATAAAGCCCCACATTTCGCCTTGGATAAAAGGATTGCTGTTCGGTCTTATTACTTCTTTTTTAGCGGAACCGATTCTTGTCTGGACTGGCTATTATGTACTAACCGGCTGGCAGTATATCTATTCAGTTCCAATTTACGTAATTATCTACGTTATTTGTGATTACTTGGCGAATCGGGTTACCTTTGAAAAAATTAGATAGTAGCAAACTTGACATTTCAATATCGTTTCACGTAACAACATCGAACCACCTGTGTTGCACGGACTTAGTTTGTACGTTACTAAACGGGCACTTGCGCTTTCCTTGCGTATTGGCTTGTGTACAAATCCGCGTAGAAACCGTCCTTTGCTAATAATTCATCATGGCTTCCTTTCTCAATGACACTGCCTTTATCCATAACGAGTATTGTATCTGCGTTTTTAATTGTGGAAAGTCTGTGAGCGACAATAAAGCTTGTCCTTCCATTCATCAATTTGTTCATCGCATGTTGTATCTGGAACTCTGTCCGTGTATCAACACTGCTAGTCGCCTCATCCAGGATTAGAATTGCTGGATTCGCAATAATGGCCCGGGAAATTGTCAGAAGCTGTTTCTGCCCAACGGATATATTAGATGCCTCCTCATTTAAAATGGTTTGGTACCCATCGGGGAGTGTTCTGATAAAGTGATCGGCATGGGCGGCTTTGGCAGCATGAATAATTTCCTCTTTGGTAACATTTTCACGGCCATACGCAATATTATCCTGAATTGTTCCATTAAAAAGCCATACATCCTGAAGCACCATACCAAATAAATTCCGTACATGACTGCGTTTCATCGTACGCGTGTCAATACCATCAATTTTAATGGCGCCATTGTCTATCTCATAAAAGCGCATGAGCAAATTCATTAGGGTTGTTTTTCCTGCTCCGGACGGGCCAACAATTGCCACCGTCTGCCCCGGTTCTACGTTGATTGTCAAATCATCAATCAATGCATGATCTTTTGTATAGCCAAAATTGACATCTTGGAAGCTCACTGCCCCTTTTGGAGACTTAACTTCCGTGGAATTCGATGAAACCACTTCTTCTTCCTCATCAAGGATTTCAAAGACACGTTCAGCCGATGCAATTGTAGATTGTATTACATTTGCTATGCCGGCAACCCGGGTGATGGGCTGGGAAAACTGCCTGATATATTGGATGAATGCCTGAATATCACCAACTTGAATTGCTTGTCGTGTAGCAAGCAGACTGCCAATAACGCAAATTAATACGTATACACTATTATTAACGAATTTCAAAAGGGGCGAGATAACACTGGAAATAAATTGTGCTTTCCAGCCTGTTTGATAGAGACCTTCATTCAATTTATTAAAATCTGCAATAGACTGATCTTCACGGTTGTAGGCTTTGACCACTTTATGACCGCTGAACATTTCCTCGACATGACCATTTAATTGGCCCAGCGTTTTGCGTTGCCTGAGAAAATATTTTTGTGAACGGGTGGCAACCTTTTTGGTAACGATGAAACTGAGTGGCACAGTCAACAAAACAATAATGGTCATTAATGGACTAATTGTGAGCATCATCACCACAACCCCAATTAACGTCACAATGGATGTAATGAACTGCATTAAACTTTGCTGTAAGGTACTGCTGATATTCTCAAGATCGTTAACAGCGCGACTTAATACTTCACCATGCGTTTTTGAATCGAAAAATTGCAGTGGGAGACGCGAAAGCTTTTCATTCACCTCTTTACGTAACGTGTAGACTGTCTTCTGCGCAACACCTGCCATGATATATTGTTGAATATACTGGAACACAACACTTAACAGATAAAGTACACCTAAAATGAGCAAGATATTTATAATATAGTCAAAGTTAATTCCATTCCCTGAATCTCCTTTGATTTTTGTCACCATGCTTTGAAATAACTCAGTTGTGGCAAGTCCCATTATTTTGGGGCTGAGAATGGCAAAGATAGTACTAAAGATAGCAGTAATAAATACGGCGATCAATGCAATTTTATGTGGTTTCAGGTAGGAGACGAGCCTTTTTAGCGTTCCATTAAAGTCCTTAATCTTTGGAGTTGGTTTGTTTTTTGGCGCGCTCTTAGTTTGTTTTTTGCTTTGACGTGCATGCTGATGTTTTCCACTCATGCTGTTTCCTCCTCTGAAAGCTGTGAGGACACTATTTCCTGATAAACCTCACATGTTTCCATCAGTTCTTGATGTGTCCCAGTGCCTGCCATTTTTCCTTGGTTTAACACAATAATTCTATCAGCATCCATCACAGTACTGATCCGTCCGGCGGCTATTATTACCGTTGATTCCCTGGTTTTATCCTGTAGCGATGCCCGTAATTTTGCCTCGGTTTTTAAGTCGAGTGCGGAGAAGCTATCATCAAAAAGATAGATACTGGATTTATCTATAAGTGCACGTGCGATGGAAATACGCTGTTTCTGGCCACCAGAAATATTCGCACCGCTTCTGCTGATTACTGAGTCGAAGCCATTTTCCGTTTCAGAAACAAACCCCGTCACTTGTGCAGCATCTGCAGCTTCCCTTATCTCAGCATCTGTCGCATCTTCTTTTCCATAGCGAATATTATTTGCTATAGATCCTGTAAAAAGAACTGACTTTTGCGGAACGTATCCGATGTTCCTTCTTAATTTCTTCTGTGTGATGTCTCTAACATCTACACCGTCAATTGTAATGGAACCCTTTCCTGCATCATAAAACCTTGGTATCAGATCAAGAAGGGTAGATTTTCCTGAACCGGTGCCCCCGATAATAGCAATAACTTCGCCTGGATTTGCCTGGAATGATATATCGGCAAGTACAGGCACAGAAGCGCCAGGGTAGCTAAAACTTACATGCTCAAAGTTAATATGGCCGGTAACGTCTAAAGGGTCGCTAATTTGTTCAGGATCTTTAATATCTGGCTCAGCATCTAGCACTTTATTTATCCTGTCTGCAGAAATAGAGGCACGTGGAATCATAATGAACATCATGGAAGCCATAATTAAGGAAAACATAATTTGCATGGCATATTGAATAAATGCCATCAAATCACCTACCTGGATATCGCCACTGCTAATTCGCATACTCCCAAATCCGATAATGGCAATAATGGAAAAGTTTAAAACTAACATTATAAATGGAGTTAATGTCGCCATTAATTTATTTACCTTAATAGCAGTACAAGTAAAATCAAAGCTTGCTTCATTAAACCGGTTTTCTTCATGAGCGGATCGATCAAATGCACGGATGACCCGGACACCTGTGAGTCCTTCACGCAAAACGAGATTCATCTGATCCAGTTTTTCCTGCATTGTTTTATAAAGTGGAATCCCTTTTTTGGCTACTAGTATAATGGCAAGAATAATAATAGGAATTGCTCCAATAATAACTAAGGATAGTTTCGGATCTGTGGATACTGCAAAGAAAATCCCGCCAATAAACATCATAGGTGCCATGATTAGTATCCGCAGAATTATTGTCAGCACTTGCTGGACCTGCATAACGTCATTTGTTGTTCTGGTAATTAATGAAGATGTCCCTATTTTGTCAAAACCCTGCAGAGAAAAGTTCTCAACATGTGCAAACATTTTTTTTCGTAGGATCCTTCCAAACCCCATTGCAATCCTTGAAGAGAAAAAGCTTGCAGAAATAGAAAAAATAACAGTTCCAGCTGCAACCAGCAGCATGAATATGCCAATTTTTATAATATAAGGTATATCACCATTTACAATTCCTTTATCTACCATATCTGCCATCAATGTTGGAAGATAGAGCTGGAGCAGGGCTTGTAATAGGGTGAGCAGTAATACTGCGGCTACCTGTATTCGATAGGCTTTCAATAATTTAACAAGTTTCCTCATGTATTCATCACCGCCACTTTAAGAACGTATAAAAACCGGGGCGAATATCACCCCGGTTTTTAAGTTCAAACTATAACTGATAGTTAACTGCAACTATTATAGTAAATTACTGATGTCTATATCAGCATTGCCAGAGTCATTGACACTTCCGTTAAGAATGTTGCTTAAGATTTGTGTTACGTCTAACATGGTATCACCTCCGAATGTATAGTGTTTGATTTATTCAACTTCATTCATAAGTCTTAGAGTAAATCATTAAGATCAATATCAGCATTGCCAGAGTCGTTGACACTGCCATTTAGAATGTCGCTTAGAATTTGTGTAATATCCATAACAATATCACCTCCAACACGGTAAACTGCTTGTCCGTAAAAATTTTACAATTCCCTGGTTCATTTTAGTTAAATCTTAGAGTAAATCGCTGATGTCTAAATCAACATTACCAGAATCGTTGACATCACCGTTTAGAATGTCGCTAAGAAGTTGTGTTGCGTCTAACATGATATCACCACCGCTAATTAAAATTTTTTCACTTGCTTGTGGGGGATTGCCCACAAAAATTTAAATTCACTTTCTTAAGGTAAATTAAACATAGTTTTAATAACTTTTTACTGGTTAAATTTTACAGTAAATCGCTAAGGTCTAAATCAACATTACCGGAATCGTTGACACTGCCGCCTAGTATGTTGCTTAAAATTTGTGTAATATCTTTCACAGTCTCACCTCCCTTATCCTTCTACATAAAGCTAACGAATTTGATAGACGAATGGATCACATTCTATCAAAATTTCTTATAAAAATTTTATGAGGTTATGCGGAAGTTGTACGAATTGTCCTTCATGATGGTATTTGGCAAGGAAAAAAGAAATAGAAAAAATAGTTAGCAGGGATAATGAACGGTTTTCATCATAAAATGAAACAATAAAGTGTAGCGGGAGGAGAAGCAACAATGCTATTTATTCATACAACGAAGCAAGTTATTACCCGTTTTTTCGCTGAGCGATTCTATGACCAGTCTGCACAAATGGCGTACTATTTTATGCTGTCTCTGTTTCCCTTTTTCATCTTTATTTTTTCACTTATTGGTTTTCTGCCAGTAAATCTTGAAAATATCTTAGTGATGATTAGGCCATTTGCACCTCACGAAACCTACGAGATAATCAGCAGTACACTTGAAAACATCCTGGCCAAGGGACGAAGCCAATGGTTGTCATTTGGACTAATTGCAGCTGTGTTTTGGCTTGCATCAATGGCAATACAGTCGCTCGTGCGGTCCTTAAATAAAGCATATGACATCAGGCGGGAGTCATTCTTTCTGCGGGGGATTTTCAGTGATCTGCTGCTTACGCTTGGGTTTATGATTATTTTATCATTATCGCTTCTTGTGCCAATTATAGAGGATATTGTACGTACCTTTGTGTTACCGAAGCTGCAAATACAGGATTTATGGTTTGATTTGTGGTTTTTTGCTAAGTGGGGTATGGGTACCTTATTTTTATATATTTTCTTTTTATTGTTATACATGGTTGTGCCAAGTGTTAGGCTGACATGGAACCAAGTTTATCCGGGGGCTATTTTTGCAACAATTGGGTGGCAGGTAGTTTCAATCGGCTTTTCAAAATACGTGACTTTCAGCAATTATTCCTTATTTTATGGTCAATTAGGAAATATTATTGTTTTAATGGTTTGGTTTTATCTGACAGCGGCTGTTTTATTAATCGGGGGGTTGATTAATGCGTCCATTTATCAAAAATAACAATGGAGTGAATAAAGGAAGGTTCTTCACCAAAAACTAGAATAAATTCCGCATTTTGAAAGGGGCATGAAAATGGTCAATAAAGAAAAGGAATTCAATAATCAGTTCAAGGAAAATAAAAATAGCGGTGAACACCGAAATGGACGAAAGAGCCAGTTTAAGAATCATAATGCACATGGCAATCAGGCACCAAATGAGTATGTTAGTAAAAAAGAAGAAGATTAACAAACACCCCGCCGAATTTACATTCGGCGGGGTGTTTTGCATAATAATATTCTCCTTGAATGAATCTCTTTCTATCCTCTTTATAAGCCGTAAGTATACAAATAATTTTGATGGACGGAATCGTGGTGTTAGTGTCTTCCGGGCAGACTATATTGGTTTTATGCTGGTGTGCTGTTAAAAGCCACATGTGAAAAATGACTGTGCTTTCATGTAATTGTAAATAACGTTTGCTTGACGTCCTTCTCTTGTATGAGGGTTACGGCAGGATTGTAACCGCCGGATGAATTCACGGTCACATTTGCAATATGCTCCAGTTCTTCGGTAGCACTCGTCGTGCGCTTTGCACGCTGCATCAACCTTGTTTATTGGTGCGCCAGGTCCACTGCATCCAGGTCCGCACCAGTTATAACCGGGAAAGATACAAAAGCGGGGGAATCGTCGCCTCGGTTTTCTATTCAACATAACACTACCTCCTTTTAAACAATCGGATAATACATGTTATGCTTGTTGCAATAATTCGCTTTGTGTATCCACCCATAAATGCAAAATGTACGGAAGTAGGAAACGTTATGAAACCATTCACTGAAAAGGTAATTACCATTCTTAAACAAATACCCAAAGGAACTGTCATGACGTATGGCCAGGTTGCGAGGGTCGCTGGCAGCCCACGGGGAGCAAGACAGGTAGCCCGGATTCTGCATTCAATGAGCAGAAAATACGGCATACCATGGCACCGCGTTGTAAACATACACGGTCAGATAGCATTGAATAGTGATGAAGGCGTCTGGACCCAGAAAAACCTGCTTGAGAGCGAAGGAATTGGGGTAGGTCAGGACGGTCGAATTGACCTGAAAAAGTACCAGCACCATATATAGAATATAGAAAAGAAGCTGAGACATAACTAACAATCATGTTCGGCGCCCTGCCACCGCTGCGGAAAACACTGCACTTTCCGAGGGCAGCTGATGAGCCTCCTAAAGTACGCCGACTGCCTGAAGAGGAAATAACGCGGTGCTGTTACGTCATAGTTTATAGACAAAAACAGCCAAGAAAAATATCCGAACTAATTCAGATTCCAATTGAAGAAAATTTGAATCTATAGTTCGGATTTCTCTTTGAATAAGAACCTTTGTCTCGGTCTCATTAGACTTAATGTCGTTTATTCAGCCATAGCACACCGGTTTTTGCCAAACGTGGTAATAACCCGGTGGCTGGCTTCTGGAACATATTTCCGAACCCGTCTGACTTCCCTAATGAACCGAGTGTACCTTTTAGTTTTATTTCCTTTGGCTGCTTTGGTTCCTCGTTTTGCAAAACCGCAGAAAGGATATCAGCAATTTGTTCTCCCTGCTGCCTAGCCAATTGTGCACTTGGGGAATGTTCAGATGAGGCACAATCACCGACAACATATACATTTGTATTAGTAGGAACCTGGAAAAAGTTATTCAACACGATTTTTTCCTGTGAATCTTTTTCAAAAGGCAATTCTCTTACCAAATAATTCGGTTGAACGCCTGCTGTCCAGATTGTTACATCGTTGACGTAGCATATTCCGTTATTGCAGACACCGTCTTTTTCAACGTATTCCACATTGGCATTATGCACTACTTCCACATCGTTTTTTCGAAACCAATCTTCAACATATTCTTGAATTTTGGAGTCAAAGGGTCTTAGGACTGTTTCCCCGCGGTCAAGCAGACGGATATTTAAATCAGATCTGCTTTCACGAATTTCGGAAGCTACTTCAATGCCGCTAAGTCCTGCGCCTACAATTGAAACTTTACCAAATGCCTTCAGGTCCCCGACTGCCAAACCGGCATGTCTTGCTTTTGAAAAGGTTTGAACACTTTCAGTAAATTCACTTGCGCCTGGGACATCGTGATAATTATCTTCACACCCCAGAGCAATAACTAAATAATCATAGGGAACAGTGTCACTCTTGTCCTGAAACAAAATCTGTTGATTATCCGTATCGATTTTCTTTATTTCACAGAACTCGTAATATACTTGATTATGTTCAGGAAATTCGATGCGCACATCCTTATCCGAAACAGTTCCAGCAGCAATTGTGTAAAATTCAGTTTTCAGAGAGTGGTATGGATTTCGATCGATTACTGTAATATGAACATCTTTTGGCAGACTGTTATCAAGCAAGTTTGATAAAAGACGAATTCCACCATATCCACCGCCTAAAATAACTAATCGTTTCATAAAAAAACCTCATCTCTATTGAATAAAATGCATCTACCTTAAGATTACCAAAAATAACAATGGAAAACTAGGAAATCTATAAATGAAGTGATTTCAATGATTAAAAAACCATGTATAATTAAAATAGACGACTAAGTCAGAAAATATTAACTTTAAAAGAGGAGTGAGGCAATTATGTCAGAAATAATTAAAAACGCTGTACAGGATGAATATCCAGCAGACTTTGCCTGGTGCTATGGTTGCGGAAGAATGAATGAAAGTGGCCATCATTTTAGGACAGGCTGGCAAGGTGAGCAAACTACAACTACATATCTTCCGGAACCAGAACATACAGCAATACCAGGTTTTGTCTATGGTGGTTTGATCGCCTCGATGATTGACTGTCATGGAACTGGGTCAGCATCCCTTGCTTTACACCGGGAGAATGGGCATGAGCCCGGCGACGGTGTTGAGCCACCACGCTTTGTGACAGGATCGCTGCATGTTGATTTCATGAAACCGACACCACATAGTGTTCCATTAGAAGCAGTTGGAACACTTGAGAAAATCCACCCAAAAAAATGGAAGGTCCATACAGAAGTTTATGCGGATGGCAAGGTCTGTGCAAAAGGTGAGGTTGTTGCGGTCGTAATGCCCGATACATTTGCAAAGTAATACTAACTCTAAGTAGCATACATGACATCTGTCATGTATGCTACTTGACGTTTATGACTTATTTACTATAACGTCCCCATATATGATTAAGATTGAATAAATAAACAAATTCTAATCCTTATCATAGGAGGATGTTATGAGTAAACAGAAGCAAGCACAATTAAGAAAAAACGTCGCACCATTTGCAACTTCAGATACGAAGGCAAGCATCAAACAATTAATTAATACATTATTCCCGTTCTTCCTGCTTTGGTTCCTTGCATACCAAAGTTTATCCATTTCTATGTGGTTAACACTTGGACTAGCGGTCATTGCTTCAGGGTTTGTTATTCGAATCTTCATCATTTTTCATGATTGTACACATATGTCATTTTTTCAAAATAAACGGGCCAATAGAATAGTGGGGAACATAACTGGGATTATTACCTTGTTCGCCTACGAAAAGTGGAAACGCGATCACTCTATTCATCATGCGACAAGCAGTAATCTTGATAAACGCGGTACCGGTGATGTATGGGTAATGACGGTAGATGAATATGTTGCTGCATCGTTTTGGGGCAGACTGTCCTATCGTTTATACCGGAATCCATTGGTTATGTTTGGCCTTGGCCCAATCTACCTTTATTTAATATCGAACCGATTTAACCGAAAAGGCGCGAAACGAAAAGAGCGCTTCAACACGTATTTAATAAATATATCTATCGTTCTACTCTATTCTTTCATGATATGGGTAGTTGGCTGGCAGGCGTTTCTGATTATCCAGCTTCCAATATTATTTATAGCAGGTTCACTAGGTATCTGGTTGTTTTACGTGCAACATCAGTTCGAGGATTCGTATTTTGAGAATGAAGATGAATGGGACTATGTAAAGGCTGCTGTTGACGGAAGTTCGTATTATAAACTGCCAAAAGTAATGGAATGGATAACTGGAAGCATTGGGTATCACCATGTGCACCACTTAAGTCCAAGGGTCCCCAACTACAAGCTGGAACAGGCGCATGAATCTACACCACCACTACAGCAGGCAACAACAATAACATTGGCATCGAGCTTGCAATCACTTCGTTTTCGATTGTATGATGAAGCAAGCCGGTCGTTTAAAAGTTTTAAGGATGTTAAAGAACTTTTGAAAAAACCAGATGCACATGTAAAAATAAACACAAGAAGATCAAGTTTTCAGGAGAAATAAGTGAACCTATTTGCGGGGCCCTTCAGCTAGTAATGAAGGGCCTTATTGGTATACTAATAAGAAAAGCGGAAGCGCCTGTTAAGTGGCGTACAAATAGATAGGACTGTGAAAGTACGTTGAACTATACGTACATTCATCAGGACTAACTATTTGCTAGGCACTGGGCGCTGAAGCTGGACAAGAAAAGCGGAAGCGCCCGTTAAGTTAGCTTAACAGAGCCAAATTTTATTTTTACTAACCATTAGGAAAAGGAGGGCTGGTTTTGCGAAATTGGTATCACATTATTCCAAGGAATACAGGGCTTAGTTCCTATGCATGGATTATATTCTGTATCCTCCCTTTCTATTTTATATTTCACTCATCAACAACAATAGAAATCATTATTGGTATTACGATGATTATTCTGTTTTTTGCCACATACCGATTATCCTTTCTATCAGAAGGCTGGTCTGTTTATTTATCTGTGGGTATTGAAATGACGATAAGCATTGTGATGACATTGTTTTTTGGCTATGTTTATTTTTCGTTATTTCTTGCATTTTATATCGGGAATTTGCAAAACAAAGTCGGTTTTATTACGTTATATGTTGTTCATTTAGTAACCACCCTTGCTGCGGTGAGTATCGGTTTTATTTCCCAAAGTGAAGCATTTTTAATGCAGATTCCATTCATTATTATAAGTGTGATTGGTGTTATCTTGTTGCCATTTACTTTGTATAATCGCAACAAACAGGAAAAGCTGGAAAGCCAATTAAAAGAGGCGAACAAGCGGATTTCTCAATTGGTTGTAATGGAGGAAAGGCATCGGATTGCCCGTGATTTACATGATACACTTGGACAAAAGCTGTCACTTATTGGATTAAAAAGTGATTTGGCCAGAAAATTAGTTAGTATCAAGCCTGACGCTGCTAAGAATGAAATAAATGATATTCATCAAACAGCAAGAACCGCGTTAAAAGAAGTCCGCGAGATGGTTTCTGAGATGAAGGGTACAAAATTAAAGGACGAGCTCATCCGGGTTCAGCAAATACTGGATGCAGCACAAATAGAATGCAAAATTGATGGTGATCTAGCGCTGAAAAACGTTCCTTTGCTAATTGAAAATGTTTTGAGCATGAGTATGAAAGAGGCTGTAACTAATGTCGTGAAACATAGCGGTGCAACCTTTTGTAAGATCATTATTAAACAGATACCAACTGAACTTACCATTACTGTAATGGATAATGGTATTGGAATTCCGGATGAAATCGATTCATACAAAAGGAATGGGCTACAGGGTATGAGGGAACGACTGGAATTCGTAAATGGTCATTTGGAGCTTGTTTCTGGAGAAGGAACCACACTTACAATCCACGTCCCGCACGTGATTAAACAAGAAACGAAATAGGAGGGGATGTCGTGATAAGTATTGTAATTGCTGAGGATCAGCGGATGCTGCTTGGCGCTCTTGGGTCTTTACTTGACTTGGAAGACGATATGAAGGTAGTAGGGATGGCAAATAATGGGGAGGAAGCATTGGCTCTTGTGAAACAATTTCAACCCGACATTTGTATGATGGATATTGAAATGCCATTGAAAACCGGACTGGATGCTGCTGAAGAATTGAGGGATGATCCTTGCAAAGTAATTGTTCTCACAACATTTGCGCGTACAGGCTATTTTGAGCGCGCCCGTAAAGCCGAAGTTAATGGGTATCTGCTCAAGGATAGCCCCAGCGAGGATTTAGCGAACTCAATTCGCGTTATCATGGACGGCCGAAAAGTTTATGCGCCAGAATTGGTCGATATGGCATATAGTACTGGAAGTCCATTAACAGAACGAGAAGAACAAGTTATTCATTTAATCGCAAGTGGGAAGACAACGAAAGAAATCGCTAGCCAATTATTTATCACCACAGGGACTGTTCGTAATTATGTTTCCGTCATACTGGATAAGCTCGATGTGACGAATCGAATCGAAGCCATTTCGCGGTTTAAAGAGAAAGGATGGTTTAAAGGGAAAGGTTCGGGATAAGGAACCTGCCAAAGTGGAGATGTTGAACGAGAAGCAGGCCAGGACGGAGAGAATTTAATTAAAAAAGATGAGGCTGGGACATAACTAAAATATTTGAGTCAAAGACGAACAATCACAGGGTAGCCAGTTTAAAACGTTAATTTTTAAATAGTCGGATCTAATTCGCAGTTGATATAAATAGCGACATATGCGCTGGGTTGTTTTCCGCAGCGGACCGTTGCTTTCCGCGGGCGCGGCTAAGCCTCCTTGCCCCGGCAAGGGGTATGCCGACGTTGCCCGCAAAGGGCGGTTTTAGTCGGCCCTCATCATTTCCACTCTGCGGGGTCTTAAGACTCGTGCTGTTCCCGCAGGAGTCAACGGTCCGGAGCGTAAGACACCATCGTAACAGTGGATGGACCAGATAATACCGTTGCTAAGTACCATTAGCGAAGGAAAAACACGGAGACTCCTCGAAAAAGAAAAGCACTTTTTCTTCGTGCGATGTTTATTCGGAGAAGCATTCCTTGTCCTGTGGGAGCAGAAGCATCGATGAGACCCCGAAGAGCGTAAGAAGAGCACTGAAAAAGTGGTAGATTTTATAAATTTAGCCTCTCACCTTTATCTAGCATCTTGAATATACGGAGACTCCTGCGGGAAGTGAGAGATCGACGAGACCCCGCAGGACGGCAGTCCGAGGAGGCTTGTCACTCGCCCGCGGAAAGCGCAGTATATTCAAGATGCGATCATAGATCCACATGTTTGTGTACTATCTATACCTTTTTCAGTGTCCTCGAGCATAAGCTCGAGGAGGCTCATTAGCTGCCCACAGAAAGCGCAGTGTTTTTCCGCAGCGACCGCCGGGGTGATAATTTTTAGTTACGTTGCAGTTTATGGACAATTCGCAATAAGGTTTACAAAAACAGCCAAGAAAAATATCCGAACTAATCCAAATTCTAATTAAGGAATTTGGAATCATAGTTCGGATTTCCCGATGACTGAATCACTTTTGTCCCAGCCCCATGCTTCTAGTCCATCATTTCCGCTACGATTTCATAGGAGCGCAGTCTGGCTTTTTGGTCGAAGATTTGTGCGTTTACAATGACTTCGTCTGCCTTCGTCTTTTCAATAAAGTTTTCCAATTGCCGCTTGACCGTATCGGGCCCACCGATAATAGTAGCGTCTGATTCAAGTGATTTATCAACTGCGGCAAGTTCTGCAGCTGACCATACTTCGTCAGCATTATCAATTGGCGGTTTTAATTTGCTTGGTCTACCACTTCTAATACTTAGTAATTGTTGTTGTTGGGAAGTAGCTAACCATTGCGCTTCCTCATCCGTGTCAGCAGCTATAATATTTACCCCAAGCATAGCATAAGGCTCTTGAAGCACACGTGACGGTTTAAAGTTATCCCGGTATAAATTAAGTGCTGGAATAGTATAGTCAGGTGCGAAGTGACTAGCAAAGGAAAATGGCAGTCCTTTGTGTGCGGATAACTGGGCGCTGAACCCGCTTGAACCAAGCAGCCAGATCGGAATTTCTAGACCCTCGCCGGGGACAGCATGAACTCTGCTTTCATCTCCGCCTTCAAAGTATCCCTGCAGCTCCTCTACCTGTGCTGGGAAGTCGTCTACCCGCATGTTCAATGTACGACGAAGTGCATAAGAAGTTGCCTGATCACTGCCTGGCGCACGTCCAAGCCCAAGATCAATTCGTTCAGGATATAATGTTTCAAGCGTACCAAACTGCTCGGCAATCACTAAAGTCGCGTGGTTGGGCAGCATAATTCCGCCAGACCCTACACGAATGCTTTTTGTTGCACCGGCGATATGCCCAATAATAACGGATGTTGCAGAACTGGCAATCCCAGGCATGTTATGATGTTCCGCGAGCCAAAACCTGTTAAATCCCCACTTCTCAACATGTTGTGCTAATTCAACGCTATTTTTAAATGACTGTTCAGCGGTGCTGCCCTCAGTGATTGGGGCTAAGTCCAGTACAGACAGTGGTATTTGATTGAATTGTTTCGAGGTCACATGAATCACTCCTTAAATACATAACTTGTATTAAGAAATGATACGTCGTATGAAGATAATCGTCCACTTATCTGCTCTTGGAGAAAAAGTATGAATATTTATTTACCAAAAACAAATAATAGGTTTAAATATTGCTTTTTAGAGGTAATAAATTAGTAAATTATGGTTAAAATTTAAATGCGGAGGTGGAAAAAATGTTGAAAAACAAAAAGTTTCTGGTTGCTTTATTATTTCTCGCGATTATAATGGTAGTTTCTGCTTGTGGTGGCGGCGATGATGGTGGCAACGATGAGGGCACTGATACAGGACAATCTGAGGACAATGGTGGCGGAGATACTACTGCTTCATCAGGAGATGCGAAAGCTGGTGCTGAAGTATACCAAAGCAACTGCATGTCCTGCCATGGAAAAGAAGGCGCTGGTGGCAGTGCCCCAAGCTTGCAAGGAAATGATGTTGCAAGTGATCACGATGCAGTAGTTAAGCAGGTTAAAAACGGTGGTGGCGGCATGCCAGCATTTGAAGGAACGCTCTCTAAACAGGAAATTGCGGACGTTTCAGCTTACATTTCAGAAAAGGTTGCTGGAATGAAGTAAATATTTAACTAATAAATCCAAGAAGTTGGCATCTCATGTGATGCCAACTTCTTGGATTTTATTTTTTAAGCTTTTTAAAGACTTCGGAGGATGTATCGGCTGTTTTGCCCCAAACCCGCCCTCTCCTGAGCTGATTTTACTATGTTGTTGGCAATTGTCCACTGTTTTGTGCACCGAGTCATTCGCCTCATTTGACATATGTTTCACAAAGTCTTCTGAGCTGTTTCTCTCGTTTTCTCTCGTTTTCTTTCATTAGTTTAACTTACTTGACATTATTATATTATTTTATTATACTTACTTACGTAAAGTAACCTATTGACACTTTTTCAGTAATATTAATTGCCTAAATGGTTACAAATAAGGGAGTGTATAAATGGGTATTCTTGATTCATTATTTAGGAAAAAAAAGGAGACGAATCATATGTCAAACGTAAAGTTAGCAGTAATTTATTATAGTTCAACAGGCACCAATTATCAGCTTGCACAATGGGCAGAAGAAAGCGCAAAAGAAGCAGGCGCCGAAATCAAAGTATTAAAAGTTCCGGAGCTTGCTCCAGAAGCAGCTATAGCATCAAACCCTGCATGGCAGGCACATGTTGACGCAACACAGGATGTACCTGAAGCAACATCAGATGACCTTGAATGGGCGGATGCAATTATTTTCAGTATCCCAACACGGTTTGGTAACCTTCCATCTCAAGCGAAACAGTTTCTTGATTTGCAAGGTGGACTTTGGGCAAATGGTAAGACGGTTAACAAGGTTGTTAGTGGAATGACTTCTGCCCAAAACCCACATGGTGGACAAGAAGCAACATTACTATCCTTATACACATCCATGTTCCACTGGGGCGCAATTGTAGCTGCCCCTGGTTATTCTGATCCAGTATTATTTGGTGCTGGAGGAAATCCATATGGAACAAGCGTAACAGTTGGCCAGGATGGTAAGATGGTAGAAGATGTTGAAGGTGCAGTAAAACACCAGGCAAAACGTACAATTGAAGTAGCTGCGATGGTGAAAAACGGAAGCAAATAATTTGCAAGAGGCACAAAGAGGGCGTGTTACATGGGATTTGACCATGTCGACACGTCTTTTTTTAAAAGATGATCAGATATTTTGAATCGCCAGCTATGCTCAGCTGTTAAACGGGTGCATGCACCTTATTTATTCCCCGGGTAATAAATAAATACTACTTAAGGCCATAGAAACTCAGTCTCTAGACAGAGCCCATACGGGGCTGAGTAGTGTTAAAATAAGGGTAATAATTCTATGACAGGAGTGGTGATTGAAATGGCGTTATTTGGTTTGAATAAAAATGCAGTTCAGATTGACCAAAAAGAATTGGTGCGTGGAGAGCTAATCGAATCATTAAACATTTCAACTTCCTCGGCGGACATTGAACTTTTATCTGGAAATAATAATGAAATAGGTATTTTATTACAAGGGGAAATGAGTGAGAAACTGGCTGAGGACTATGAGTTTAAGATTAACCAAAAGATGAACAGACTGGACATCAGTTTTAAAACCAATAACCGTTCATCAGGATTTCAATTTGGAAGTAGCTATAGTGATGTTAAACTGCAAATTACATTACCCGAGAAGGTGTATAATGATGTCCAGGTTCAAACATCATCTGGCGATATTACGATCAATAATGTGTACGCAGGAACACTGAGTAGCAGATCTTCGTCCGGAGATCAAACCATTTCGGGATTAAAAATAAGAGAACGTCTCTTCGTGAAATCCTCCAGTGGGGATATTGAGGCAAAAGACAGTTATGCAGGTGGCGCCAAATTTCATGCTAGCAGCGGCAGCATAAAACTCAAGGAGATTGTATGTAACGAGACAACGCTGGAAACGTCTTCAGGGGATGCTGTTTATCAAAACGAGACAATTAGTGGTAGTTTAACCTGTAAAGCCTCAAGCGGAGATGTTACCGTTCATGTTGATCAGTTACCTGAATCAATAGGGATGGAATGCAGGGCCAATTCTGGAGGCATCAAGGTCAATATTGACGGGTTGGAGGTTAAAGAGAAAACGGACCACCTGCTCATCGCTTCTAAGGGAACTGAAGGAAGTAAGGTCCATTGTCGGACAAGTTCGGGTGATATAAAGGTATACTAACGGGAAGAAATTGAAAACCGGGATCAAATTGGTCCTGGTTTTTTTGTGTTTTTACATTCGAACCATGTAAAATTACCTATAATCTAGTATAATTTTACTAGATACCTAGATCTTATCAGTGAAGGGGATGGGTGCATGGATCATGTTGCCGGCAATAGATTACGCAAACAATCCGCTGAACAAAAGAGAAAACAAATTGAAAAAAGTAAATTAAGATTCAAAAAAAGGTTAAGTGAAAAAAGCCCCGTAGTACGTGAAGATATAGGTAAAGAGGCGGATATTACACAAGAAAAAAGATTAAGGAAACGGGCTCAAAAAGAGTTGGAAAGCGTTCGGAAAAAATTTGAAGATACTAAACGCACCATTCACGAACAAAATAAACGAATTCGGGACCTGCAAAGGAAAATCGTTCAATTAGGTGATGAACGTATTATATCGCAACAAAAACTTTCGAAGGCTAAAGAATTGGAAATGGAATTGGAAGAACAAGCAAACCGTCTGGAAATGGAACGAAAGCGTCGCATGGAGGCTGAACAACTAGTAGAACGAGTGACTACCCAACATTCTTTAAAACAAAAGAATGGAAGAAGGGTAGATCTTGCTAATCAGGTGAAACAATTAAAAAAATCCAACCATTTATTACGAAAGCAGTTAGAAAATCATGACTTGTTGACACAGGACAAATATGGAAATCTGGAACAGGAATTGGATGACTTACGAATAGAGGTCAGCACATATCGAAATCGTGATCGAGAAATGGAAAATGAACCTGGTTTAATAATGAAATACATGAGTCATTACTTCTCTACTAATAATTTACCTGATCTGATAAAGCTGCTGCAAAGCCATATTACTACAGAAAACCTTCATCACTATTATCATAATGGGCAGAATGTATTTTATCCTTTAATGAAGCGCGTAAGTCTGCTTCATTTTCAAAACAAGAAACGAAATAAGCAATATAAAATGAGAAATAATGCTCGGGATCATCTAGGCTATATAACGTATAAAAATAAGAAGTGGACATTTGTAGATATGACCGATGTAAATCACCCAAGAAATTGCGATGTATTGAAAAATATAAGTGGAAAAACTTTAATCATTGATAGACCAGCCAAAGCAACTCTGCAAAATTGTGGTGCCACTATTACAAAGCTTTATGCAATGGAGGCACCAAAGGATACCCAGCAAAATAAGAAAAAACCAAATTCTGAAGGATCAAACAAAGATTATAGTTGGTTCGGCAACTTTAAAGTCTTGATAATCGGTTCCCGATTCTTAAATGAATACAAAAGACGGCTGGAAAGTCACGGATGCCATGTTGAACTTCATAACCCGTATGAAGAAAGCTATAAAATACTCAAAGGCAAGCTTGGCAGAGCTGAAGTAATTCTTGTTTGTGAGCGCCATATTCCACACAGCCTATGGAGCTATATTGATAAGAAACGGCCATTTGTAACTGTGTTAAAGCATGATAGCAGGGATCTGATTTCAACCTTTACTTATTTGACGCTACAGAGATGTGGGCTGATTTAGCAAGAAATGAAATATAAACCATTTGCTTCATACCCATATTTTCAGTAGTATAGGAAGGTGAAGGAATTCGTGCGTGGAAAGAGGGTACAAATGATGAGTAAAACATCCATTTATGGACTTACATTTGATCAATTGACAGAATGGCTGGAGGATCACGGACAAAAGAAGTTTCGGGCGCAGCAGGTATGGAATTGGTTGTATAAAAAACGGGTAACTGAGTTTTCACAAATGAACAATGTGAACAAGGATTGTATTGCATTGCTTGATGAGCATTTTGTTTTATACACATTAGAAGAAGCAGTTAAACAGGAATCAAAAGATGGTACAATCAAATTTCTTTTTAAATTGAAAGATGGGAATTTAATTGAGACAGTCTTGATGCGTTTTAATTATGGCTTATCCGTATGTGTAACAACACAGGTGGGCTGTAATATCGGCTGCACGTTTTGTGCAAGCGGGTTACTTAAGAAGAGCCGTGACCTTTCTGCCGGAGAAATTGTTGAGCAAATCATGAACGTACAGAAACATCTCGATGAGCAAGGGAATGATGAACGCGTAAGCCATATTGTTGTCATGGGGATCGGTGAGCCATTTGACAACTTTACGAATATGATTGACTTCGTTCGTGTGGTAAATGATGATAAGGGGCTTTGTATCGGGGCAAGGCATATTACTATATCAACCAGTGGTCTTGCACATAAAATTTATGAATTCGCAGATACTGGCATTCAAGTAAACTTAGCCATATCGTTACATGCACCTAATGATGAGCTTAGAACGCGAATTATGAAAATAAATAAGGCGTTCCCAATAGATAAACTGATGAAAGCGGTCGATTACTATTTAGAAAAAACTAATCGGCGCATTACGTATGAATATATCATGCTGAAGGATGTAAACGATCATAAGGAAGAAGCGGTGCAGCTTGCAAAATTATTGCGTGATAAACGTCATTTAACATATGTAAACCTGATTCCTTATAATCCGGTGGATGAACATAACCAATACGAACGCAGTGAATCTGAGTCCATTCAGACATTTTTTGAAACGTTGAAACAATATGGCATTAACTGCGGTGTACGTTGGGAAAACGGTGCAGACATTGATGCTGCATGTGGCCAGCTGCGGAGTAAACAAATTAAAAAGAAAAAAGAAATCGTATAAACAAAGAAAACGTATCTGACATACTCAGATGCGTTTTTCTTTGTTTATAGAATTTGTGCCAAAACCAACAATCTGTTAGAAAAGACCTTGTAAAACTTTGGTTAACTATACATAAATTACGAGTTCTTGTTAACGATACATACAGAGTGCTTAGAAGCTCAAAAAACGGATGGAGGTTTTTACATTATGGCACAACAAAATGCACAGCAACAGATTCAACAGGCTGCTCAGCAAGCGCAGCAGGCCCAGCAAGCAGTACAGCAGGCACAGGCTAGCGCTGATCCGCAACAATTGCAGCAGGCGCAGCAACAACTTCAGCAAGCGGAGCAAACATTGCAAAACTGCCAAAACCAGGCTGGGGCTAATGCACAACAAGATCCACAATTTCAACAAGCGCAGCAACAAGTGCAGCAGGCTCGTCAGCAAGCTGACCAAGCCCAACAAAATCAAGCAACACAACAAGCACAACAAACACAGCAATCACAACAAAACAAAATGCAATAAAAAGATGCAGAATAAAAGGGGAGCCGTTGATTCGGCTCCTTTTTAGTTATATTTTGTTTCTGGCCTAGTTTGCTTAGGTATAATTATTTAAGTCCTAAGTTTCAATAACGATATTCTGATTTAGTTCGTAGGTTGCCTAATCAGCCAACCTCTCCCTCGGGCGGGGAACTCTTTCCTAAGTTTGCCTAATAAAATACAATTATGTTTTTAATATGATAAAGTGGGAATTGTTTAATATACGTAGCTTTTTAAATGAAAGGATGGATTATTTTGAGTGAAATGACGTTGGACCTTGCAAAAAAGTTAATTGATGGCGCTGAGAAGGAAGCGAAGAAAATCGATGTACCAATGGTTGTTTCCATTATGGATGAGGGAGGTAACTTAATTGCAGTTCATCGTATGGACGATGCGTGGCTTGCGAGCATTGATATAGCACAAAATAAGGCATGGACATCTGTTGCCCTTAAGATGCCGACAAGTGACTTAGCTGAAGCGACAGTGCCTAATGCGGAGCTATATGGATTGAACACGACGAACCAAGGAAAAATTGTTGTATTTGGCGGTGGGATTCCACTGGTAAAGGATGGTAAAGTAGTCGGTGCTGTAGGTGTAAGTGGCGGTGCTGTTGCTCAGGACACACAAGTTGCAGAAGCCGCAGTACATGTATTTGAAGGCTAAGCTAAACGAGTGAACTAGGGGTGGTGCAGAAAAGCACCACCCCTGCCTTGTTAACTTGCAAATTCACTTATCAATGCATGTGTATTATCTTCTGAGTCTTTGAAAAACGCCATCCATGTCTCGGTGTTCCCGGCTTTAGTTATCAGATGCGGCTCATTGATAAATGAAATCCCTCTTTCCGTGAGTTCTTGATATGACCCCTGAATGTCATCAACCTGAAAGTAAATTACAGAACTTGGGTGTGCGAACTCTTCTTTTTCGGGCAGACTTAACATAAGCCTTACCCCGTCACAATCGAAAAAGGCCATACCTTCCGTGTTAAACAAAAACGAGAGGCTCAATAAGTCCTTGTAAAAATGCATAGCACGTTCTATATTTTTTACTGGCACACCGATTTGACCAATTTTATTCATCATTTATCACTCCTGGAATTTAATTTTCTTTTCTAATCTATTCTTCATATAAAGTTAAATTCCTGCCACTGGCCTAATTTAACTTTAGACCAGCAATACCAATTACTATCAAGCTAAGGCATATTACCTGTGGTAAATAAATTTTTTCTTTAAACCAGAAGTAGCTGACCAAGGTAATACCAACACTTCCCATTCCAGTCCAGACCGCATAAGCCACTCCAGGCGTTATGGACTTCATCGCAATCGCCATACAGGTAAAGGAGAGCGCGTAACCTAATACAATGATGAAGACCGGCCACTTTTTCCTGTATTCATGTACATATTTTAACAGACTTACCGAGATAACTTCCTCGGTCCCGGCAATCATTAATAGGATCCATGCCATTATTTGTCACCTTCTTTAGTAGTAAATTTCATACCAAGAACTCCAATTACCAATAGCATAAAGAAAAATAGTTGCTTTATGGAAAATGGCTCCCCACTTAGTATTCCAAAAAGATACGTGCCAATTGTTCCGATACCAACAAATACAGTGTAGGCCACAGCCACTGAGAGGGTACGGAAGGTTAATGTGACCAGCCAGAAGCTAATAACCATTAAACCTGCTACCAGTACCCAATCAAATAATGAATCCGCATACCCTAGGAAAGTGGCCCAGCATACCTCTAAAACACCAGCAATTATGATTAAAATCCAGTTCATGTTAAACACCTCACTAAAATGAATGAATGTCATTCATTTTAAAAATAAAAATTAAACCAATGCCCGTTTTATAAAATTAAAAAGTTCTTTTTTGAGATCTTCATGGCTATCAACCCCAGTGATACTATTTGTTAGATACATACGGTCTGCGGTTTGTTCGATCGTGTTAATGATGATGCGTACGCTAAATTCAATTTTGGTATCCTGGGCTATTTCATTCTGCTCTTTAGCCTGCAGCAAGTGCTTCTCCATCCAGTTGTAGTATGGCGTATACATCTCTTCCCACTTTCCAAAAGAATGCCCGTAGGCTTGACCTGAATAGCACAATGCAATAATTGCTTTATACTTCTTCGTATTTTCAAATGTCACATCAATCATCTTTTTCAGTTTTTCATCAATGGACATAGAATCCCTAACATAGTCTGTAAGCATGTCATTTGTGATGGTCAGTAGTTCCTCAGCTATTGCGGGAACTAGGTCATTTTTTGATTTGAAATATAAATAAAATGTGCCCTGTGCTACGTTTGCACGTTTTACAATGTCTGAAATAGACGTGTTTTCAAAACCTTTTTCCTCAATTATATGAAATGCTGCCTCAAGAATTGCGTCATATTTTTCCTGCTTTTTTACACGCATTTGTGTCACCTCGTATATAAGTGAATATTATTCATTTTAGCATTACCATGGTAATTAATCAAGAAACAAATAGTTTGTGTAGCCAAGTTCAAGGGAATAAAGGAGTAGAAACATTAAATATTATTCAAAGGGAGGAACTTTCCAAATGAGCAAGAACAAAAAAAATGAACAGCTGGATCAGTTTCGAGCGGAGGATAAAGATAAAAAAATGACAACGAATCAGGGGCTGAATGTCTCTGAGGATGAATTTTCCCTAAAAGCAGGGGAACGTGGTCCAACACTTATGGAGGACTTTCATTTTCGTGAAAAGATGACTCACTTTGACCATGAACGGATTCCCGAGCGTATTGTACATGCTAGGGGATACGCAGCACATGGTGAATTTGAACTATATGAATCTATGAAAGAGTATACAAAAGCCGGATTTTTACAGGATCCAGCAAAAAAAACACCTGTTTTTGTGCGGTTCTCAACGGTTGCCGGATCACGGGGGTCTGGCGAGCTAGCCCGTGATGCACGTGGTTTTGCAACGAAATTCTATACGGAGGAAGGAAATTATGACTTGGTAGGGAATAATATTCCAGTATTTTTTATCCAGGATGCTATGAAGTTCCCGGACTTGGTTCATGCACTTAAACCAGAGCCTCATAACGAAATTCCGCAGGCTGCCTCTGCCCATGATACGTTTTGGGATTTCGTTGCAAACAATCAAGAAGCTGCACATATGGTGATGTGGGCAATGTCTGACCGGGCAATACCAAGAAGCTTTCGCATGATGGAAGGGTTTGGTGTTCACACATTCCGCTTTGTAAATGATCAAGGTAAAGCACACTTTGTGAAATTCCACTGGAAACCAATGCTTGGAACTCATTCGGTGGTATGGGATGAAGCACAAAAAATTAATGGGAAAAACCCTGACTTTCACCGTGCCGATATGTTTGAGGCAATTGAAAGTGGAAATTACCCTGAATATGAATTGGGTGCGCAAATTATAGATGAATCAGATGAATTTAAGTTCGACTTTGATATTTTAGATCCAACTAAATTGTGGCCGGAAGAAGATGTACCGGTTAAAATCATTGGTAAAATGACGCTTAACCGTAATGTGGATAATGTATTTGCTGAAACAGAACAGGTTGCCTTCCATCCGGGCCATGTAGTACCAGGTATCGACTTTACAAATGATCCATTGCTGCAGGGCCGGTTATTCTCCTATACGGATACACAATTAAGCCGGTTAGGTGGCCCGAACTTTCATGAACTTCCAATTAATCGACCTGTTTGTCCGTTTCACAATAATCAACGGGATGGTATAGCCAGACAAACGATTAATCAAGGGCAGGTAAGCTATCATAATAATTCTTTAGCTGGAAATACGCCTGCACCCTCAAGTTGGGAAGAGGGCGGTTATGTCCATTATCAGGAAAAGGTGGAAGGACGTAAAGTTCGTGCACGCAGTGAAAGTTTTAAGGACCATTTCTCGCAGGCTACCTTGTTTTGGAATAGCATGAGTGATGCCGAACGAGAACATATAAAGGCTGCTTTCAGTTTTGAACTAGGAAAAGTAGAAAGTGAATCAGTGCAACAGCAAGTTGTTGATATGTTTGCTAATGTAAGTATGGAACTAGCAAAGCCAGTTGCTGATGCAATCGGTGTTATGCCCCCTGAAAAAGGTGAATCAGATGTAATCAAGTCATCACCTGCGTTAAGTCAGGAAAACACCAGTAAAAAGGCAGCAACCCGGAAAGTTGCTGTGTTGTTAGGCGACGGTTTTAAGGGCAGTGAAGTATCTGAAGTATTGAACACACTTAAAGCGGATGGCGCAGTTCCCGAAATTGTTAGTGAAAAGCTTGGTATGGTAACAGGAGATGATGGGAATATAGTGGATGTGGATCATACATTCCTTACAGGAGAATCTGTATTATTTGATGCCATATATGTAGTCGGTGGTGAAAATGTAAGTGGAAAATTCCATAGAGAAACAGCCTATTTCATAAATGAAGCATTTTCCCACTTTAAACCGATTGGCGGTACACATGAAGGTAAAAAATGGCTCGAAGCGAGCGGTAAAGCAAAAAGTACTGGTGTAATCGTTGATGATGATATGAAAGAATTTGCCACTAGTTTTGTTAAGGCTATTGCTGCCCATCGGTTCTGGGATCGTGTAATTGAATAAATGTGTGAGATAGCGAGGGACATCCCTCGCTTATTCTTTTGTCTGTTTTATAATGATAAATTTAACTTTATATTCTAGGGTCCTGGATAAAATCGGTCTGCAGGTTGAGGAAAATTCATGCTGATAGCTGTTATGGAGTATTCAATTTCTGCCTATACTTGAACTATCAAGGAAATAGGGAGGGATTCCTACATGATGAATATATATGAGTTACAAACTATTATTGAAAGCCGCCGCATACGGTAACCAAAATACGAATAACGAGGAGTTTTTCTTTTGGATAAGAATAGCCGTTTTTGAAGCCCCTTCCAATTAGGTGTTAGGGAGGGGCTTTATAAGTTCTAACGTATTTCCTAAGCCAATTCCACCGATAACGCCATAAAATAGGTGAAGTAACAACAATGATTCCAATTCAGTTACTAGTCCGTAACCGGCAACCCCAACGCAAAAGAAGGCTGCTGCTAACATTGCAGTTTCCTTGGTCCCTGTTTTTCGACAAATTCCCCATGTAAGTATAAGTCTCCATTCTTTAAAGTTAATTGTAAACCACTAATTGTATGTGAACGTTTTGTGACTTCACACTAGACAATTATAATTTTCCCAAAATTCAAATGGACATTTATAACAGACAAAAAAGGAAATATATGGTTAAATTTAAATGTACACAAAAATGAATACTTGTAAACAAAATGTACACAAAAAGAATACAAACAAGTTTGCAAGTAAACAAATATGTGTACATGTTGATTTGACAACGAACACAAAAGCGTAAACATGTATACGAAAAAGAATACGAAAAAAGACCGATTGCCTATTTATGGAGGATAATTTATTATTAGTAGTGTAGTAACTTTTGAAAGGAGATTGATAGTTAATGAGTAAATCTAGAATTGCTGCGGTAGATGTAGGAAATGATGCATTGAAGGCTAACTTTGGAAAACTAGAAAACGAATTGTATATACCAAATGTAATCGCGCGTGATATGGAAGACCGTCCTGTTATTGGAATCGAGGAACTTGATGAAAAGGAACCACTGGACAATATACATATACGCGTCCACTCCCCTGCCCTGGAGGAGAATAATGCTGTTTATCGTGTTGGTAATCTAGCAACAAAGACAAATAACTCAACAGAGCTTGATCCAGGTAGCAGTAAATCAGAGGAAGATCAAACTGTCGTTATGTTAATTGCTTCATTGGCATTGGATGCTGTTAGTAACGGAGATTTTAAATCTGGCAAGAATGATGTCATTGATGCAAATTACACACTTGGGACAGGCCTTCCGCTTCGTGAAGTAAAAGAAGGGAAAGATGTCGGATATCGTTCACAGCTGTTAGGGTCAGTTCATCAAGTGGAATTCCTTGTTACTCCTAAATATCAAGGTAAAAAGGTAAACATTAAATTTGATGAAGTGAAAATATATCCTGAGGGCTTCGCGGCATATGTCAACCTTATTATGGATAATGATAGAAACATCATTAATAAGGATCTAATTGACAAACAAATTTTGATTCAGGATATCGGCGGCCTTTCAACAGATATCGCTGTAATTCGCAACCGCAATGTCGACGATGATAAGGCACAAGGATTTAATTTAGGTGTCGCAGAGTCACTTGAAGAGATCCGCGAAGAAATCCGGACAAAACATGGCGTGGAGCTGGACAGCCGTCGTGACGTAGTGGATATTATCACACGTAAAAATGATCGGCACCATATCATGGTAAAAGGGAGCAGGACGAACGTACATGATATAACTGACCGTATTCTATTAGAATTAGCCAAAAAAGAGTACCGTTATTTACGTAATGTCTGGGCAAAAAATTCGCAATCAGAAATTTGCTATTTTGTAGGTGGCGGATCTGCAGTATTAAAAGACTATATAAAAGCCTTGAACAACAAACTTGATGGATTTAATATCGAATTCTTTGAGGATGAAAATGAAAGCATCTGGATGATGGCAAATGCTTATTACAAACTAATCTCAGATTTTGTTGCGAAATCAACAAAAGATGTAAAAGATACAAAGGAAGAAAAAACTGCAGAAAAAGCAAAGTAGGGTGATGGTATGTCAGATACTAAAAAAAGTATAGAGCGCGGACAATCAATCACGTTTCGTGTTCCATCCGATACACCAGACCATATTTTAAAGCTGTTGCAAAAGTTAAAGGAAACGGAGCGTAGGAATTTTTCCAGCAAAATTGCGCAGTATGTGCTGAAAGGGGTAAATGAGACATATTCAAGAGAACGTGAAACTCTAACAATCCCGCTGCCCAAACAATTGACAAAAGCGCAAAAAAGCTGGATTAAGCATGAGCATTCCGAAGCGTTGATTGGCACTATTTTATATCAACTGTTGAGCGATCCAATGCGCGCTACCTCACTCTTTTCTTCTCTGAATAATGGAATGAGCGGAATGGATGAATCCATTTACGAGATGGCCAGCAGTAATGCTAGTGAGCCGGAGCCACCGCAAAAAAGCGCCACAAGTGAAAGGCTCGGTGACATTAATCTCGATGATATGCAGGAAGACATACATGCTCAATCTGATGATGAAAAGGAAGTTGAACTTGACGATGATCCACTAGGTGACTTCTTTGCCAGCATGAATAAATAACCTTTAAGGTGCTGCCAGATTATTGGCAGCACCTTTTTAAAAGAGTAAGATATCATAAAAATTCTGCTCTTTAAAACATGGGTAACTGGCATCCATGAACAACTCTGGGGCTTAGCGGTGCGTATTTAGTTCTATTGTCCAACTGCTTAAGATTATTGGGTTTGAACAAGACACGCTTTTGCTTTTTTTAAAATAATTCTTTACATTGCCGTTACGTCAACGTTTATAGTGAATGCAAAGGAGATGGTTACATGCAAATTAAAGAGGTTGCCAGGCGTTTGAATACAACATCGAGATCAATCAGGTTTTATGAGGAGAAAGGATTGATTTACCCGGGAAAAGATAGCGAGAACGATTATAGAACATTCATGGAAAAAGATATTATTCGTATAAGTACTATTCTGGCGATGAGGGAAATTGGGATATCTGTAAAGGATATTGGCGAAATCCTGCAGAATCCTGATATGAGCATGAGGGATTATTTGAATCTTCAGCGGTCAGTGCTCTTTGAAAAATGGATAGAAATGAAGGACATGATAGAAACCATAGATGTAATGGTAGATCGTGTTAAGTCTGAAACATACGAAATTGAAGACATTTTTCTATTGGCGAAACATCTAAAGGGTCTGAAAAATGCAAGGGCGAACTGGAATGATAAATGGAACTTTGACAAACAGGCAGCAGGATATGACCGTAATTTAAAAATGTGCGGATATCGTTTTAATGTGCATCAGGATTATGAAAAAGCATTGAAAAAAGTGGTAGAAACTGTACAGTTTAATTCCGGAGATGTTTGCCTGGATATTGGTGCTGGAACAGGCAACCTTGGCTCAAAACTCTTATCGAAAAGTGTTAAAGTAATCGGGATAGACCAATCTGAAAAGATGCTTCAGATCTGCAATGGAAAGCATCCTGATATGGAAACACGCAAGGGCCATTTCCTGGCGTTACCGATATTGGATAGTCAGGCTGATGGCATAGTATCGAGCTATGCACTGCACCATCTGACAGATGAAGAAAAAGTGCTGGCATTTAAGGAAATGGATCGTGTATTAAAGGGTGAAGGACAAATTTGTATTGTGGACCTTATGTTCTTGCACAGAAATCATCGGGAACAGGTTATAAAGGGTTATCATGAATCGGGAAATACCGAGGCTATTGAGGCAATTGAAGATGAGTTTTATGCAGATCGCTCTGTATTAGTCGAATGGTTTATTGATCACAATTATCAGGTGAAAACGCATCAATTTAACGATATCCTAAGCATGATTTATGCGGTTAAGAGCGAAAAAAGTTGAATACTGATGGAACGGCCGTACGAAGCTCGATGACCATCGAGGGAGTACGGCCGATAAATCCCAACAACGGCCGATAAATCCCAACAACGGCCGATAAATCCCAACAACGGCCGATAAATCCCAACAACGGCCGATAAATCCCAACAACGGCCGATAAATCCCAACAACGGCCGATAAATCCCAACAACGGCCGATAAATCCCAACAACGGCCGATAAATCCCAACAACGGCCGATAAATCCCAACAACGGCCGATAAATCCCAACAACGGCCGATAAATCCCAACAACGGCCGATAAATCCCAACAACGGCCGATAAATCCCAACAACGGCCGATAAATCCCAACAACGGCCGATAAATCCCAACAACGGCCGATAAATCCCAACAACGGCCGATAAATCCCAACAACGGCCGATAAATCCCAACAACGGCCGATAAATCCCAACAACGGCCGATAAATCCCAACAACGGCCGATAAATCCCAACAACGGCCGATAAATCCCAACAACGGCCGATAAATCCCAACAACGGCCGATAAATCCCAACAACGGCCGATAAATCCCAACAACGGCCGATAAATCCCAACAACGGCCGATAAATCCCAACAACGGCCGATAAATCCCAACAACGGCCGATAAATCCCAACAACGGCCGATAAATCCAACAAAAAACAACGGCCGATAAATCCCAACAACGGCCGATAAATCCCAACAACGGCCGATAAATCCCAACAACGGCCGATAAATCCAACAACGGCCGATAAATCCCAACAACGGCCGATAAATCCCAACAACGGCCGATAAATCCCAACAACGGCCGATAAATCCCAACAACGGCCGATAAATCCCAACAACGGCCGATAAATCCCAACAACGGCCGATAAATCCCAACAACGGCCGATAAATCCCAACAACGGCCGATAAATCCCAACAACGGCCGATAAATCCCAACAACGGCCGATAAATCCCAACAACGGCCGATAAATCCCAACAACGGCCGATAAATCCCAACAACGGCCGATAAATCCCAACAACGGCCGATAAATCCCAACAACGGCCGATAAATCCCAACAACGGCCGATAAATCCCAACAACGGCCGATAAATCTTGGGCAACGGCCGTAATTCCCAACATAATCAGACAAAAAAGAATCCGGCACCAAGAAATAAAAGAACAGCTATGCCTGCACATATGGAAGCAAACTTCAATTTATATCGGGCATATTCCACTAGCGGCATATCCAGGATCGAGGCGGTTGTAATTGTAGTGTCTCCAAGTGGTGATGCAAGTGCGCCAAACGCTCCACTTGCAAATACTGCTCCGACTGTAAGAGCTAAAGAAGAATCGGTAACAGTGGCAAGTGTGATTCCGAGTGGCATAAATAATCCCCAGGTTCCCCATGATGATCCGATAAAGTAGGCAACAACTGCCCCAATCAAAAAGATGATTGCAGGAATAGTGAATGCTGGCAAAAAAGACCCGAGGGTGGAACTGATAAATTTAGAAAAACCAAGGTCTTCTGCAACAAGAGATAAGGACCAGACAAGCACTAACAAAATAATTGCCTGCATCAGGTTATTTCCGCCATCAAAAAAGTGATAAATTGTTTCGTTCAAGGACTGACGGCGCAGCATATAAAAGATAAATGTGATTACTAATGTCAGAAAGACGGCAAGTAACATCACAAAAGTTGCATCAGCCTGTGAAAATGCCTGAAAGATAGAGTCCGCACCTTTTTCGACACCGTCTTTCCATAAAAGGTATAAAGACAGGCCCAATAAGAGGAATAACGGTACAATTAGGTTCCAAGGCTGTGCTTTAACCATGGATAATTCTTTTTTACGACCTAGTTTATGATAATCAGGCTCATCGGTTTTTGCCTCTTTTTCTTGCTTTGGTTCCTCATCCTTTTTATTCGACTTCCAAAATGTTTGAACAAGGCCAAGTACTAGTGTTGTAATTGCAAAGAAATTAAAAGGAATACTTAGTAAAAAAATATGATAGGCTGATACATCAAGTCCATGTTTTTGAATCCCGCTTTCAACTAAGGAGATCATAAAACCGACGAACGCCGTTGCCACTGGTAACAGCACGATGACGGATTCAGTGGAAACATCCATTGTCAGTCCCACTTTTTGTTTAGAGAGCTTCATTTTTTCCATAATTGATTTAATTACTGGTCCAATCATCATAATCCGGAACATTGGCATCATAAATGTAAATGGAAGGGTAAGCCATATTAAGGTTAGCAGTCCACGCTGCGAATGTATTTTTTCTCCAATCCATTCGGAGAATCCTTTTATCCCGCCGGATATGGTCATCATGCCAACAAGGCCGCCGAATAAGTAAAGGAATGCGATAATTTGAATATTGGATTTGTCCGATAGGGTGGTTACGATATATGTAATTGTTTCGCGTGCACCGCCAAGAACATTAGCCTCAACAAGCAATGCTCCAACGACGAGTCCAAGAACCAATCCGGGCATAATCTTTTTTAACCATATTGACATGCCGATAACTATTAGAAAAGGTATTAATGACATCCATGCATTTTCCAAGATATTCAACTCCCAACACTGATACTTTTTCCTGGAAAGATGGTTTTCATTCACTTCCGTGTGATTTATCTATTATGCCGATTGCGCCATGAATTGCCGGTTTAGTATACTTGTAAAAAAGGTAAAGGGTAACAATGTAAAAACAATGAGGAAGGTGCTTTGAATGTGGATTAGACATTCGTTTTTTAAATATGCGACAGGAACATTAATCGTATTACTCTGTATTTACTTCCTCGGAAAAGTTGACTTTTTTCTTAACCCTTTTCAAAAGTTGGTTACGATTTTGTTCTTTCCGATTATCATCTCTGGTTTATTTTACTATATTTTAAGACCTGTGGTAGAACTGGTTGCTAAACAGAAATTTTTGAACCGTTCCGTGGCAATCATCGTTGTTTATGCCATTGCAGCACTATTGGTCTATTTATTCATCCAGTTCGTCGGTGGGAAAATTGTTGATCAGGCGCAGCAGCTGACAGATCAACTGCCGACAAAAGTAGAGAATACCGTTGAACAGACCAAAAGGCTGATTGAAAAAAATAATTTCGGGATGTTTTCTGTTGAAGAAATTAAACAAAAATCCATTACATTCCTAAGTGACCTTGCACAAACGATTGGCGATAACATTGCAGCCATCGTTGGCGCGATTACCAGTGTGGCGACCGTTCTTGTTTTGGTTCCGTTTATTCTCTTTTATTTTTTGAAGGATGGGCATAAATTGCTGCCGTATCTGTTAAATTTTATCCCCAAAAAACATATGGAAGAGGGAGAAGCAATTCTAAAGGATATTGACCGTACACTCGCGTCCTATATCCTTGGCCAGCTGACAGTAGGGTTGGTGGATGGAACATTAATGTATATCGGCTATTTGGTTATTGACCTGGATTATGCTCTGGTTCTCGCCTTGTTCGTGATAATTACGGCTGTTGTTCCGCTAATCGGTCCTGCTCTGGGTGTTTTACCAGCTATATTAATTGCATTAATTCAGGATCCAATAATGGTTGTGTATGTGCTCATTATTCTCTTCATTGTTCAGCAGCTGGAAGGTAATCTTGTCTCGCCAGCTGTGTTTGGTAAAAGGCTGCAACTGCATCCCTTAACAATCATATTATTGTTAGTCGTAGCTGGTGCGTTGTATGGATTTGTCGGTATTTTAATTGCCATTCCGCTATACGCCGTATTAAAGGTTACAATTAAAAACTTTTACAAACTTTACCGCTTGCGCAAATCATAATTGATAAGGGGTCTAAAATATTCATAGCATCAAATTTCATGTATAATAGTGGTAAATGAAAAGAACAAATAATGACTTTCAGATATGGTATGAAGTTATGCCGGCTGTGATAAGCTAGATGTAAAGTGGACAGCCTCTGGGACCGATTCTATTTTTGAAAAAAGGAGAATAAAGATGAAATTAGATCAATTGTTAAAGTCAATTGATGTCATCAATAATAGTGAGGTAGCTTCTATTGACATTGAAGGCGTCGCTTATCATTCACAAATGGTCTCTGACAATTACATGTTTGTTTGTGTGAAAGGAAGAGAAGTAGATGGGCATAGTTTCATATCAGATGCTGAGAAACGGGGCGCAAAGGTTGCTGTTGTAGAGGATTTGCAGGATGGTGTAAATATCCCGCAAATTGTGGTGAAAGACACAAGACAAGCCCTGGCGCAAATTGGAAGTAATTTCTACCATCAGCCTTCTAAACATTTAAAGATGATTGGAATCACTGCTACCAATGGAAAAACGAGCACGTCCTATATGACGAATGCCATTTTTGAAAATGCTGGCTTAAAGACAGGATTAATTGGCACTGTCACGGTAAAAATTGATGACCATTCCATCTCATCGAAACTTACTACTCCTGAATCATTGGATTTACAGTATTATTTAAATCAAATGGTAGAAAAGAATGTATCTCATGTAAGTATGGAGGTATCATCAGCTGCACTGGAGATGCAACGTGTTAACACTGTTCATTATGATATTGTAGCGCTTAACAATGTGAGCCGTGAACACATAGATACACATGGCTCTTTTGAGAGATACTTTGAAGTCAAGTCCAGTTTAATTCGTGATGCCGATGAGGAGAGCTTTGCAGTGCTGAATTTGGACAATCCTTATGCTGCCTCGCTGGTCGATCAAACAAAGGCCAAAGTGATAACTTTTGGCATTGAAAACAAGGATGGTCATATACATTGTAAAGGTATTGATTTAACAACTGGGAGAGCTACATTTAAAGTGGAGATTTTAAAACCGTTCAAAACGAGTATAAAGAAATTTCAACCAAGCACTTTTGATATTGCGTTAGATGTTCCCGGTTTGCATTCCGTTTACAATGCAATGGTTGCAATTACAATCGCCTTGTTGAGCGACATTCCAATTACAACCATTCAGCGAACACTTAAAGAATTCCTCGGGGTGCCAAGAAGATTTGAATTTATTTATGAAGATGAAATCAAGATAGTGGATGATCATTTCGCTAATCCGGGAAATATAAACGTTACTTTAGGAACCCTGCAGCAGATGGCTTATAACAATCTCCATATTGTATATGCCATTAGGGGCAGCAGGGGAGTTGTGATAAACAGGGAAAATGCGGAGGCGGTCGTTGAACATGCATCAAAACTTGGTCTCCATCAGATAACCGCAACAAAGAGCGTCTCCCATGTAACAGCTCAGGACGAGGTCACGGATAAGGAATTGGAAGTATTTTTGGATGTAATGGAACAAGCAAATATTAATGTTACGGTATTTGATGAACTCCCGAATGCAATACACCATGCTCTCGCTGATACGGCCAAAGATGACCTTGTATTATTGGCAGGTTGTCAAGGTATGGATTATGGAGCTGGAATTGCCTTGGGCCAATTATATAAAGAAAATGTTGCAGATAATAAAGGAACAATTCAGTAACAATAAGAACTAACGAAGCGGGAAAACCGCAAGTGAGGAGCTGAAACAATGTTATTATCCTCTGTAGTACAAGGACTCGAATGGAATAACATAGAAGGTAACTTGGATAGAAAGGTGGAGGCTATTGCCTACGACTCAAGGGATGTCGTGAACGACAGTCTATTTGTCGCAATTTCCGGCTTTGCTGTTGACGGCCATCAGTTTATTGCCAATGCAGTAGAACAAGGTGCAACAACCATTATTCTTGAAAAAGAAACGCCAGTGCGGGGGGATGTAACGGTAATAAAAGTTGAGAATTCACGGGATGCCCTGGCACGAATCTCAGCGAACTTTTACGGGAATCCTACTGAAAAGCTGAACCTGGTTGGAATAACTGGGACAAATGGCAAGACCTCCACAACATACTTTATAAAATCTATTTTTGAACAAGCAAAAAGGTCAACGGGGCTAATTGGTACAACAGGAACAATGATTGGTGATCAGCATATTAAAAATAAAAATACTACACCGGAATCATTGAATCTTCAACAGTTCTTCTCAAAAATGGCGGATACACAAACAGACAATTGCATTATGGAGGTTTCTTCACATGCGCTTAACCTAAGACGGGTTGCCTACAGTGACTTCAATATAGGGATTTTTACAAACCTGTCTCCAGATCATTTGGAATTGCATAAGGACATGGACGAGTATTTTGAAGCGAAGGCAATGCTGTTTGATCTAACAAAGGAATGCAATATTGTTAATGTGGACGATGAATATGGTAGAAGGCTTATCCAGCGAGTTAAGGATTATGGTACGGTTTTACTTACTTATGGTATCAATCAAAAAGCAGATATTTATCCTACAAATATCCGTTACTCATTTGATGGGACCACCTATACGGTAAACACTCCTTCGGGAAGTGCGGAAATTACCGTCAATTTGCCTGGTGATATCTATGTGTATAATAGTTTAGCTGCAATTGCCTGTGCATATGCGAGTGATATTTCTTTAGCTGAAATTCAGCAGGGAATATTGAAAGTGACAGGAATTAAAGGGAGAATGGAAACTGTTTATAAGGAACAAGATTACAAAGTGATTGTCGATTTCTCTCATACGGAAGCAGCTTTGGAAAAAGCATTGAATACATTGCGTCCCTTCGTTAAAGGCAAATTGGTACTAGTATTTGGCGTCTATGCAGATGAAAGTGATCAGGGAAAAGAAAAACGAGTTGGTATGAGTCACACTGCATCGAAATACGCTGATTTTTCTGTCGTAACATCCGATAATCCAAAGAAACATGATCAAATGTTGATTATTGACGAAATTGCTGCGGCGATGGATAGTTTTAATGGCCAGTATAAAGCTATTCCGGACCGTGAAGAGGCAATTAATTATGCGATTGAAGCCAGTGATAAAGATGATACAATCCTTATCGCTGGAAAAGGTCATGAAACCACACAAATAATTGGTGATCAGGAATTACCGTTTAATGAGAGGGAAATTGTTTTGAAGGCTTTGAAACGGAAAAAGCAAATTGTCCGATCATAGTAGCGAGTAAACAAAGTTTCTGCTTCTATACCCGCAAGGATTTGCATATTCTAAGTTAGAATGTAATAATCCGATTACTTTTTTGCGAAGGGGGAAGATGGATGAACCGTCAAAAGGATAAGCGATTCGATGAGTTTCTATCCGAATCCTTTAAGGATGGAGCCTGTGTTAGGGAATTACGTTTAACAAATGCTGAATTGCAGTATGTTCAGCTGAAATTCCCAAAATCAAAAGTAACAAAATTACCTGAGACTAGTGATCACTCCCCGAAGAAAATATGGTATGAAGTACGGATTAGGTAGTTCAAAATAGCTTGGACATAGACAAAAGACCGGATGCTCTATAGAGTATGCAGGTCTTTTGCTAAGTTATGCCTAGCTCCACCACTAGCAAAGAACCAACTGTGTTCACTGGCACAGTTGGTTCTTTGCTAGACGGGCGCTTGTACTTTTTTGATTATTTATCACGGTTTAAATCTTTGTCCTGGAAAGCTTCCAGAGCTGATCGTTTCTTGTTCTTTTGTCGTAACCGTTCCAGAATTTCTTTGCGGTTTATGTGAATCGTTGGTGGCTTGTAGCCTTTCGATTCTCTGAGGTCACTGTTTGATGCCTTCATAAATGACCATGCCAGCAGGAACATGATAAAGATCACTGGAAAACCAGCGACAATGCTGGCTGTTTGCAATGTTTCCAGGTCGCCGATGTACATGAGAACAAGTGGCAATAGACATAGTGTGAATGCCCAGAATAATCGATTCCATCTTAATGGCTCCGATTGAACTTCTTTTTGCACAACTGCTGCTAATATATAAGATGAGGAGTCAAACGTTGTTGCTAAGAATATCACCGCTAAAACGGTGAATGCAGTAACCATAAAAGATGCAATTGGTAACTCATGAAGAATGGCAATAATTGCTGCTGGTGTACCATTCTCATTCATAAATCCAA
Organism: Virgibacillus phasianinus; assembly: GCF_002216775.1. Classification (GTDB taxonomy): domain Bacteria; phylum Bacillota; class Bacilli; order Bacillales; family Amphibacillaceae; genus Virgibacillus_F; species Virgibacillus_F phasianinus. The sequence goes on from NZ_CP022315.1 coordinate 1,387,118, forward strand.
TGACATCGAAACCACCGCTTAATTGCAAATACAGGCCAAAGTTACCCATAATTCCAAAGAAAAGAATACAGCCTATTGTTCCATAAATCATCGTACCGAGAATCATTTCCCGAATTGTTCTTCCGCGTGATATCCGCGCGACAAACAACCCGACAAAAGGTGCATATACAACCCACCAGGCCCAGTAAAATACAGTCCACGATTCAGGGAATCCCGTTTCAGTAAATCCTGCCAAATTCTGAAATGGTTCTAGCCACGTAGCCATGCGGAAGAAATTGTCCATAATCAGCCCAATGCTGGTTATCGTTGTTTCGCTTAAAAACAGCGTTGGTCCAAAAACAAAGATGAATAACAATACAAATATTGCTAGCCATAAATTGACATCACTTAATATTTTGATTCCCCGGCGTAAACCGGAGTAGGCGCTGATTGCGAAAATAATCGTACAAAGTAGCATGATTGCTGTTTTTAAACCAAGGGTGATTGGAAGCCCGGTTAGATCGTGAACGCCTGCTGCTATCATCGGTGTTCCTAGTGCTAATGTGGTTCCAGCGCCACCCATTAATCCAAACATAAAGAGAACATCTATTATAACACCAAGCGGCCCATCAACAAGTCTGCCTAAAACTGGACGTATTGCTTCACTAATTTTAAGTACAGGTTTTTTACGAACATAGTAAAAGTAAGCAATTGGCAATGCTGGCAAGGTGTAGATAGCCCAAGCAATCGGACCCCAATGAAACATCCCATAAGAAGAGGCCCACTGGATTGCTTTATCAGATCCGGGTTCAATTCCAAATGGCGGTCCTTGATAATAATAAGCCCACTCAATCATGCCCCAATATAGGATACTTGAGCCAATTCCTGCTGCGAACAACATTGCCGCCCAGGAAAAGGTTCCAAATTCTCTTTTATCTTCTGCATTTCCAAGCTTTATTTGTCCATTTTTGCTAAATGCTACAAAAATCAGGAATGCAAATGCCGATAATCCTACTAATAGGTACAGCATTCCAAAGTTGCCAGTCATAAAGTTATTAGCTTTATCTACAACTGATGCACCAGCTTCAGGAAAAAGAATCAGAGGTATGGATACAGCAAGAATTAAAAATAATGCTCCAATAAAAGTCGGCCAGTCAATAACGCTTTTTTTCATAAGGGAATTCAACCTTTCCGTCTTGAAAGTATTAGATGCAATAGTTTTTGTTAACTAGTTAAATACATACATGTTTGATAAAAAACAAAGAAAAAATGTAATTGCTGACTATTCAAAATAGAATTGACATTCCATTATGTAAGCGCTATTATATTCAATAACAAAATTACAACGTCAAAGATGTATTGCGTCATGTCCATTGATTGATCATTGGCAATACACAGTTAGCAGTCATTTTAAGAAGGGGGATTTCATTTGATTTTTAATGAGAAAATGGAAACATTGAGCCGGGAGGACATGAATGACCTGCAGCTAACGAAATTACAGCAAACTGTACAACGAGTGGACAATCATGTTTCATTTTATCAAGCAAAGTTTAATGAACTGGGAATTGAACCCGAAGATATTCAGTCCTTGGATGATATCCGGAAACTTCCGTTTACGGAAAAAAAGGATTTACGAAACCATTACCCGTATGGATTTTTTGCCTCGCCCATGGACGATATCATTCGCTTGCACGCATCCTCGGGGACAAGCGGTAAGCCTACTGTTGTCGGATATACACAAAAAGATATTGATGATTGGGCAGAAATTGTAGCAAGGTCTATTGTTTCGGCAGGTGGCAAAGCCGGTGACGTTATGCACAATTCCTATGGGTATGGCCTGTTTACTGGTGGTCTTGGCCTTCATCTCGGTGGTGAGAAACTTGGAATTACGACAGTGCCTGTGTCAGGCGGGAATACCAAACGGCAAATTCTTTTAATAGAGGATTTAAAGCCAAAAGTTATCTGTGCAACACCCTCGTATGCACTGCGCATTGCAGAGCAAATGGAAGAAGAGGGGAAAGATCCGCGGGCAACAAGTTTGAAATATGGCATTTTTGGTTCAGAACCATGGTCAGATGAAATGCGGATTACATTGGAAGAAAAGCTGAACATCAAAGCTGTGGATATATACGGACTTAGCGAGGTCGTTGGACCAGGCGTAGCGATTGAATGCCATGAACATCAAGATGGATTACATATTCAGGAGGACCATTTTCTTGTCGAGGTAATTGATCCCCATACATTAGAAGCACTGCCGGACGGTGAATATGGGGAACTTGTATTCACAAGCTTGGAGAAGGAAGCTTTTCCAATAATCCGCTATCGAACAGGAGATATTGCTTCTATTACCCGGGAAATGTGCAGGTGTGGACGGTCGACAACCCGTATGTCACGCATCAAAGGCCGCATTGGTGACATGCTTATTATTCGCGGCGTTAACGTATTTCCTTCTGAAATGGAACGTATCTTATTGCAGGTTAAAGAGTTAGCTCCGTATTATCAGGTCTATGTAAGGAAAGATGGGCATATGGACAGCGTAGAACTTCAAGTTGAATTATCCGAGATGACGTTCCAAGCATGCGAGCGTGACCCGGAACATGTTAAGGTTCTAGGTTTAAAGAAACAGATACAGGCCATGATCAAAGAGGAATGTCTGGTAACAATTGATGTGAATGTGCTGTCGCCAAAGTCAATTCCAAGGTCAGAAGGAAAAGCTGTCCGGATCGTGGACCAACGAACAAGGCAAACAATATAGTAAGGGGGAACCAGTTCATGATTTATCGATATAAAGATCAATCTCCAAGAATCCATGAAACGGCTTATATTGCCGATGGTGCCAAGGTAATCGGTGATGTGGAGATTGGAGCGTACTCAACTGTCCTGTTCCATGTTGTGCTCAGAGGTGATGAAGGACCAATCCGGATTGGTGAACGCTGTAATATACAAGAAAATTCAATGTGCCACCTTTATGAGAAGTTTCCGTTAACCCTGGAGGACGAGGTATCTGTCGGCCATAATGCTATCATTCATGGATGTACATTAAGAAAAGGATCCCTAGTAGGTATGGGTGCGACAGTGTTAGATGGAGCCGAAATAGGGGAGTATTCAATCGTTGGAGCTAATAGCCTAGTTCCTTCAGGTAAAATTATTCCGCCTCGTTCACTTGTGTTAGGATCACCGGGAAAGGTGGTCCGTACATTAACAGATAAAGATATGGAAATGATTGAGGAAACGATTAATACGTATGTTCAGAAGGGACAGGAGTTTCAGAGAATAGACGTACTTGAAGAAATTAAATAAGTTAATTCAAATAGCACGCGGATGTCGCGTGCTATTAATTTGACGAAATATAAATATGTCCACCATTGGAGCTTTTTTAATTCTCAAAAACGGATTCAAAAAAGCGGGTGGCTGGTTTTTCAAGAATATGGTAATAATCCGTAAACAGATCGGCAGCCGCATCGCCAATCCATTTCCCAGGCAATAGTTCTTTAGGCAAACTAGGATCAATGAACAAAAACTTTCGATACTGATGGACGAGTAATGAACGTTTAACGAAGCAACTCCCATCACTCATATCCCCATTAGCAATTTTTTGTTTGTCCAGCTTATATTCCTGACTGTATTCTTCGATAAATTGGGTGTACCGTGCATTAATTTCGTCTAAATCCCAGCATTTATTAACTAAGCTATGGTGGTCGCTCATTCCTTCGTACTTTGCTTGAAAGAAGGTAACATATGATGCGACATCATACTTGTTAATTAAATCATGAATTTGTTGTTCCATAGGATTTGGTGTAATCCAACAGCTAGTTGATAGAAGGCCAAAGCCACTCCATATCAATTCCTGTCTCAATTCATCCCGAAGATGGCGCTTTTCTTCAGGAATGGTGTAGATAAGCATTCTCCAAATGCCATCCCAGGCTTTTGACTCCAATTTATAAATTCGCTTAGAGGCTTCGTCCATCCGGGCCCTTCCGCGGTCTGTCAACGAATAATAGCTCTTATTCCCCTTTTTTTCTGATTGAACCCATCCCTGCTTGTTCATGCGTGATATGGCTGCACGTACAGATTGTTCATTATGTCCGAATTCCTTAAGCAAACGAATTAAACTGCCAATCCAAATCACATTGCCATAATGACTAATATAATCTCCATATAAAGTAAAAATCATAGAACGCGTATTAAATACCTTTTCCATTAGCTTTCCTTCCTCTTGTTCCCTGTATAGTAAATTACCTGATAGATATTGTACTACATTTATTGTAATGGGGACAGTCCCCATCATTGATAGAAAATTTAAATATTGATAACAATATAACACTTTGATATACTGACGTTATATAAACGTGATGGGGAGATGGTGTGATGTATAACTATATTGAGGATGGGGATGCAGTAGCGAATACTCATGGGGACGATCCTGAAAAGTATGCTGCCTTCATGGCTCGTATTGAAGCAGGGGAAAAGATTGAAACCGATGACTGGATGCCTGACGAGTATCGTCAATCACTGATTAAACTTATTTCCATGCATGGAATCAGTGAAATCATGGGCGCATTACCTGAAAAAGAATGGACCCCTAAAGCACCTACCTTAAGAAGAAAGCTGGGCATTATGGCAAAGGTGCAGGATGAAATGGGCCATGGTCAGCTGCTGCTTCGCGTGACAGAAGATTTGATGAAACCTTACGGAAAAAACAGAGAAAACCTGATGCAAGATTTATTAAATGGTGATCTAAAATTTCATAACGTATTTCATATGCCAACGAAAACATGGGCAGATGCCGGTATGGTTGGCTGGCTTGTTGACGGGGCAGCAATTATTTCCCAGACAAACATGCTGGATGCCTCATATGGCCCATATCAAAGAGCGCTTCAACGCATTTGTGCAGAAGAAGTTTTTCACGCGCAGCACGGTGAATCAATCATTATGGCATTAGCCGAGGGTACAAACGAACAAAGAGAAATTTTACAGGAATCATTAAATCGCTGGTGGCCATCCCTGTTAATGTTTTTCGGACCAGGATCCGCATCAACAACAGGTTCTTCAAAACAGGATGTGATGATGAAATACCGGATTCGTAAAAGTTCAAATGAAGAGCTGCGGCAGGCCTTTCTGGACAAATATTTACCAAGGGTATTCTCACTTGGTTTAACCGTTCCTGATGAAACCGTGCATTACGACAAGGATGAGGAAAAGTGGATATACAAGCAGCCCGATTGGGACGAATTCAAACAAATTATTAAAAATAAAGGGCCACGTTCAAAACAGCGCCTGCGTTTACGGGAAATTGCCTATGAAAATAATCGGTGGGTCAGGCAGGCATTAGCACCTGAGCCTGTTCGTTCATAGAAGAATTGGAGGGGAATATATGGAAAATCATGATGGATCTAACTTTTACCAAGAATATGAAGTGTTTAGCAAGAAAAGTGTCAAAGCAAAAGTTCAGCATCAATTCAGTCTGCTGGCACCAAATGAAGAAATGGCACTTAACATGGCTGTTGAAAACTTTATGCGCAGGGAAGACGTATTGGACGTGTGGGTTGTGAAGCGCAGTAACATTCGTTCAATGACAAGTGAAGAGCGCCAAGGTTGGACAAAACGGCTCGATAACAAAGACTACCGCACAACAAAAGGCTACGGCTACCTGCGTAAAAAGTGGCGCGACAAGGAACAGGGTATGTTAGACGAACAAGAAATACTGTCGTGGAAAGAGGTGAAAAAGCCATGACAATAAGGGAGACAGCAGCAGATGCCAAACAGGATCCATCCTATTTAAAAGCGTTAACCGAATTACTCTATCAACTGGCGGACGATGACTTTATCACTTCTTTCCGTGGCTCTGAATGGTTGGGCTTAGCACCACATATTGAGGAGGATGTTGCTTATTCTTCCATCACCCAAAATACAATGGGGCACGCGGTTCTGTTTTATGACTTGTTGGAAGAACTTGGCGCGGGGAAGGCTGACGTACTTGCCCATGAACGTCCACCGAAAGAACGACGTAACGGAATTTACCTTGAAAAGAAAAATGGGGAAGGTTCCTATTTGGAAGAGCCTTATTATGATTGGGCCTTAACTGTGGTACGAAATTATCTCTATGAAACATTTAAAAAGACAAAATTGGAAGCGGTTGCAACCAGTTCTTACCAGCCACTTGCAATGGTGGCGCAAAAAGTATTAATGGAACAAACATACCATCTGGCGCATTGGAAAATGTGGCTGAAACAGCTTCAAGGGTCAAATGATGATGCAAGGAAACGAATCCAGTCCCGAATAAAGGAAGCCTGGAATGAATTTCAGGATGTTCTGGAACTAGGGTCAGAGTCGCAATCCATGGAACAATTTAACTTAATCACAGGGGAACAAATTGTAAAGGAAAGATGGCTGGAAGATGTTACAGCGACATTGAACAACATACCCGATGCACCATTAGACAAGAGATATGGTAGCGGCAGGAATGGTGAACATACAGCAGATCTCGAGCAGGCTCTGGGAATATTAGCTGAAGTGTATGTAAGTGATAAGCAAGCAATATGGTAAGGGGGAATACATGTGAAGGATAATCAAAGACAAACGGAAATTTTAGCTGTGTTAAAAACAGTGGATGACCCGGAGCTTCCCTCTGTCAGTGTTTTTGACCTTGGCATGGTTCATGATGTTGTAGTGCTTCAAAGCCGGGTTTTTATTTCCATGGTTCCTACTTTTGCAGGGTGTCCAGCACTTGAGATAATTGAAGCAAATGTACAGAAGGCCGTAGATGCTGTTGATTGGGTTAAGGAATGCCAGGTTGAATTTTCCTTTAAGCATAATTGGTCGACAGATTCAATCACCGCTGTTGGAAGAGAAAATCTCAAGAAACACGGCATTTCTCCCCCACCTAAAAACTATCATCCGGGAGAAGAATGGACCGTTGATTGTCCGTATTGCGGATCTGACTATACATCGATGGATAATGTGTTTGGACCAACTGCGTGCAGAAGTATTCTGTATTGCGGATCATGTAAAAATCCATTTGAAGCTATGAAACCAGTAATCAAGCAATCTATCATACAAAATTAGAAAAGCGCAAGCGCCCGTTTAGAAGTGGACGCATAAGCAAGGGGCCGTAGAACGCATGGGTTTGGCGTTCGAAGTGTCCATTGCTTATGACGGCAGCTTCTGGGCGCTGGAGCTAGACATATTTTATACATTCTTATCTTTTTAGAAAGGGAGAGGTTACGATGGTTAAATTAATCGCCTTATATAAACAGCCGGAGGATAAGGAAGCCTTTGACGAACATTACTTTCAGACGCATACTCCAATTACAAAACAAATACCCGGTTTAAGAGAAATGAAAGTGACCAGGATTGTTGGTTCCCCAATGGGAAAAAGTGATTATTATCTGTTATGTGAAATGTTTTACGACGATCATGATTCCCTGCAGAAGGCCATGAAGACAGATGAAGGAAAAGCTTCCGGAAAGGATGTTATGAAGTTTGCAGGGGATATAGTCACGTTAATGATCGGTGAAGAACTCGATGACTAATACGCATATTACCAGTTATATAGACGGAAAAGTAGGCATAATTCAGCTAAACCGTCCCAAAGTTGCCAATGCCTTAAACAGGTTAATGATTGATGAAATTGTTAAGCAAATGGAGGTCTATGACAGCGACGATGCGATCAGGGTAATCATGGTTAAAGGGAATGAAAAAGCATTTGCGGCCGGAGCCGACATTGACGAAATGATGGAAGATACCCCTTTATCGCTTGAACTGTTAGATCCTTTTGCTGTTTGGGATCGCATGCTATTAATCAAAAAACCAATGATTGCAGCGATAAATGGATTTGCCCTTGGCGGGGGATTTGAACTTGCGCTGCATTGTGATCTGATTGTCGCTGGGGAAACTGCCAAATTTGGATTTCCAGAAGTTCAACTGGGTGTAATGCCTGGGGCAGGAGGGACCCAGTATCTAACAAGAGAAATGGGACGCAGGAAGGCACTTGAGATGGTGTGGCTGGGTGAGCCGGTCAGTGCCAGCTATCTATTGCAAAATGGCGTTATTAATCGGGTGGTTGCCCCTGAATTGGTGGAAGAAGAATCTATGAAACTCGCAAATAAATTATCGAAGCAGGCGCCAATCTCACTTCGGCTGATTAAAGAAGCAGTGGATGCAGCTGGTGATTTGTCTTTAAGAGATGGGCTGAAGTTGGAGCGGAAGAACTTTTACTTAACCTTTGCATCCGGCGATCAAAAAGAGGGAATGCAGGCTTTTGCCGAGAAACGCAGGCCATCTTTTAAAGGAGTGTAAAAAATGGCTAAGGACTATCAAACAATCCTTTTTGAAAAAAAGAATACTGTAGCATCAATAATTTTAAACCGACCAGCTTCATATAATGCTTTTACTGAGGAAATGAACAAGGATATCATTGACGCACTTAAACTTGCCAGTAAGGATGAGGAAGTAAGAAGTATTGTTATTACAGGGGAAGGTAAAGCATTTTGCGCGGGAGAGGATTTGGCTGGTGTGGATGAAGACACTGACCACGGAACATTTCTGCGTACCCGTTACCATCCGATGATGAAAGCAATCAAACAAACGCCTAAGCCAATTGTGGCTGCAGTCAATGGCATAGCCGCAGGTGCAGGTATGAGCCTAGCATTAGGGGCAGATTTCCGGCTGGTAAAACCTGAAAGTAAGTTTGTAAGTGCCTTTATGAACATTGGGTTAATACCTGACTCGGGCTTTCTGTACATACTGCCGCGCCTGATTGGCTATGCAAAGGCACTTGAAGTGGCGGTGCTTGGTAAACCAATTACAGGAACAGAGGCATATCAGATCGGCCTTGCAACTGAATTAATAGAAAATGCGGATTGGGAAACAGGAGTAGATGCCTTCGCTCAAACACTCTCATCCTTACCGACTAAATCATTTTCATTGATCAAACGAAATATGATGGATGGTATGCATTTACCGTTCGATGAAATGCTTGAAAAGGAAGCCCAGGCACAACGAATTGCTGGGAAGACCACCGATCATCAGGAAGGATTACAAGCGTTTAAAGAGAAGCGAAAACCAAGATTTTCAGGCAATTAGGTGCACGTGGGCAACAGGCAGGGTCATTTTGAATGAAGAAAGGGTGATTAACATGACAATACAAAATGTAACCGTCATGGGAGCCGGAGTTATGGGAAGGGGCATTGCTTATGTCTCTGCTCTTGCAGGTTTCCATACGACACTGGTTGATATATCTGATAAACAGTTGAAAGATGCATATAATCATGCGGAACAGACGAGTCAGAAGGGCATAAAAAAAGGTAAACTAACTGAACAAGAGGCTCAGAGTTTACTCCATAATCTTCACACATCCTTACATTTTGAAGCTGCCATGGCGACCTCAGATCTATTAATTGAGGCGGTTCCTGAAATGCGTGATCTGAAAAGGCAGGTCATGGAAAAAGCGGAAGCGCATGCACCAAAACATACTATTTTTGCATCAAATACGTCGACCATCAGCCCGACTGAACTAGCCTCTTATTCAAAACGGCCGGAGCAGGTAGCTGTTATGCATTTTTTCAATCCTGTCCATCTTATGCCACTTGTGGAAATCGTCAGGGGATTGGAAACAAGTGACCAAACAGTGGAATTTATTCGGCAGGCTGCTGAACAAATGAGTAAGGAAACAGTGGAAGTCAACGAATTTCCGGGATTTGTAACCAGCCGGATCAGTGCCCTGGTCGGAAATGAAGCTTTTCACATGCTTCAGGAAGGAGTTGCGACGGCGGAAGATATCGATAAAGCAATTCGTCTCGGACTAAATTATCCGATGGGACCGCTTGAGCTTGGCGACCTTGTTGGTCTGGATGCCCGCTTGAATAATTTACGGTACTTGCATGAAACCTTAGGCGAAAAATATCGGCCAGCCCCACTGCTTGAACAATATGTCAAAGCTGGCCGTCTAGGACGAAAATCAGGTAAGGGAATTTACGACTATACTGACAATGACAAGCTGGTCAAGAAATGAGAGAGGTAGTCATTGTCGATGCTGTCCGAACACCAATTGGCAGATACAAAGGCGCATTAAAGGATATTCGATCCGACGACCTCGGAGCGATTGTCATAAAAGCATTACTCGACAGAAATCCTGAACTCCCAGTGGACCAGCTTGAGGAAGTGATTCTTGGCAATGCCAACCAGGCTGGGGAAGATAATCGTAACGTTGCAAGAATGTCTGCTTTATTGGCGGGACTGCCTGTTGCGATTGGGGGTGCAACGATTAACCGTCTGTGTGGGTCGGGTCTTGATGCGGTGATGTCTGCCGCACGAGCGATTGCAGTTGGCGAAGGGGATATATACATAGCCGGAGGAACAGAGAGTATGACACGAGCCCCGCTTGTCATGGCAAAGCCGGAAAAGGGATTCCCTCGCGGAAACATGGAACTATTTGATACGACCATTGGCTGGCGGTTTACGAACAAGAAACTGGATGAAATGTACGGAACCGATTCGATGCCGCAAACGGCAGAAAATGTTGCTGACCGATTTGGGATTTCACGGGAAGAACAAGATAAATTTGCCTATGACAGCCAGCAGCGTGCAAAAGCCGCGATGGAGGGCGGCCGACTTGATCCGGAAATTGTGCCAGTTATCTATCAGGACCGGAAAGGAAATGAAATTGTCGTAAGCAAAGATGAACATCCGCGCCCTGAAACTACACTAGAAAAGTTAGGAAAGCTAAAACCTATTTTTGAAGGTGGAACAATAACGGCGGGAAATGCATCAGGGGTCAATGATGGCGCGTCAGCACTACTCGTAATGAGTGCGGAGAAGGCCAAGGAGTTAAGCCTGAAGCCACTTGTTAAATATGTGGTCAGTGCGACCGCAGGATTAGAACCTGCTGTTATGGGGCTCGGTCCGATTTATGCGACTCAGAAGGCGCTAAAACGCGCCAAATTAACAGTGAATGATATTGATCTTGTTGAGTTAAATGAAGCCTTTGCCTCACAGTCGCTGGAGTGCATGAAGCAATTGGAACTCAATCCGGAGAAGGTAAATGTGAATGGTGGTGCAATTGCATTTGGCCATCCTTTAGGTGCAAGCGGCGCGCGAATTTTAACAACGCTTGTCCATGAAATGCAGAAGCGCCGGTCGAAATACGGCCTGGCAACAATGTGCGTCGGCGTGGGTCAGGGCATAGCAACAATTGTAGAGAATGTAACAGAATAGCGGGTGAGCCAAATGAAGACAATTTTCGTTAAAAAGGATAACGGGATAGCATATGTGACGATTAACCGGGAGGAAGCTTTGAATTGTTTAAACTATGAAACATTGCATCAGCTTCAGGAGGAAGTCAGCGCCATTCATCTTGATCAGGATGTGAAGGTTGTTATATTTACAGGGTATGGAGAAAAGGCTTTCTGCGCCGGTGCAGATTTAAAGGAAAGAAAATACCTATCAGATACGGAAGTCAGAAGAAATGTGAAAGCAATCCGTAATCTCTTCACCAGTATCGCTGATTTGCCACAACCGACAATTGCAGCGGTAAATGGCTATGCGCTTGGCGGTGGTTTCGAATTAATGATTGCTTGTGATTTCTCCATTGCTGTGGATGGGGCGAAAATGGGGCTGACTGAAACAAGCTGGGCCATTATTCCAGGCGCTGGTGGGACACAACGACTTCCGCGGCTAGTCGGCGAAATGAAAGCGAAGGAATTGATTTTCACTGCTAAAAAACTAACAGCTGAAGAAGCAGTGCAATTAGGTGTGGTTTTAAAAGCGGTAAAGAAGGCGGACCTGTATCCTGCATGCGAACAGTTAGCCCAAGACATAATGAGAAATGGCCCAGTCGCTGTTAAACAGGCAAAATATGCAATAACACAAGGAATGAATACGGATTTACAAACCGGTATGGCAATTGAATCAAAAGCATATGAATTAACCATCCCGACCGAGGATCGAATGGAGGCATTGCAAGCCTTTAATGAAAAAAGAAGTCCAAGGTTTAAAGGAAGGTAGCCTGGGGCTTGTGTGAATAGAATGATTTGGTTCCAGAGCTTTGGATGATGACCGATATAGGATGTTTAGTAAAGGGTGAGTAGATGATGAATCCCGTATGTAAGTTACTTAAAATCAACTATCCAATTATTCAAGGAGGAATGGGCAATATCAGCAATGCACAGTTGGCGACAGCTGTTTCAGAGGCCGGTGGACTTGGTACAATTGGCTGTGGCACAATGTCCCCCGATGAAGTAGAAAAAATAATCGTGGATACGAAAAGAAACACAGATAAACCATTTGCGGTAAACATTGCAATCAATGTTACACCGTATTTGGATGAATTAATCCAGCTGGTGATTAAACATAAAGTTCCAGTCATTACGCTTTCAGCCGGAAACCCGGCACCCTATATCCCACTTTTGCATGAACATAATAAAACGGTTATAGCCGTTATTGCTTCAGTCAAGCATGCAGAAAAGGCCGAACAGGCCGGAGCTGACATGCTGGTTGCGGAAGGATTTGAAGCGGCCGGAATTAATTCGGGTCTTGAACTAACAACATTTACACTTATTCCACAGATCGCAAAGCACGTAGGTATTCCAGTGCTAGCGGCAGGAGGTATTGGAGATGGCAATGGACTTGCCGCTGCACTAATGCTCGGGGCAAGCGGTGTGCAAATAGGTACCCGCTTCATCGCAACAAAAGAGGCCCCATTTCATAATGACTATAAGAAACGGCTTGTAGAAGCGGAAGACACAGCGACGGTGGTTATTGGACGGCCAGTTGGTCGCGTCAGACGGATTCTAAAAAACCCATATGCCGCAAAGTTACTAAGTCTTGAAAAGGAAGGACTAACACTTGATCAGTATGGCAGGCTTACCTCTGAAACGCAGCATGTTCTTGGTGCACTAAAGGGTGACATGGAGAACGGCTTCATCAATAGTGGCCAAGTGGCCGGATTAATCAGTCACATCCCCACTGTGAAGGAACTGCTTGATCATATGGTCAAAGAGGCACAAGAGCAATTAAGCAAATCTGCTGACCTATTAAACTAACGGTTTGGAGTGATTTAGTTGAAATCAGGCATGGACATAGGCAGAACAGAGACGATTGAAATAGAAGTAACGGAAGACATGTTTGCTAGCTTTGAGGGAAGCGTTGTACACCCTGTTTACTCAACGGTTGCAATGGTATACCACATGGAGTGGGTCTCAAGGAAAATCATTCTGCCATTTTTGGAGGACCATGAGGAGGGCATGGGCGGTGCAGTTCAGCTAAAGCACATCAGCCCTTCGCCATTACATTCAAAAGTAAAATTAACTGCAACATTAGTCGAATACAAAAATCAACAAGTTCGTACAAAAGTCGAGGCATATAACGAACAAGGGTTAATAGGAAAAGGCGAAGTGAAACAGGTAATTTTACCAAAGGAAATGATCAATCAAAAACTATCATCTGGACAAACACATTAATAGATTGAAAGGCCTCTTGAGATGGCGGATAAATTTGAGGTTTGGCTGATATATTTTGAGAAAGGCGGATAAACCCGGAATTTGGCCGATATATCTTGAGAAAGGCGGATAAAACCGGAATTTGGCTGATATATTCTGAGAAAGGCAGATAAATCCAGAATCCGGTCAATATATCCGAAAAATGGCCGTTAAACCACGACAACTGTGAAATAAGACTTGACTCAACGGCGTGCTCTGGTATAATGTTATAAAATTTCTAAAAATTATAAAATCGTCTAGGGGGATACGTAATGAAGAGAGGTTTGCAATTAATTGTAATAGCAATAATCAGTATACTTGTTTTAGCGGCTTGTGGTTCAGAGGATACATCGGGTACGTCAAAGTCTAAGGATTCTAAGGATAATGGGGGAAAGAAAACCTATCATATTGGGGCTACCCAAATTGTTGAACATCCCTCGCTTGATGAGGCGTACAGGGGCTTTCAGGCAGCATTAAAAGACGCTGGGTTGGATGTAGAGTATGATCTGCAAAGTGCACAGGGGGATCAAAATAATGTTGCGCCCATTGCCAATAACTTCGTTGCAGACAATGTGGATTTAATTTTTGCCAATTCTACACCAAGTGCACTAGGAGCTGTCCAGGCAACAAGTGAAATTCCAATCGTGTTTACATCTGTAACAGATGCGGTGGCGGCCGGTTTAGTTAAGTCGATGGATGAACCGGGTCAGAATGTAACGGGTGTGCTTGACCTTCATCCGGATGCGATTAAAAAAACAGTTGAATTTATTGATGAAAATTTCGATGGTGCAACGGTCGGCTTGATTTATAATGCCGGTGAACAAAACTCCGTCACTCAAATTGAAGCTGTTAAGAAGGCTGCAGAAGGAACAAGTCTTACTTTATCTGAACGGACTGTAGCGAGTTCAGCTGAAGTACAGCAGGCTGCTACTACATTGGTTGGAGAAGCGGATGTTTTCTATATCGTAACAGATAATACGGTAGTGTCTGCGTTAGACAGTGTAATTGGGGTAGCGAATGAGCAGGATATACCGTTAATCGTTGGGGAGCCGGATTCATTGAAGAAAGGCGGGTTTGCAACATTTGGAATTGACTATTACACCATTGGCTATAGATCAGGTGAAATGGCTGCAGCAATTCTAACGGGAGAGAAAAAAATAAGTGAAATTCCAGTAGAATATCCTAAAGAAATTCAATTATTTATTAATAAACAGGCTGCCGAAAAACAGGGAGTAGAATGGAATAAGGAATGGGATGAGAAAGCAAAATTGGTAGAGCAGGAGTAAAATTGTAAGATGTGAAAAGGTGGGGTGTCTGAAGGAGCGGTAGTTCATATCCTTTTGGGACACCCTTATTAACCGATCGACACGGTGAGGAGGATATTATGCTAATTTCACTATTTGGAGCACTGGAATCAGGTGTTATTTATGCAATCATGGCCTTAGGCGTATACTTAACCTTTCGTGTCCTGGACTTTCCTGATTTAACGGTAGATGGCAGCTTTGTCACTGGTGCGGCAGTAGCTTCCATTTCCATTATGGGCGGGGTTTCCCCTATTTTAGCAACGATACTTGCGGCATTTGCGGGGTTTTTAGCGGGCTGTATAACCGGCGTTCTGCATACGAAAGGAAAAATAAATGCTTTACTTTCCGGGATAATCATGATGATTGCGCTCTATTCGATAAATTTGCGAATTATGGGGCAGCCAACATTATCATTATTGAGGGAATCAACTGTCTTTACACAATTGCAGTCATTGTGGGAAGCAACCGGAATAGATGCAGCTTTAAATGGATTGTTAACGTTGCTTGGTGCGGAACAACTTCCCGGCACATGGTCAATTGTGATTCTGATGGTTGTCGTTACATTCATTATTAAACTATTAACGGACTATTATTTAAAAACAGACGTCGGTTTGGCGCTTCGTGCGACAGGTGATAATCAAAAAATGATCCGAAGCCTTTCAGCAAATACCGACTCCCTAATCATCGTAGGGGTCGGAATTTCCAATGCCCTTGTAGCTTTTTCCGGTGCATTGATTGCCCAGCACGGTGGATTCGCCGATGTTGGAATGGGCATTGGCATGATTATTATTGGCCTAGCTTCCGTTATTATTGGGGAAGCATTGTTTGGAACCAAAACGATTGCCAGAACAACATTAGCAGTGGTAGGCGGTGCAATTGTTTACCGGATAGTTGTGACAATGGCCCTGCGTGTTGAGTTTTTAGAAACCGGGGATATGAAATTGATTACCGCACTGCTTGTAATTGCAGCCTTAGTCGCACCAAAAATATTACAGGCCCGAAAAGAAAAAAAGCGGCGCTTACAAAAACGGGCCAAGTTGAAAATGGAGGTGTAATATGCTTAAGCTTGAGGATATAGCGATTACCTTTAACGAGGGCACTCCCGATGAAAAGCAGGCATTGCAGTCCATTAATTTAGAGCTTGCGAAAGGTGATTTTGTCACCGTGATTGGAAGCAACGGTGCAGGGAAATCAACCTTAATGAATGCCATTTCCGGCAACATTAGCCCAGATATTGGGGGTGTATATATCAACGGCAGGCAGGTCGTCCATTTGCCGGAATACAAAAGGTCGGCATTTATAGGCCGTGTATTTCAAGACCCAATGTCAGGAACTTCACCATCCATGTCAATCGAGGAAAATTTGGCAATGGCATATACGCGCGATAAAAGAAGAACATTACGGCCTGGTGTAACGACGAAACGTAAGAAAATGTTTAAAGAATACTTGGAGACATTAAATCTGGGGTTAGAAAACCGTCTGAACGCGAAGGTAGGATTGCTTTCAGGCGGAGAACGGCAGGCGCTCTCGTTACTGATGGCCACTTTCACTGAACCAAAGATTCTTTTGCTCGATGAACATACTGCGGCGCTGGACCCTTCCCGCGCAGAACTAATTACTAACCTTACCCATGACGTGGTAGAGAAGTTCGAATTGACCACGTTAATGGTAACCCATAATATGCAACAGGCATTGGATCTTGGAAACCGGCTGATTATGATGGATAAGGGACAAATTATTCTTGATGTCGCCGAAAAGGAAAAACAACAGCTAACAATTGAAAAACTGCTGCAGGAATTCAGACGGATCCGTGGCTCACAATTTGAAGATGACCGGGCGGTATTGGGCTAATCAAAAGGGACCAACTCAGATACGAGTTAGTCCCTTCTTTGTTGCAGTTTTAATCGAGAAAGTAATTTTTTACACCTGTTGTGACTGCTTGTGCAACATTATTTTGGTATTCACTTGTTTGAATGGTAAACAAGTCATTAGGGTTGGTAATAAAGCCTAATTCAATGAGTACAGCTAAATCACTGTTTTCCCTAAGCACATGATAGTTTCCGAAATGAATTCCGCGATCGTTTAACTTAACCTGCTTCCCGATTGCACTTTGAATAGACGATGCTAATCCTCTGCCGTTTTCATAGTAATACGTTCCAATGCCATTTACAGCAATAAATGGATATGCGTTGTAGTGAAGACTAATAAATGCATCCGTTTGAAACTTATTACTAAATAATACGCGTTTTTCTAAGGATACATATTGATCACTTTGGCGCGTGACTTTAACTGTAGCACCAGCTTTGCGTAATGATGAAGCAACAACTTCAGCAGTTGATAATGTTAAGTTTTTCTCCACAACACCCTTGAAGCCAATTGCTCCAGGATCATTTCCTCCATGCCCAGGGTCAAGTACAATGTTAATGCCTGCGAGTGAACCATTTGTATTTGACTTTGGTGTGATTTTCAGACTTTCATCAGTGGAATTTTCCGCTGTATATCCATCAGTCAGCCAAGCTGCAATCCATCCAGTGGAACCATCATCAAGCAAAATCTTATGCCAATCACCTTTGGTTGCTATCTTTTCGTATGTATCACCTGCTGTTGCTAACCCAATGATGGAATAATCTGTTCCGGGGCCGCTCCGAACATGCACACCGGCCTCATTTACTGTGATTGATTTATTTACAGAAACTTGCTGCTTTATTTGCTCCGTAGAACTTAATGGATACAAAAACTGCGATGCAACCCATGCTTCTTTGCCGCCGTAATAGGTTTGTGCCCAACCATAATGTTCCTCGAAAACGACAACCTGATCGCCTGGATGGAGACTTCCTACGATCGGTGCATTATCCGTAGGGCCACTTCTGACATTAAGGGAAGATGTACCAACACCATATGTTGAACCTTCATGTGCATCAACACTGGGCGAAATGATAAAAGATAATAGCAATACACTCATTCCAGCTAATAAAATTCGTAAAGTCTCTTTCATGATTTCTCCGTTCCTCCTTTCGCTGCTTAATTTGGAAAAAACATGTAATAAATTATTACCTATTATACAAGATTTCAAACGACCTGTGGAGAAAATCGGACAAATTCACTAGGCAATTTACAGAAACGTTTCTGTTGTATCAGATGTTTTGGTACAACTCTTTGCTTTAATAAAAGTGCGAAATAAATGATACAATTAATTTTATACATAAAAAGAAATGGGGTGCCACTTTGGCAGAACAATATACAGCTATAGATTTAGTTAAAAGGATAAAGTCAAAATCAATTTCACCAGTTGAAGTAATGAACCACTATATGAACGAGATTGATAAACATAATGACCAGGTTAATGCTTTTGTAACCATGAATCCACATTCAATGGAAGAGGCTAAGCAAGCTGAACAAGATGTTCAACAGGGAAAGCAGCTTGGGCCTCTGCATGGGGTGCCAGTTGGTATCAAGGACTTGACACCAACGAAAGGAATTAAGACTTCGTTTGGGACAAAGGTGTTTGCAGATCATGTACCTGATCGTGACGCAACAATTGTTAAACGATTAAAAGCGGCCGGGGCAATTATCATGGGAAAAACCAATACACCTGATTTTGGTCATAAGGGTACAACAGATAATTTATTGTTCGGTGCAACGAAAAACCCGTGGAATCTGGAAAAAACTGCAGGCGGTTCAAGCGGTGGCTCCGCGGCTGCTGTTGCTGCTGGAATGGTTCCATTTGCTGAAGGTAGTGATGGTGGTGGTTCGATTCGTATTCCGGCAAGCTTCTGCGGGGTTTATGGTTTTAAACCTTCATATGGAAGAATCCCGATGGATAACAGCTTGGCCAATGCATTTGGATCGAATAATCCATTCGTGAATCATGGTTCACTGTCACGAACCGTTCGTGACGCAGCACTTTTTGTTGATGTGACACAGGGGCCATCGACAACGGATCCATTCTCACTGCCGCGATTTGACGAAGAATTACTGGAGCAGTTGGAAGGCAGTTTACAAGGTGTAAAAATAGCCTACACAAAAGACTTTGGGATGTATACCGTGGACAAGGAAGTCTTGCACATAGTTGATCAACAGGTGGAAAGGCTGAGGGAGCTTGGAGCGGAGGTAGAAGAGATTTCAATGGATTTTGACATGACACTACATCAGTTCCTTGGATTTTTCAAAAATACATGGTATGCCTCAGCTTCAGCAGGAGGCAGCGCAATGCTACGCGATTACCCTGAACTACTAACGCCGTCCTACCATACAATGATTGAACGAGGATATGATGTATCGACAAGTGAGTATATCGGATATCAGCAGAAACGAACTGCGGTTTGGAGAGAGCTTCAGCGACATTTTGAGAGGTTTGACCTAATCATGTCGCCATCGTTATCAGTTCCTGCATTTGATTATCAGCTGCTCGGACCTGAAGAAATCGAAGGGAAGAAGATAGAAGCTGATTCCGATTGGATGATGACCCATATCTATAATATGACCGGATTACCAGCGGCTTCAATTCCTGCAGGGTTTACAAAAAGCGGATTACCAATTGGCATGCAACTGGCAGGAAACCGATTTAATGACGGACTAGTGCTGCGGGCAAGCCTGGCATATGAAAAATTAATCGAAGGATTTCCAGTAATTAAGTAAGGCTGTTTAGCTGCGTTTTTATCAATTGCGGTGATATTAGTTTAGCAACAAACTTTGCGAAAAATGCCTAAATAAAGAAAGAGCGCTGCATTCCCGTAGCGCTCTTTATCAAACATGGGGTTCAACGCCGAGTTTATCCAATATAATCAGATAATACCCGCTGAACGTGGTATATATTAAGCTGTTTGTTAAATGTTTTTTCAATTGGTGTGCTGCTTCCAGATATCCAAATTTTGAGTTCCGCCTCCAAATCGAACGTCCCAGCAGTTTCAATCAAATAATGTGTAATGCTTTTATACGGTATGGAATGGTACTGAATCTTTTTCCCAGTCATTCCTTGTTTATCTATTAATATAAGGCGCTTATTTGTAAAAATAACGAGGTCTCGAATCAGCTTGTACGCGTGTTCAACCTTTTCAGTTGCGGTTAGAAGTTCACTGATTTCCTTTTCAGCGTCACTTGCACTAATTTCTGATGCGTTACCCATCATTCCATCAAAAATGCCCATTTTACATCCCCTCCTATATCTATTATATCAGACTCTATTACCCCCATAAACAAACGCGAAAATGGACATGCAACATGTGTAAGAGTCGTTCCTTTAGTAATAGATGGTTAATATACTGTTAATAGATAATGTTCTTTTAAGGATAACAGGCTAGCCTTCCGAATGGAGGTGGTGCTTTGTGAGTTTATACGAGATATTTATGGTGCTAATCGGATTTGGATCCTTGTTGATTGCGTTAATCGCTTTAGTTATTTCTTTAATCAATAGGATCAATAGAAAATAGACCCCCTAAATTACTCCATGTAAAGTAATGAAAGAGGTCTATCCACCAAGAGTAGCCGCCCTTAACAGAACAGCATCTGACGGCCACAGCTCATACTGTGGTCTTTATATATATAGTTCTGCAGTAGGTCAATTATACCGGTTATGCAGATAAACTAATCATCTGTTTCCTTTACATATTTTCGCTGGAAAGCAGTAATGCTGTCGTATTCCTCACCGAAGATTCGTGATAGACGGATATAAACAGGAAGAAGTTCCCGGTACACATTTGTAGTCGTTTCATCAGGATGGTGGGTATGTGTTTGCCCAATCATATCTGAAACAATACGAAAATCATCAATTTCCCCAACAGCATACATGCCAAGTACAATCGCGCCTAGGCAGGAGCTTTCGTAACTTTCCGGCACAATCACTGGTTTATCAAAAATATTTGCCATTAACTGGCGCCACATTTCTGACCTGGCAAATCCGCCCGTTGCCTGAATTTGTTTCGGTTCACCGGTCAACTCCTCAAGTGCGAGTAAAACGGTATACAGATTGTAAATGATTCCTTCCAGTACTGCACGGATCATATGCTCTTTTTTATGATGAATGCTTAAACCAAAAAACGATCCGCGGGCATTCTCATTCCACAATGGGGCACGTTCCCCGGTCATATAAGGATGGAAAATTAACCCGTCAGATCCAGCCTGGACACCAGATGCAATCTTGGTTAACACATCATATGAGTCGATTCCAAGCCGTTTTGCCGTTTCAACTTCGGCTGCAGCAAATTCATCCCGTAACCACCGCAGGATAATTCCGCCGTTATTTACCGGTCCGCCAATAATCCAGTGGTTCTCCGTTAACGCGTAGCAAAAGATTCTGCCTTTCGGGTCTGTACGGGGTTGGTCTGCAACTGTACGAATTGCACCACTTGTCCCAATTGTGACAGCGATAACACCCGGCTCGATTGCGTTTACACCAAGGTTTGATAACACACCATCACTTGCCCCGACAATAAAGGGAACTTCACTGTCAAAGCCAACATACGAACGATAGGAATCTTTTAATGTTGTCATTTGATGTGTAGTTGGTACAAGTGTCGATAATTGATCTGCAGTAATGCCCGCCAACTGCATAGCTTCCTTATCCCAATCTAATGATTCAAGATTCATCAAACCGGTAGCAGATGCGATTGAATGGTCAACCACATACTCACCGAACAGCTTATAAAAGACGTATTCCTTAATGGAAATAAACTTTGCAGCTTTTGCAAAGGTGTCAGGATGGGTGTCACGTAACCACACTAATTTTGCCAGTGGTGACATGGCATGAATCGGCGTTCCTGTCCGCATATAAATTTCATGTCCATTATGTTGTTCTTTAATTTGCTGTGCATGTTCCGCACTCCGTGTATCTGCCCACGTGATGCTGTTCGTCAGGGCGTGATTATTCTCATCCACAGCAATTACACTATGCATAGCGGACGAAAAGGAAACGAACTGCAATGAATGCGCATCTGCTGTATTTTTTTTCATAACTTCACGCATACAATCGACAACCGCATCAAAAATTTCATCAGGGTTTTGTTCGGCTACTAAAGGGTTTGGGGTATAAAGGGGATAATTGATCGTATGGCTTGTGATCACCTTTCCCTGTTTATTAAACAGAACAGTCTTCGTACTTGTGGTACCAATATCAACCCCTAAATAGGATGATTGTGCCATATTAAACCTCCTTCACAACTGGAGAGGAAAACTTCTGTCCCTCTCTTGGCAATTACAAATTATTTCTTTACAACATCATGTCCGCCAAATTCATTGCGTAATGCGGCTACAACCTTTCCGGTAAATGTATCGTCCTCTTGTGAGCGGTACCGCATCATAAGGGATAGCGCGATTACAGGTGCCGCAACTTGAAAGTCAAGTGCGGTTTCGACTGTCCACTTACCTTCACCAGATGAATTCATTACACCACGTATGTCATCCAATTTAGCATCCTTAGAAAATGCATTTTCAATTAATTCCATAAGCCAAGAACGAATAACGGAACCATGATTCCAAACTTTAGCAACCTTTTCATAATCATAGTCAAAATCACTTTTATTCAGGATGTCGAACCCTTCTGCGATGGATTGCATCATGCCATATTCAATCCCGTTGTGAACCATTTTTAAAAAGTGACCGCTACCAGGTTTGCCAGTATAAAGATAACCGTTTTCAATGGAAACGTCATTGAAAACTTGTTCGATTTCCGTGAACTTTTCTGCATCTCCGCCAACCATAGTACATGCACCATTGCGAGCACCATCTGTACCACCGCTGGTACCACAGTCAAAGAAATAAATGCCTTTTTCTTCTAAAGCTGATGCCCGCCGCAACGTATCTTTATAATTAGAATTTCCACCATCAATCAAAGCATCTCCACTTGAAAGTAATGGTGTTAATTCATCAATTACTTTTTCCGTAATATCTCCTGCCGGAACCATCAGCCAGATGGTACGGGGTTCCGGTAGCTTATCAACCAATTTGAGTAAAGATGCTTCAAATTGGAATTGTTCATGTGTTAATTCATCTGAAACTGCAGCATTGCTGTCAAATCCCACCACGCGATGACCATGATCTAATAAATTTAATGTGAGGTTTAACCCCATTTTTCCTAAACCAACTATACCTATATTCATAGTTACCTCCTAAGGGAGAAATTTTTTTCTTTATTAAACTATTATATCAAATTTTTTTCCGCAATCAATGATGAACCATTTTTGTTTCTATATATAGGTGTAGTGTTGCCATTAAAATAAGGAGCATGCGGGAGAGGTAATGACATTCATTTTAAATGATTCGGCCAAACCATTCCCATTTCTGGCAAGCTCATGTATACTTATATTTCGGGTATCGAAGAAAGGTGGGCGCGTATGAGCATGGGATCAACTGCTGCTAAAACAGTAACATTGCCGGATAAGATATGGACACGTGACTTTATTCTTGTTTGCGTGGCAAACTTCTTTATTTTTCTCGGATTTCAGATGACACTGCCAACCATCCCATTATTTGTGAGAGAACTAGGTGGAAGTGATCAATTAATTGGACTTATAACGGGTATTTTTACTTTTTCAGCATTATTGCTGCGGCCATATGCAGGACATGCATTGGAATCGAAAGGCAGACGTTTTGTTTATATGACTGGGCTTGCCATTTTTGTTCTTTCTGTTGGTTCCTTCGCGTTTATCGCGAGCATCTTTATTTTATTTATGATGCGAATGGTACAAGGAATCGGCTGGGGCTTTTCAACAACAGCTACAGGAACAATAGCAACAGATTTAATTCCACCTAAACGCAGGGGAGAGGGAATGGGATATTTCGGTTTATCTGGTAACCTCGCACTTGCCTTTGGACCGTCACTTGGCTTAACCCTTGTTGGTATTATGTCATTTAAGGAATTGTTTTTGATCTGTTCGGCGCTTGGATTAACAGCGTTATTATTATCATCCAAAATCCGTTATAAAAAAGTGGAACAATCGCCAAATAAAACGGTTACGGTAAAATTTGATATTTTTGAGAAATCAGCAATCCAGCCCTCATTGTTATTGTTTTTTATTACTGTCACATTTGGTGGAATTGCATCTTTTCTGCCATTATATGCAACAGATAAAGGCATTTCAGGAATTGAATCCTATTTTCTCGTATTTGCGGTATTTTTGATGATATCAAGGACATTCGCAGGGAAAATCTATGATTCTAAAGGACACGTGTATGTATTTATTCCAGGAACAGTATTGATTTTCGGTGCCATGTGTTTGCTTTCCTGGTTACCAAGCACAACAGTTATGCTTATTGCCGGCGGAATGTACGGTCTGGGATTCGGCAGTGTCCAGCCGGCGTTGCAGGCATGGGCTGTCGATAAGGCGTCTGACAACCGTAAAGGAATGGCGAATGCGACATTTTTCTCTTTCTTTGATTTAGGTGTCGGGCTTGGTGCCATGGTTTTTGGCCAACTAGCCTTTATGTATGACTATAGTGTTATCTATTCGACCGCGGCTGGTTCGGTTATGCTGTCGTTAATCCTGTATATCTATTTGCTCCTTAAGTCTCGAAAAAGCAGTGGTAAGATTAGTTAATTAGTAGTAGACTAACCTTACCGTGTTTTTTAGTAGGCTGTATTCGCATAGTTTGTTACTACTATCACAATAGTTGATATAAACTACGACGTAACTAAAAATCTGGTTTAGTGGTCCAGCTGCCTACGGAAAAACACTGTGCTTTCCGTGGGCAGCTGATGAGCCTCCTCGAGCTTATACTGGGGGCACTGAAAAAGTGGTGGATTTGGAAATATAGCGTTTCACCTTTACTTAGCATCTTGAATATACGGAGACTCCTCGAAAAAGAAAAAACACTTTTTCTTCGTGCGATGCCTATTCAGGGAAGCTTTCCTTGTCCTGCGGGAAGTGAGAGATCGGCGAGACCCCGGAGGACGGCAGTTAATGAGGCCCGACTAAAACCGCCCTTTGCGGGCAACGTCGGCTACCCCTTGCCGGGGCAAGGAGGCTCGTCACTCGCCCTAAGGTGCGCGCAGTATATTCAAGATGCGATGATAGATCCACCTATTTTGTACTACATTTACATTTTTCAGTGGCCTCCTTATGCTCTTCGGGGTCTCATCAAGGCTTCTACGCTTTTCTTGTTAGGGGGGAGACGATGAGGTTAGTTAGAGTTGGGATTTTTTATTTGCTTGGAGTTTTCGGAATAATTTGTATAAGTGTGTTCCCGCGGTTCTTTGCAACTGCGGGTATTGCGCATCCTTTAACATATTTTGCTGATCTAGGCTCATTCATTCATACATTTATTCAACCGGATTCCTGGTTGTATCAGGTTCCCCGGTCACCAGCTGAATTCTCACTCATTGGTACATTATGGGGTCCATTTGTATATTCGATGGAAATTTTACTCGGCGCCTTATTGCTTGGGTTCTCACTGGCATTTATTTTTGCATTTCTGGCAAATTTCCTGTCGCAACGATTGGTACAGGGTATTAAACGAGTACTGGACTTTTTTGAGTCGATACCGGATATTGTCATCGCATCCGGTCTGCAAATACTCGTTATCTATGTCTATCATGCAAGTGGAATAGAACTATTCAGGGTAGCCTCTTATCTGGATGAGAAAGCATACCTTGGCCCAATCATTACGTTAGCGATATTACCGTTAGTGTCACTATTTAAAATCCTGCTTTTAATGATCGAAGAGGAGTTTCTAAAAGACTATGTCGGTTTCTTAAGAAGCAAGGGAATCAAGAAAACGGGAATCCTTCTTCGCCATGTATTCAAAAATATTTTACCTACAACATTTCATCATTCCAAGGTGATCATTTGGGCAACACTTTCAAGCCAGTTTGTTATTGAACGGATATTTAATGTACATGGTCTCACGTTTTATTTAGTTGATAGCTTTACACCCATGACAATTGCGGCGTCACTAATTCTATTGTTTACACCGTTCTTTTTATTTTTCCATGTGGTCGATCTGTGGATAAATCAGGATACAGTCTATAATTATCAAATTAAAATGAATAAAAACCATGCGTTTCAGCCATTTCAGCGGCTTAAACGTATGTTAACCGGAATAAAACATATCAAGTGGCATAAGTTTAGGCCATGGGCGCCTTTTGCAATATTTTTTAACCATATGAAAAACTATAAATTTGCGATTGGCAGTCTGTTTTTCATTCTATTAATCAGTTATAGTCTGATATATTCTGTAACTACTGATAACCACATTGACAAAGCGGGAATTGTTTATAAGGATGATGGGGTGACGATTAAGGGTACA
This sequence comes from Virgibacillus phasianinus, assembly GCF_002216775.1. GTDB lineage: Bacteria > Bacillota > Bacilli > Bacillales > Amphibacillaceae > Virgibacillus_F > Virgibacillus_F phasianinus. The sequence goes on from NZ_CP022315.1 coordinate 1,413,114, forward strand.
CCACCACATCCGCCACCAGAACCGTTTCTGCTTGGATCTGATGGCGCGGGATTTAGTATATATGACATGCTTGTAGTTGGAGCTAAGTATACCTTGATATTTGCGATAGTTATCGCGTTATTACGCGTATTTGTCGGCTTGATTGGTGGTGTTGTTTATGCATTTGCACTTGGTCCGAAGCGGCAGAATTGGCTCGAAAAAATGGTGGATTCCATTCACTTCCTGCCGTTGAGCGTGATTGCGTACTTACTGCTTGCCCCTATTTTGATGGAAGGCTTTAGTGGATTTGCCTATACATTCACCGAGCGGATTGTTCTTGAGATTATTATTTTGACGGTATTAGTCGTACCGTTAACAACAGTATTACTAGGTAATGAAATGAAACGAATATTAAATTATGAATTTATTATGAGCGCCAAGGTTCTTGGAGGAAGCAGATTTCATATTTTCTGGCGTCATGTTCTGCCACACATTGGCGCACGAATGACGATTCTGTTTGGTCAGCAATTTATTCAGGTACTATTGATATTCATGCACCTGGGGATCTTCAACTTTTTCTTTGGTGGAACAAATGTGAGCTTTGGAAGGGCGCCTTCACCTCCGAGATCAATTACCTATGAATGGTCCGGCCTAATCGGTAATACATTGAATGCCCTAAATTCGGGGAAATACTGGCTAATCGTTTGGGTGCTGCTTGCCTTTATGTTGAGTATATTTGCTATGCAGTTCATCATTCAGGGTGTAAAAGAGATGCAGCAAACCAAAGTTGGTGTCATCTACAAACTACCTAGAATCAGGAGAAAGCAAAGGAAGCAAAATCAGAAGAATGATTCGGTTTACGAGCCAACTGCCGAAAGCTTTAAACCTTTATGCAATGATAGAAGGTGAAATGGAGCCCACATTCATGAATAACAGGCTCAATTTAGTTTAAAAACACCGCTATCTTGTATACAATGGAAATAATGATAACAAGAAGGTAGGGTTAACCTGATTTGAAAAGCTATGATATTTTCCATATGCAGCGATTATTTCCTTCCCAAGTGTATGAACGAGGTCTAGAATATTTTCATCAGGGAAGAGTAACCGAATTATTATACGATATTAATTATCATGTATGGACAGCAACGGTATATGGCAGTGAGAGCTATTTTGTGGAAGTTAATACAAAAAGATGGCCGCATGAACTGTCAGATGCTTATTGTGACTGTCCCGTATTTCGAACCTATAATCAATGTAAACATATTGCTGCTGTTTTATTTGCTATCGGCAAAAGGCATAAGGAACAAGGTGTTGGCAGGCAGGTCGATAAGTACCAGGTAACTAAGAACTTTATCCAGTCGGTTGCAGATATCCAGCAGCAAAAGCGTGCGACCAGCTTAAGCATCAATCGTGTGCCATTAGAAGTAGAATACATTTGCAAATGGACATATAGCGACACATTGTTCCTTGAGCTGAAGGTCGGAGAAAAGCGCCGACTGGTTGTTAAAGATGTCCCACAGTTTTTACAGGATGTGTTCCAGGAGCGGGAGCATTACTTTACGAAAACATTTACGTACAATCCGGAAATGCATTATTTTCAGGAGGAAGATCTTGAGATATTTGAATTACTGATGTCCATTGTACAAAATGAACAGCTTTATGAAGGACATTCCTTGTACCGCTATCAAACGCATATTTCAGCAGGGCGCTCTACTTCCATTTCTCCATTACTCGCAAAACCATTATTAAAAAAATTGGTTAACCGAAATTTTGTTGTGGAAACCGAACAGAATGTATTCAAAGAAATATCGATTGTAGAGGATGAACTTCCTTTTGAATTTAAGCTGGAAAAGAGTACAAATAAAGAACTTGCACTGGCCATCAGCGGCATGACGGATGCAACCTATTTTGCAAACTATGAACTGCTATTTGATTCTGGCACCTTTTATTTCCCAGGAAAAGATCAAATTCCGATGCTGAGGCAGGTTAGTAGCTTTGCAAGGGATAATAGAAGTTTGCCAATACCGCCAGATCAGGCGGATGTATTTCTTTCTGAAGTGGTCCCATCATTGAAAAAGGTCGGTGATGTTCAAATTTCGGAAAACGTTGCGTCAGAAATTATTCAGGTGCCATTGAAGGCTAAGCTATATATTGATTTGAAAGCAGACTGGATAACGGGAAAACTGGAATACCATTATGGAGCATACCAAGTTGATCCATTTAATGGACGCAAGGAAGAGGATGTCCTAATTATTCGTGATGTGGAAAAAGAGCAGCAAATTATGCAATTAATTGAATACGCTAATTTCCACTTTAATGGCAAAGAGCTATATATTGATGCTGATGAGGAAACACTCTTTGAGTTTCTATATGATGTGCTGCCGATGTTTGAATCATACGTGGATTTGTTTCTAACATCGGATATTCGCAAATTTTTTATAGAAAATGACCCAATACCCAGCACAAGCGTACGGCTGGAGTCATCGAACAATCTGCTTGAAATTGACTTTAGCATCGATGGAATAAACGATAATGAAATTAATCAAATTTTAAGTGCTGTGTTAGAAAAGAAACGGTACTACCGGATGGATAATGGCGCACTGTTATCACTTGAAGGTGATGAGTATACGTCAATACAGGAGCTAATGACTGAACTAGACCTGAAACAAACGGATATCGAGGATGGCAGTGTTCAGTTGCCTGCATACAGAGGTGCTCAGGTTGATGCTCTTATTGAAACAAAGAAAAACTATGATCCTTCTTTCCGGAAACTGCTGCACCATTTAAAGTCACCAGAAGAGCAGGTATATCCGATACCGGAGAATTTGCAGGCTACATTAAGGAACTACCAAGAAACAGGATTTCAGTGGTTTAAATCGCTTGACAGCTATCATTTAGGCGGGATACTGGCAGATGATATGGGACTAGGAAAGACAATCCAAAGCATTGCTTATTTGCTTTCATTAGAAGTTGATCAACCACATTTAATTGTGGCTCCATCATCTGTTTTATACAACTGGAAGAACGAGTGTGAAAAGTTCGCACCAGATCTGCGTGTTCGGGTAATCGCAGGTAGTCCGATGGAACGGATAGCGATGATCGATCCAAAAACAACAGATGACGTATGGATAACGTCTTACGCAACATTACGGCAGGATATAGAGTTGTATCAGGAAATCACCTTTCATTCATTGATATTGGATGAAGCACAATATATAAAAAACTATGCAACTAAGACATCACGTGCTATCCGGGAAATTAAAGCTGGACATCGTTTCGCCTTAAGCGGAACACCGATTGAGAACTCCATTGACGAACTATGGGCAATCTTTCAGGTGATCCTGCCTGGATTAATGCCAAATCAACGAAACTTTAAACAATTGTCACATGCTAAGATTGCCATGCTTACAAAACCATTTATTTTACGCAGGTTGAAATCGGATGTTTTAAAAGAACTACCGGATAAAATTGAATCAGTTCATGTATCGGAGCTTACCAAACAGCAGAAAGAATTGTATCTCGGATATTTACGTGAACTACAGCAGGAGACAGCCCAAACGCTCAGCAATCAGGACTTCAATAAAAATCGAATGAAAATCCTGGCTGGTCTGACCCGACTCCGGCAAATCTGCTGTCACCCTTCACTGTTTATTGAAAACTATACGGGGACGTCCGGCAAGCTTGAACAGCTAATGGAAACCGTCAACAACGCTGTGAAGAACGAGAAGCGGATGTTAATATTTTCCCAGTTTACCAGCATGCATGACATCATAAAGAAAAAACTTGAAGAAGATGAAATTGATTATTTCTATCTGCATGGTCAAACACCATCACAGGAACGTGTGCAGATGAGTGAGCGCTTCAACAATGGCGAAAAAAGTGTTTTCCTAATTTCATTAAAAGCAGGCGGCACCGGATTGAATTTAACGGGCGCTGACACAGTTATTCTCTATGATTTATGGTGGAATCCAGCTGTGGAAGATCAAGCAACCGGCCGCGCCCACCGTTTCGGACAAAAGAACGTCGTTCAAGTGATTCGGATGGTAACCAAAGGAACGATTGAAGAAAAAATCTATGCGCTGCAACAAAAGAAGCGTGAATTAATTGACCAGGTCATCCAGCCTGGAGAACAAATGCTATCAAGTTTAAGCGAAAGCGATATTAGAGAATTATTAAGTATCTAGCCATGTTCATGTTTATGCGCATGGCTTTTTTCTATCGTACGAATTATTAACCAATGGTTCATAAATTGCCCACTATTAAAAATATTTAAAAAACACCTGCAATATTTTTGAATATCTGATAAAATGAATATACCGATTTCCATTTGGTTAATTGGAGGGGAGGCAGCCTTTGATTATCGTTTTGCGTACAATAGAAACACAGTAAGATATTCCTTAACGTTTTATCTGCCGTTGAAACGGGAATATTGTTAGTAGAGAAGGGGATGTAACAAATGAAAAAAATTGGAAAAGGATTTGCTAAATTTATTGTTGCTAATCTTGCCGTAATACTTGTAATCCTATTGTTGCCAATATTTTTAGTTACAGATGACGTTGCAATATTTGATCAGGTCATGAGTTTCTTATTTAATAGTAAAGGTTAATATTCGAATATCCCTTGAAACAGGGGTATTTTTTTAATGGATAAAAAAAAGGGAGGGGCATTAATAAAACAAACCCAGCGCATACGTCGCAGTTTATGGACAATTAACAGGAATGTTTACAAACAAAAATAGCCAAGAAAAATATCCGAACAAACAAAGTCCTAATTGAAGAGTTTGGTTTAGTTCGGATTTCTTTCTGGCTAAAACACTTTTGTTCAATCCTATTTTATCTTCTAAAGCGTAAGTTCAAATAGCTTTCGTGGACGGCCTTTCACATATGGTTTTTCTTCTCCGACAACGCGTATTACTTCGCCAGCCAGTAACTTATGGATGGTGCGCTCTGCACTGCGCTTGGTAACTTGATAATAATTTGAGATATCATTAGCAGAAAATGGTTCATTGTTTCGCAAATTAATGAAATCAATAAAGTTATAGGATAACTCATTGTTTAATCTTGCCCGGTGTATAAGGGCGTGGTAAAGCTCGGAGGTATCAACATGTTTCGCAACCCCAAGGGGTCCAATAGTTTCCTTTCTTTCATTTACAATAAAACAGCTGCTTTCTTCTGAATGAACACAAGTTTCAAGGGCAAGCTTTGCATTATCTTCCGCTTGCTTTGCTGTTAAACCAAGACCGAATCCAATTTCAACCGGAACACCAAGCGAACGGGCAATTTCCTGCAAGAGTGGAAAATCTCGATAATGGTTTGTAATATGGTCTAGGATACCTCTTGTTCCAAATATGGAAAATTGGTTATCCCCGTTTGTCAGCACAGATGCATATGTCTTGTGGCCAAATTTTAATAAGATTTGGTGTAGTTTTAGGAGCATCTCCTGGGCTACAAATTCCCCTTTCTTTGAGACAATATCTTCAAAGTTTTTGATTTGAACAAATCCGGAAACGATTTGGGCGCTTTTGCTTTTATTCAGTGTTGCGATGGATTTTGCCTTTTCAACAGCCCGTTCCAGGTTTAATTTGGGAATTACCATACAGCTGGTTGGAATTCCCTCGTCTATTAGTCTTTGTTCGACTTCTTCGATGGAAGTTAATACATAATCAATTTTTCCCTCTTGAAACAGTTTCTTGTGATAATGAAAAATCTTTCCAATGTCTAGTACAGCATCATCTCCGTAACTATACGTATAAATTTCGCGATCTTCCATTTGTAGTTCACTGATCACTTCATCCACATGTTCCTTATATAGTACATCAATGGAGATACGATCCAGTTCCTGGTTATGATAGTTTTTCAAACGGTAAAAAGAGGTCAGGATCATGTATTCATCAAATGCAACCTGAATGGCAGGTAATCGCTTTCTTTCAATCTTTTCTTTCGCATAAAGGTATGAAAGTGACCCGCCAAATAAATAGACATCACACATAAAGGCTTTGTCAATTAAGTCAATGTTTTCTACCGCTTTAGAATAGGCAAACGGAATAATTTCTATGTCATCTTGATTGTCAACATAGTCATTCATTCGTTCTATCAATTCATTTCTGCCAAATAATGCAATTTTAATTTTCATTAGTAGACCTCCGTATTTGTTTACTGTTTCGTCTATTTTCCATAGTTTCTTAGGTACTGAAGTACAATTTTACCGATAGCTGCCAGGTAGTCTCGTCCTGTTCCATTGTTCTGCCAGTTCTCAGATAAAAGTGCTAAATATACCTTCTGTTCCTGATATGTTAAAAGTGCCACATCATGCTCAATGCCAGTTAATTCCCCGGTTTTATGATAGACTTTAATGCATTCATCATGATTCATGTAGTGGGCTATTTTACAATTGTTTTGTTGGTGGCCCATAATTTGTTTGATTTCATTTCTGCTTGTTTCTGATAATAAATCGTCTGTTTCCTCCATAAGATGTAGAAATTTGACCATATCTTGAGCACTTGTATAGTTCTCCAATGAAGGATCCTTTAGTTGCATGAACTTTCTGCTTAATATTGTATGATTGCAGCCAATGGCGGCCGCAAGTTCATTCACAGTATCCATACCAATCTTGTCAAGTATTATGTTCGCCGCTGTATTGTCTGAAACAATAATCATAAGTTCCAGTAAATTTCTGTAACTGTAAACATTCGAGTTAGTTAAGTAATCGATTACACCGGCACCACCTGTTTTCATATCTGTCTCAATATAAACAAGTGTGTCAGGTTGAAGGTTCCCAGCTTCTATTTGCCGAAAAGCTTCGATTAGTATGGGAAGTTTAATCGTGCTGGCAGCCCGTTTTGGTTCAAAGGCATTTATCGAGATATCTCCGTCACTGGTCTGGATATAGATAGAAAAATGATCGATTATGTCTTTAAGCAGTTCATGAATGGTAGCCTCCATCAGTTGGAAATCCATAACTATATCCACCCCTCCATATTAAATTGTGATTTAAGTAAATCAGGGAAAACCCCTTCTCTTACAACAAATCCGAATTAACGAAATATTTAACGACACTGCGCGTTAATCCCTTATTATAGTACGGAATTTTCTCAATATTGTCAAGAAGGAAAATTAGGAAAGTTGACAAATACCGCGTTATGTGTCCGGTTATACAACTATATGATATTTTTGTGACACGTTTGGATAGGTAAGTATTGGAAATTTAGATGAAATATATGCTTAAAATTGTTTGGTTTTGTGGTAGTTTAGTATAATACAGGTAAAGATGGAGGGGTGAAATATGGGAAAGCATTTGGAAGCAATAGATTTGCATATACCAGTCATTCAAGCAGGTATGGCTGGCGGGATAACAACGCCAGAATTAGTGGCTGAAGTAGCCAATGCTGGTGCGCTAGGCACTATTGGCGCTGGCTATATGAGTGCTTCGGCATTAAGAGAGGAAATAAAGAAAATTAAACAATTAACAAATAAGCCATTTGCTGTAAATCTTTTTGCAACAAACCTGGAGGCATTCTCAAGTGAGATTGGACCAATGCAGCAGTTATTGGATCCTTACCGAGATGCACTTGAAATCGAACACGGGAAACAGTCAGTGAAAACTTATGATTATTTGCAGGAAAAGGTCTATGTCATTATTGAGGAAAGCATTCCGGTTGTCAGTACTGCCTTTGGTGTGCTGTCATCAGTATTAATTGAACGCTTAAAGAAAAATAACGTCACATTGATTGGAATGGCAACCAATTTAGATGAGGCAAAACAATTGGTAGAAGCGGGATATGATGTCATCGTAGCACAAGGATTTGAAGCGGGTGGCCATCGGGGAACTTTTCATACGAATAAGCACCCCAATGGATGCAATATTGGACTACTTTCCCTGGTTCAGGAATTATTGTTCAACCTAGATGTACCGATTATTGCTGCAGGTGGTATTACCGATAAAAGCCAAATCGATGCACTCCTGGCGATGGGCGCAGCAGGTGTCCAGATTGGGACTAAGTTTCTAGTAGCAAAAGAGGCTGGAACGAATAACGCATATCGTCAGGCATTAATTAAATCGACAGCTGTCAATACTACTATTACTAAGGCCTTTTCTGGAAGACCAGCACGGGCAATTATCAACCAATTTATAAAAGAGGTAGAAAGCAGCGACTGTGACCTGTTGCCTTTTCCAGTTCAAAATGAAATTACCAAGGATGTTCGCAGTGCAGCCAAGGAATTTGCTGTTGCAGAATTCCAATCATTGTGGGCAGGACAGGGTGTAGGAGCAATTGTAAACGAGGAGCCAGTTGCCAAGATTTTGGCTGCGTTGGTTGGCGAGGATTCAGAGGAAACAAATCAGCTTAAGCTCGAATTTGACGAATGATAGTAAATTCGGAAATGAAAAGTTATCTACATGGGAAAAATACTATAAAACCACACCCTCTCTAGCTATGGTCGGAGAGGGTTGTTCTTTTTGCAATGAATTAAGTGGAAGTGCTCAATGTGGATATCCATCGAAACTTATGCACATCCTGTGGATAATCCTGAGGATAACCTCAATATTTTGTGCAGAACGTAAATTCGAATACAAAATACGGCAAAAAACGACTCGGTTCGATACAAGCCGGTGGGGATAACTTGGAGGAATGGCAATGTTCCCTTTAAGTGACCTATGATAGTATAATAGGCATATTAATTAAGTTCGCAGAGGATTGATGGCAGCATGAAACGAAAAACGAAACAGGCAGTTCGTAATACTTTGTTTTTAACCGTTACTATTGTTGGTTTACTCGTAATTGTGTCACTTTTAGCACAGCCAGAGTTTAAGGTGGACAGGGAAGTACTTAGTAATGAAGTAATTCAATATAAGCCAGTTGTGGAAAAGTATGCTATAAAATATGGTGTTGAAGACCATGTGGATATCCTGTTAGCAATGATGATGCAGGAATCTGGTGGACGTGGTAGCGATCCTATGCAATCATCGGAAAGTTACTGCGGGGAGCGAAATTGTATTAAAGACCCGGAACTTTCTATTAAACAAGGGGTCTATTATTTCTCGAAAAATGTGAAGGCAGCAGACGGTGATATCGAGCTGGCCATCCAATCGTATAATTTTGGCAGGGGATTTATTGAATACGCATTAGAAAATAAGGGGAAGTATACACAGGAAGTGGCCATTAATTTTTCCAAGAAAATGTATAAGGGTGCTGCAAACAAGTCCAAATATAGATGCTTACGCGAAGGTGCCAGAGAATTGGACGCGTGTTATGGTGATATTTATTATGTCCAGGATGTTCTTTCGATGAGTGAAAAAATAAAGGAACAGTAATTTTTCAGGTCGTGTCACTTCGATTTTAAATAAATAGGGTTTATTATAAGAAGAAACAAGGAGGTAGATGAGTTATGGTAAAGGAAATACATAGTAAAAATGCTCCGGCAGCTATTGGACCGTATTCACAGGCAATTAAAGTGGGGGACTTCCTATATGTCTCTGGTCAAATTGGAATTGACCCTTCTTCAGGGGAAGTAGTAGAGGGTATTGAAGCGCAAACAAAACAGGTGATGGACAATTTAAAGTCCATTCTGGCGGAAGCCGACACGAACTTTTCGCAGGTTGCGAAATTTACAATTTATATCCATGATATGAACAATTTCAGTACAGTGAATGAAATATACGGTTCATATTTGGAAAAGCCATATCCAGCACGTGCGACCGTTGAAGTGAGTCGCCTGCCAAAAGATGTGCTGGTGGAAATGGATGTTATAGCATACACGAAAGAGGAACGGGAGCTGGACTAACTTGAATAATTTTACGTATTACAATCCGACAAAACTAATTTTTGGCAAAGGCCAGTTAGAAGCATTAACCACTGAGGTACCAACGTATGGAAAAAAGGTGCTCGTCGTATATGGCGGAGGAAGCATTAAACGTAATGGCGTTTATGATAATGTAATGGCAAAACTGAACGAAATCGGTGCGGAGGTTCATGAGTTATCAGGTGTTGAACCGAACCCGCGCGTGACAACGGCCCGCAGGGGAATTGAAATTTGTAAAAAAGAAGGAATTGAGTTTTTACTAGCGGTTGGCGGCGGAAGCACAATCGATTGTACAAAGGCAATTGCTGCTGGTGCGAAGTCAGATGCTGATATTTGGGATATTGTGACCAAAAAAGCGGAGGTAACGGGTGCGTTACCATTTGGGACAGTACTAACAATTGCGGCGACAGGTTCTGAAATGAATCGGGGTTCTGTTATTACGAACTGGGAATTGAACGAGAAACATGGCTGGGGTTCTCCTTACACAAGCCCTAAATTTTCTATCCTGGATCCGGCGCATACGATGTCTGTACCGCGTGACCAGACGGTTTATGGAATGGTTGATATTATGTCGCATGTATTGGAACATTATTTCCACCACACTTCCAACACACCGATACAAGATCGTTTCTGTGAAGGAATATTACGGACGGTAATTGAAACTGCGCCGAAATTGTTAAGTGATCTGGAAAATTATGAGTATCGTGAAACCATCATGTTAAGTGGAACCCTAGCATTAAATGATATGCTCAATATGGGCTATCACGGTGACTGGGCAACCCATAATTTAGAACATGCAGTTTCCGCGGTTCATGATATTCCACATGGTGGAGGGCTTGCGATTTTATTTCCACACTGGATGAACCATGTCATGGACGAAAATGTTGATCGGTTTAAACAACTGGCGATTCGCGTGTTTGATGTTGATTCTAATGGAAAATCCGATCAAGACGTGGCGAAAGAGGGCATTGCTAGATTGCGCGAATTCTGGAATAGCATAGGTGCACCGGATAAACTTGCTGATTACGATATTGATGCAAGTACAGTCAGCAAGATGGCCGACAAAACAGTGGTGGTTCGACCGGAATACGGAAACTTTATGAAACTCAATAAAGAGGATTCAGAAAAAATTTATCAGGCGAGTTTATGAGCAAGGAACAGGCTGTCAAAATGGATAGCCTGTTCTTCTTAATTTACTGCTTTTATAAATGATGCGGTAACGACCTTTGATAGATCAATAATTTCTGTCATATCATTGAACAATTTATTTATTTCTTCGTCATCATTAACAAGCTTCATGACAGCTTCACAATGTGATTTGTTGCGAAAAACGGTTTGGCCAAAAAGGACAACTTCATTATCCTTAATGTCAATCAGGTCAACTAAACCAGAACAACCGTGGTCTCCGGAAATATCATCCGCAAGGTACGTGTTATCTTCTAAAGCCCCATTTGCCAGGTAGATTTCACTGGCTTTTTCATTAATATCGAGAAATGATTCAACGTTTTCCCGCTTGACGCGATAAATGTAAATTGTCGTATACATATAAATATTCACCTCATTTTTTGCTTATACTATAGTTCTACAAATAGTGAAAGAATTCCTTTGTTATCTAGAAAAAAGTTTAAATAGAGTATGCCCCTAATAATAGAAAAAAACCAGCTGTTACTGATAAACAGCTAGTTCTTTCCTTATGGCATCTCTTATTTTATCTAAACATTCTTCGGGTGTATTTCCGAATACACGCTTTCCATTGACTAAAGCATATGGTTTAACGCGGCATAACCCGCAGAACGAAAGGCATTCATTCATTAGTACGGCTACTTCCGGAAACTCTTTCTCAAGAATTTCTTCTATATTAATAGTAGTGATGGCATTTCCGTCGCAGACGTCGATTATTACGATACCCATTGCTATCACTTTCTTTCTGTATCAATATTAATCCTGACTCAACTAGTTTTAGCACATATAAGTTTCAAATTCAATGTTTATGTTTAGAAAAAAATCGTCAACCATAACAGCTGACGATTTTCATTAATTCCTATGAGAAGAAAACGCATGCTGGTATTTTCCCTCATATTCATGTCGATACCAAGTAACAAGCATAATAATACCACTTAATACAAGCAACCCACTTGTCACGAAGAACACGGCGGAAAATCCAAAGAATCCAGCCAGCATTCCCCCAAGTGCAGGTCCTAATACATTACCTAGAAAGCGTAAACTTGTATTATACCCAAGAACTTCACCCTGCATCGAAAGTGGCGCTTCCTGCCTGATATACGCAATCCGAACAGGAATGATCCCTCCGATTGAAATACCAAGTAAAAAGCGGAGAACAATTAACTGCCAGATGTTTGTAACAAACGCCCCAGGGAAATATACAATACCGGCCATGAATAATAGGAAAATCATGATCCTGACATAACCAATCCTGTCGCCAATTCTGCCCCAGCGTTTAGCCATCAGTAAGTTACCCAGGCCAGCTGCAGAAAAGGCCATTCCTGAGAAAAGTGCAATACTGGCCGTTCCATGTATATCTGCAACGTATAAGGATAATATTGGTTGTATACTAAAATGTGCGACTTGAACAAGCATAGAGATTAACATAACAATGAGCAGAACAGGATGGCGAACGATATGCAGAAAAACCTGTTTACTGGAATAACGCTTATATTCCTCATCGTCAGAAAAGCTCATTTTTAATTCTTTTATTCCAAACATAACAATGATCGCGGATAGGAACACCATAATTGATGTCCATCTAAACGTGGTTGCATAGCCAAATATGTCAGCAACAGCCCCGCCAAGCAACGGACCAGCAAGCGATCCAGTGATGCTTCCAGTTTGCAGTGTTCCAAGTACGCTTCCGGCTATTTTTTTTGGAGTTTGTGTAGCGATCATTGCCTGGGAGGTTGGGATGAACCCGGTAAAGATACCCATGAATAAACGCAATAAAAAAAGCTGCCATACGGAAGTGGCAAACCCCATTAGTAATACTGATAGCCCTAGACCAAGGCCGGAAATAATAAGAATCTTTTTACGTCCATATTTATCACCAAATCTGCCCCACATTGGCGAGAAAATAAACGCGGAGACGAATGTAATACCAAAGATCCAGCCAGACCAGCTTTGTACATAGGAATCAGAGAAAGTTCCAAACGTCTCTATATATAAAGAAATAAACGGCAGGATCATGGTCATACTTGCCGCAATGAAAAAGTTGGCGAACCACATGATGAATAGGTTTCGTTTAACAATAGGATTTTGATCTATGATGACAAATCCCTTCCTTCAACAATATATTTCGATACCCTAAATATATATAAATACGAAGTAAAATGAAAGCTAAATGCTCAGGTTCAAAAATAGGATGATTGTGGTAAAATAATGGAAAAGCTTAAACGTCTGTTTTTGGACGTCACTGAGAAAAAGGAGCGACACATTAATATGAAGAAATTCATTACAACAACAGTTATGATGTTACTAATAATCACCTTCACAATAGGCATTACCCAGCCGACTTTTGCTTCAACAAGTATTAATGAAAAGTTAGGTGTCCCAATTCTTGTGTTAGGTGCAAATTTATCGGATGCACAAAAAGATGAGGTCCGTAAAATTTTAAATGTAAAAGATGATGATACTGTAGAGGAATATACAATAACGGGTGAGGATGCAGCCATATATATTAACGGCAATCCTGATGCACGGATGTTTTCCTCGGCCAAGATTACCCGTCAGGAGGAAGGCAAGGGCCTGACAATTAATATTGAAACACCTGACAACATAACCGAGGTTACAAGTGAGATGTATGCTAATGCATTGCTGACGGCAGGTGTGGAAAATGCGACAGTTGATGTTGCATCACCCGTGAAGGTAAGTGGGCATTCAGCGTTGACTGGAATTTATAAGGCATATGATGTACAAGGTGCCGACTTAGATAAGGAGCGAATGGAGCTTGCCAATGAGGAACTTGGTGTCGCTACTGATTTAGCCAAAAAAGATGGACTAAGCCAGGAAAAAGTAAGTGAGCTCTTAACTGAAATTAAAAAAGATATCGCCGAACAAAATCCTGCAACAAAGGAAGAAGTAGAAAAAATTATTGAAGATCGATTGAGCAAATTAAATATCTCGTTAAGTGATGCAGACCGTCAAATGCTTGTAGACTTGTTTAATAAGATGCGCGACTTAAATATTGACTTTGATAAAGTAAAAAATCAACTAGAAGACTTAACAACTACCATTAAAGATAAAGCGGATGAACTAGGCTTAGATGAAGGGTTTTGGACCAAGGTAGCAAACTTTTTCAGTGAATTCTTCCAAGCATTAAGTAACTTTTTTAAAGGACTGTTTAACTGATAGCGGAGATTAGAAAAGCTTGGCTTGTCGCCAAGAACTAATACTTTATACAGATAAAGATTTAACTTTCTTATAATGTAAAATAGGGCAATTCCTGGATTGGCCCTATTACATACAGAGGTGAGTAAATGATTAATCAAACCAACCAATCACAGAAATGGGCTATTACGTTATTTACGATTGGCGTATTCATGGCTGGGTTGGATAATGGAATCATTAGTACGGCATTAACAACTATTAATGACTCGTTTAATGTTTCTCCATCGTGGGGTACATGGAGCATCACGCTATACACGCTTGGAATTGCGGTAAGTGTACCAATTGTCGGCAAGCTTTCAGACAGATACGGCCGCAAACGTCTCTTTATCATAGAAATAACGTTATTTGCAATCGGTTCCTTATTGGTTGCTTTAAGCCCAACATTTACCTTTTTACTCATTGCTCGAGTGATTCAGTCAATTGGCGGCGGGGGAATATTTATTATTGGAAGCTCGCATATCCTGGCAACATTGCCAAAGGAGAAGCAAGGGCGTGCGCTCGGACTGCTAGGTGGTATGAATGGGATAGCCGCAGTAATTGGACCGAATCTTGGTGCAGTTATTTTGGATATTACCGGTTCCTGGCATTGGTTGTTTCTGATTAATCTGCCCATCGCCTTATTCCTTATTATCGGCGGGGTAATTAAAATTGATGAATCATACCCAGGCGAATCTAATAAACTCGATTTTACGGGAAGTGTTTTGCTTGCAGGTGCTATTCTTTCACTCATGCTTGGCATTACCAGATTAGATAGTCAATCATTTAAAGAAAGCTTGCTTCAAATAGATGTCCTCCCCTATATTATTTTGGGATTTGCCTTATTTATTATATTGTTAGTTCACGAGAAGCGGGTTGAGGCGCGTGGTGGAGACCCGATTCTTGCATTTTCTTTGTTGGAGAAGAAATTGTTTCAACTAACATTGTTGCTGGGTCTTCTGTCGGGAGGATTTCTTGCGGGGATTATTTTCATTCCGGCGTACGTTCAGCAAGTGCTGCAGGTACCGGTTGAAAATGCCGGTTATTGGTTGACCCCACTCGCATTGGCTTCAGGAATTGGCGCGGGGCTTGGTGGGTATTTGACAGACAAACGCAGTGCTGCGCAAACAGTTATTATATCTGGTGTTATCGGAATTATCGGCTTTTTCATGTTCCCGCTTTGGGTTTCGGGTGTTTGGACATTCATTATTGCCAGTGTGCTTGCTGGAATTGGTCTTGGAATATTATTAGGGGCACCATTAAATGTGCTGGTTGGTGAAAGTGCCAAAAGCGGAGAACAAGGTTCCGCGCTTGGAACATTATCATTAATCCGGCAAATTGGTTTAACATTATTTCCAACAATCTATGCAGGATATATTACCGGAAGCCTTACAAACATAAAGCCCACTATCGTGGAAAAGTTTGGCGCTGGAATAATCAATTTCGATTCACAAAGTGAACTAAATTATGGAGATATCCAGACTAAAATTAACCAAGTTCATGATGATATGCTTGTGGAAAAGCTGGAAACATCGGTTACAGCTGTAATGGAAACAGGATTTAACCATCTGTTTATCACGGCTGGCATCCTATCAGTATTTGTGGTGGCGGCAGGCTTATTTGTTGCTAAATATAGTAAAAATTGATAACAAGTAAACCCCCTAGGCTTTTAACGAGCGTTGGGGTTTTTTACACTTTAAGAAAGTATAATTCTTTATCGGTATAAAGTATAAAAAAATCTAAGGCTTTCGCCATTAGTTCTTGGCGACAAGCCAAGATTTTCTAAGGTATAGGAGGAAAGGTCTATTTTTGTAACGTGAACGTTACACTAGCAGGGTTTTTACCAAAAGTGATATAAAAAGGTAATGAAAAATAGTTAGAAGAGTCGTATAATTCTAATCACAGATAAGATATTTATAAGGGGGAAATTATGAAGTTATCAAAATTATTATTGCTCTTGTCATTGGGGATCCTGCTAAGTGTATTCACGGTTGCATGTTCAAGTGACAAGAGCAGTACGAAATCAAATGATGAAACAGGTGAAGATGCCAATTCAGAAACAGGTGGAGATGTGAAGCAAACACTTCATTTATTGGAGAGTGATACAATCCCGACAATGGATCTAACATTATCTACGGACGCACTTTCTGCCGTTTATATTGGAAATACAATGGAAGGTCTTTATCGTCTGGGAGAAAATGTGGAAGTTACTCCTGGTATTGCGAAGGACCATAAAGTAAGTGAGGATGGTACAGTTTGGACGTTTAACCTTCGTGAGGATGCAAAGTGGTCAAACGGAGATCCGGTAACAGCGCATGACTTCGTTTACGCGTGGAGGCGTGCAGTTGACCCTGACGTTGGGTCGGAATATGGGCCATATATGATGGGCGGTGTAGTCAAAAATGCAACAGCAATTAGTAAAGGTGAAATGCCACTTAAAAAGTTAGGGGTAAAAGCCGATGGAGACTATACATTCGTTGTAACGCTGGAAAAACCTACACCATATTTTGAATCGCTGACAGCGTTCAGTACATTTTTTCCGTTAAACCAGGAATTTGTTGAAGAACAAGGTGATGAATTTGCAACAAGCTCCGATACGCTACTTTCTAACGGCCCCTTCCTATTAACGGATTGGAAGAGCACGTCAACTAATTGGAATTTAGAAAAGAATCCGGATTACTGGGATGCAGAAACGGTTCAATTAGAAAAACTGACGTTTGATGTCGTTAAAGATCCACAGGTCGGTGTAGATTTATATGAAAAAGGTGAAGTAGACCGTGCAGGCGTCTCTTCAGATCTGGTCGACAAATATGCAACTAACGATGACTATACGACGACTCTTGAACCAACCTTATTCTGGTTGAAACTGAACCAGACAACTTCAGACGCGCTAGCTAATGTGAACATCCGTAAAGCGATTAGCAAATCAATTAACAAGCAAGCTCTGGTTGATGAAATTCTAAATGATGGATCTGTTGTTGCAAATGGCTTTGTCCCTAAAAATTTCAGTAAACATCCTGAAACTGGTGAAGGGTTCCGGGAAATTAATGGTGACTTGGTAACATATGACCCAGAAAAAGCAAAAGCATTATGGGAAAAGGGCCTAAAGGAAATTGGCAAAGATAAAGTGGAACTTGAGTTTCTGGGGCAGGATGGTGCAACCACAAAGCTCATGAACGAATTTCTTGCAAATCAAATGGAAAGCACTCTTCCAGGTCTAACTATTACGCTGAAACAAGTTCCATTCGAACAAAAGCTTGAGTTAGATTCAAGTATGAATTACGACATTCAGTACAATGGTTGGCTTCCTGATTTCCTTGATCCATATACATTTCTGAACTTATGGCTGACAGACGGTCAAAATAACAAGATGGGCTACTCTAATAAGAAATATGACAAATTAATTCAAAGTACGGCAAATGAACTAGCACTAAAACCAGTTAAACGTTTTGAAGCTTTCCTAGAAGCTGAAAAGATTCTGGCCGAAGATGCTGTGGTCGTTCCATTATATCAAAGGGCCCGCGCCCAATTAATTTCACCTAAAATACAAGGTGTTATTAGAAATCCAATGGGCTCAGCATACGATTATAAATGGGCAAGTGTTCAAGCAGTAAAATAAACAAAGAGGCTGGGACAAAAGTGTTTTAGCCAGAGAAATCCGAACTATGATTCAATTCTTTGATTAGAATTTGAAGTAGTTCGGATTTTTCTTGTCTGTTTTTGTAAACTTAAAGCTAAAAAGTATGCGCTGGATTGTTTTCCGCAGCGGACCGTTGCGCACCTTAGGGCACGGCTTCATTATTTAACCACTCCGCGGGGTCTTCAGCTCGCGCTGTTCTAAGCAGGAGTCAACAGTCCGGAGCGTAAGACATCACGTAATAGTGGACTTGCTATATAATACTGTTTTGTCTAATGACATATTAGCGGAGGAAAAACACGGAGACTCCTCGAAAAAGAAAAGCACTTTTTCTTCGTGCGATGCTTATTCGGGGAAGCATTCCTTGTCCTGTGGGAGCAGAAGCCTAGATGAGACCCCGGAGAGCGTAAGGAAGGCACTGAAAAAGTGGTGGATTTGATAAATTTAGCTATTCACCTTAACTTAGCATCTTGAATATACGGAGACTCCTCGAAAAAGAAATGCACTTTTTCTTCGTGCGATGCCTATTCAGGGAAGTTTTCCTTGTCCTGCGGGAAGTGAGAGATCGACGAGACCCCGGAGGACGGCAGTTAATGAAGCCCGACTAAAACCGCCCTTTGCGGGCAACGTCGGCTACCCCTTGCCGGGGCAAGGAGACTCGTCACTCGCCCGCGGAAAGCGCAGTATATTCAAGATGCTATCATAGATCCACCTATTTTGTACTACATTTACCTTTTTCAGTGGCCTCAGCGTAAGCTCGAGGAGGCTCATCAGCTCCCCACGGAAAGCGCAGTGTTTTTCCGCAGCGGTGACAAGGCACCGAACATGATAGTTAGTTTCGTCACAGAAGTTTATGTAAACTGCTTATTAAGATCCGATAGTTGAAAAAAACGTTCTAAACTTCCACCCCTTGATCGTTCGTCTTTTGAGTTGAACATTTTAGTTTTGTCCCTGCCTCTTTATTTAAAATCTCTACATATAATAAAGAATAAGCAGCAGAACAAGAATTATTAACAAGGCAAACGTCTGAAATGCAATAAACCGGTAAAAAGGTAAATTAATACGTTCAGACAACTTTGGAGAGCCCTCCGCTTCCTCAAGATAATCGCGATTTTTAGACATGATTGAGCCGAATCTTCTGAAGCTCCAGATAATCCCATCAAAGAAGCGCCCCCTTATGATAAATAAAAGTAGCATTAGGATTATATATACAATGGTAACGTAAAATAATGAGTCAATAAAAAACCGCAGATTAATAGGAGAAGTGGATAATAATAATATGACAAAGCCTATAAAAACATTAAACAGTAAGAATATCCATTTATTTTTTATGTAAACCATACTTGTACACCCTCTGATATAGAATATCTCCCATTATAGCAAAGATAAAAGTATTATAATATTAGAACTATATAACGAACAAAAAATATCTAAGATTAATGGTGTATCAACCGAATTTTGTAAAAAATAAGTAAAATAGTATAGGTAAAAAGACCTATCTTTTGTAATTGAAATGTTACTCTAGTAGACTTTTGCAAAAAAATCTTAAAAAAAGTAATGCAAAATAGTTTGAAAAATTGTATAATGCTAATTGTAGATAAATTATCTGCACAAGCACTTGGAAAACATAAAAAAGGGGAGGTCAACATACCATGAAATTGTCCAAATTTTCATTACTCTTGGCGTTAGGTCTTTTGCTAAGTGTATTCATGGTCGCGTGCTCAAGTGGAGACGAGAGCAGCAAAGATTCAGGTGGCGATTCAGACAAAGGCACTGAAGAAAAAGCCGCAGCTGAAGGGGAAGATGTAGAACAAGTACTTAATCTATTGGAAAGTGACACCATACCTACAATGGACGTGTCAATGGCTACCGATGAGATCGCTTTCATTTATCTAGGAAATACAATGGAGGGACTATATCGTCTTGGGGAAGACGCCAAAATGACTCCAGGTATTGCTAAAGACCACACAGTTAGTGATGACGGACTAACTTGGACATTTAATCTTCGTGAAGATGCTAAATGGTCAAACGGGGATCCAGTGACAGCAAATGACTTTGTTTATGCATGGCAACGTGCGGTAGATCCTAAAACTGGATCTGAGTATGGCCCATACATGATGGGTGGCGTAATCAAAAACGCTACTAAAGTAAACGAAGGTGAAATGCCTGTTGAAAAGTTGGGTGTTAAAGCTAAAGACGACTATACACTAGTTGTTACGCTTGAAAAACCAACACCATATTTTGAATCATTAACAGCTTTTGGAACCTTTTATCCATTAAATCAAAAGTTTGTTGAAGCACAGGGCGATAAATATGCAACAAGCTCTGATACATTATTATCCAACGGCCCATTCGTTATTAAAGATTGGAAGAGCACTTCAACATCTTGGAACTTAGTGAAAAATGATAAGTACTGGGATGCCGAAGCTGTAAACTTAAATAAATTAACATTTAATGTTGTTAAAGACCCACAAGTTGGCGTGGATTTATATGAAAAAGGTAAAGTACACCGTGCAGGTATTTCCTCTGACCTAGTGGATAAATATTCATCACACGATGACTTTACGATTACACCAGAGGCATCATTATTCTATTTGAAATTTAACCAAACAACTTCAGATGCACTTGCTAACGTAAATATCCGTAAAGCACTTAGCATGTCTATCAACAAGCAGGCTTTAGTTGATGAGGTTATCAATAACGGTTCCGTTGTTTCAAATGGTTTCGTACCAGCTAACTTCTCGTTCCATCCTGAAACTGGTGAAGACTTCCGCGAAATCAATGGGGATCTCGTAACTTATGACAAAGAAAAAGCTAAAGAATTATGGGAAAAAGGGTTAAAAGAAATTGGTAAAGATAAAGTATCACTTGAGTTCCTTGGTGGCGACGGTGAAACTACGAAGATCATGAACGAATACCTTGCTAATCAAATGCAATCAAACCTACCAGGTTTAGACATTACATTAGTTCAAGTTCCATTTGAACAACGTCTTGAAAAAGACACAAACATGGACTATCAAATTCAATTCTCTGGATGGGGTCCTGACTATCTTGATCCATACACTTGGTTGAACCTATGGTTGACTGATGGTGGAAACAATAAGATGGGTTACTCTAATCCTGAATATGACAAACTAGTTCAAAGTACTGTAAATGAATTAGCTCTTGAACCAGTAAAACGTTATGAAGCATTCTTAGAAGCTGAGAAGATTTTGGCTGAAGATGCTGCTGTTGCACCATTGTATCAAAGCGCTCGCGCACAATTGATTTCACCTCAATATCAAGGTGTTATTAACAACCCAATGGGTGCTACTTATGATTATAAGTGGGCAAGTGTAGGTGCAGCTGAATAACCAGGCTTTCTATTCATAAGAATATGCTGGGTTAAATTTGTTGGGTAAAGGGAGTATATTCCGAGATGGCGTATACTCTCTTTTCCAATGCAATAAAAAAGTCGTACAATTGTAAAGAATCGAATTTTTACAACATGAACCGACAAAATTCTTAGGAGGTGCAAGTATGACGCGATATTTACTAAAACGTATCATGTATATGGCGATCACATTATTTTTAATTGCTACAATTTCGTTCTTCCTTATGAAACTATTACCAGGGAGTCCGCTAAATGCTGAAAACAAACTTTCAGAAGAACAAGCTGCAGTTGTACTAGCTAAGTATGGGCTTGATGATCCAGTTCCAATTCAATATCTGAAATATATGGGTGGGCTTGTGCAAGGTGATTTAGGTATTTCCTTTGCATTCTCGAATACACCTGTTACAGACATTATTACGGACAGGATTGGACCTTCAATACAAATTGGTTTTCAGGCTATGTTAGTAGGTACTATATTAGGGATTCTTCTCGGTTTAGTTGCCTCAGTTTTCCATAACGGTTTTCTCGACTATGGTTCCACGATTCTGGCTGTACTCGGTACATCCATTCCATCCTTCGTATTTGCTGGACTATTACAGTGGGGACTTGCAGTTAAGTTAGGCTGGTTTCCTGTTGCGCTATGGGAAGGATTCGAATATTCGGTATTACCGACCATTGCATTAATGATTTTCCCACTGGCTACAGCCGCGCGTTTTACTCGAACGGAAATGCTTGAGGTGTTAGGATCAGATTTCATCCTTACTGCACGAGCAAAGGGTGTACGAGAAACAGGAATTATTTTCAAGCACGGACTTCGTAACGCATTAATACCACTTGTTACGATAATTGGACCAATGGCAGTAAGCTTAATGACTGGTACACTTGTAATTGAACAAATATTTGCGATACCAGGGCTTGGGGACCAGTTCGTATCATCTGTTATGGTTAACGACTATCCTACCATTATGGGAACAACATTATTATTTGCCTTTTTATTTGTTGTTATTATTCTAGTAGTCGACTTATTATATGGACTAATTGATCCTAGAATCAGAATTACAGGAGGGGAGAGTTAAAGATGGACCAGAATAAACTACCAAAAGAGCTTTTCGAACCCCTCGAGCAAAATGATGATGCAGGTGAGAAAATAGCAAAACCCAGTAGAACCTTTTTACAAGATGCGACTCGAACATTTTTAAAAAACAAACTTGCAATTGTTTCAGTATTAATTTTGATCATTATTGGAATTATGAGTGCCTTTGGGCCTGGTATGAATGAATATGGCTATAATGATCAGGATGTTACACGAGGAACCATGCCACCTCGAATTAAAGCCTTGGATGGCATAGGCTGGTTAGGTTTTGATGGAACATTAAGCAGCAGCTTTGAAGCTGAAAATGTAGAAGAAGCGACCAAAGATGCTTATATGCGCTATGATAATAAGAAAGAATTTATTGATATTGAAGTGAAAGACAAGGGTAATGGAACTGCTGATTCTGCAGAGGTGGAAGCTACCTACCATGTTTATCAAGCAAAAGATATGGATGATACCTATTTTTGGCTTGGCACAGATAATCTGGGCCGGGATCAGTGGACACGTCTTTGGAAAGGTACACGTGTTTCATTATACATTGCGTTTTTAGCAGCAGCTATTGACCTTATTATTGGTGTAGCCTACGGCGGTATTTCTGGATATGCCGGCGGCCGAGTGGATAATATTTTGCAGCGTATTATGGAAGTGTTAGTAGGTATTCCAAACCTGGTTGTTATTCTGTTAATGATCATAATTCTGCAGCCGGGTATTCTCTCGATTACGATTGCCCTGACCATAACGGGATGGATTGGCATGGCCAGGATAGTACGTGGTGAGATAATGAAAATTAAAAACATGGAATATGTATTAGCATCGAGAACTTTAGGTACAAAAAGTTCGAAAATAATTACTAGGCACTTATTACCGAATATAAGTGGTGTCATTATCATTAATACCATGTTCACGATTCCTAGTGCGATATTTTTCGAAGCATTTTTAAGCTTTATCGGTCTAGGGCTGGTACCACCGGAAGCATCATTAGGAACATTGATTAACACAGGGTTTGATTATATTAGAATCTATCCGTTCCTACTGTTATATCCAGCAATTATTATTTCTGTCATCATGATTGCATTTAATATTGTTGCTGACGGATTGCGGGATGCTTTTGATCCAAGAATGCACAAATAATAAGGAAGGTGTTTATAAATGAGTAAATTACTAGAAGTGAATGACCTAAAAGTATCATTTAACACCTTTGGCGGCGAAGTTCAGGCGGTACGCGGTGTAACCTTTGATATAAATAAAGGGGAAACATTAGCAATTGTTGGTGAGTCAGGCTCAGGTAAATCTGTTACAACAAAAGCTATTATGCGCCTTCTTCCTAAACCACAGGGTGTTATAAAAGAAGGGTCAATTTTGTTCGAAGGTGACGATTTAGTCAATAAAACTGAAAAAGAAATGCAAAAAATTCGCGGAAAAGATATATCAATGATCTTCCAGGACCCAATGTCATCATTGAACCCAACAATGAAAATTGGCAACCAGATTATGGAAGGATTAATGAAGCACCAAAAAATGAATCGCAGAAATGCAAATGAACGTGCAGTGGAGTTATTGAAACTTGTTGGTATTCCAAATGCAGAAAAACGATTGCATCAATATCCACACCAATTTTCGGGTGGTATGCGACAACGTGTTGTTGTGGCGATAGCATTAGCTTGTAATCCTAAGCTATTAATTGCGGACGAACCTACAACTGCACTTGATGTAACGATTCAGGCACAAATATTAGAATTAATGAAAGATATCCAAAGGGAAACAAGCAGTGCGATTGTTTTCATTACACATGACTTGGGTGTAGTGGCAAACGTTGCAGACCGGGTAGCGGTTATGTATGCAGGAAGAATAGTTGAAATTGGAACAACTGAAGAAATTTTTTATAATCCGAAACATCCATATACATGGGGGCTTTTAGGATCGATGCCTACACTGGATGATAATACAGATGATTTGATTACTATCCCAGGCAGCCCGCCAGATATGACAGATCCACCTAAAGGTGACGCATTTGCACCAAGGAATGCATACGCATTAAAAATTGATGAAGAAATGCAGCCGCCAATGTTCAAGGTATCTGATACACATTATGCTGCAACATGGCTACTGCATGAAAATGCTCCAAAGGTTGAGCCGCCGGCATCAGTACAAAAACGAATGCAGGGCTTTTCATCAACTGGTGTGACTCCAAGCGTTAAGGAAGGTGAACTACATGACAGCTGAAAAACTATTAGAAGTTAGTAACTTAAAGCGTCATTTTAAAATTGGCAGAAAAGGTGTCGTCAAAGCTGTTGACGGTCTAAACTTTGATATATATAAAGGTGAAACATTTGGATTAGTTGGTGAGTCGGGCTGTGGTAAATCAACAACTGGCAGAACCATTATCCGTTTATATGAAGCAACTGATGGAACAGTTAAATTTAGAGGCGAAAATGTACATGGAAAGAAATCGACAGCCGATATGAAGAAATTCAATCGTAAAATGCAGATGATTTTTCAGGATCCATCATCGTCACTTAATCCAAGAATGACTGTTATGGATATTATTGCAGAGGGAATTGATGTTCATAACCTGGCTAAAGATGCAAAAGAACGCAGGCAACGTGTTGAGGAATTGCTTGTGACTGTTGGTCTAAACAAAGAACACGCAACTCGTTTCCCGCATGAATTTAGTGGCGGCCAGCGTCAGCGGATTGGAATTGCACGTGCATTAGCTGTTAAACCGGAATTTATTATAGCGGATGAGCCTATATCAGCACTTGACGTGTCAATCCAGGCTCAAGTAGTAAACCTGTTGAAGAAATTGCAACGGGAGTACGGGTTAACCTATCTATTTATCGCACATGATTTATCAATGGTGAAATATCTGAGTGACCGCATTGGTGTAATGTATTTCGGAAATATGGTAGAGCTTGCGGACAGTGACGAATTGTACAGAAACCCATTACATCCTTATACGAAATCATTATTGTCTGCAATTCCGTTACCCGACCCGGAATATGAGCGCAACCGTAAACGAATTGAGTATGATCCAACGGTACACAACACGGATGAAGAACCGGAATTCAGGGAAGTTGCACCAAGACACTGGGTGCGTTGTACACCAACCGAATTCGAGCAGTATAAAAAAGAACTGCAAACAAACTAATGAGTACCATATATATAAATTATAGAAGAAGCCTTGCTATTCTCGTAGATAGCAAGGCTTTTTACATATTTATTAGTATTACCTGTTTTATATTTTTCAGAAAGATTACGAGGGGATTGCGGATATTTATGCAAATATAGCTACAAAAACTGCATTTTATCATCCTTTATACCTAGTAAACTGTAATATAGCAGGTATTTGTTATCATTCTATTATAATTGTAATATTCCCTGGGCTTAGCGGTAATTGTTGTAATAGACTCTTAACCTCTCTGTAACTGCATTGCTTATCCCCCTGTGGTACGATAGTCAATGTCAGAAATTTGAGGAGGGAACAACCTATGAAGAAGTTAGTAGCGATTATTGCTACAGGTATCATTATTGCTGGCGCAGGAATGACAAGTGTATCCGCTGAGGAGTATCAAGTAGAAAAAGGGGACAGCCTCTGGGATATAGCAAATGAATACAATACTACAGTCGATGATCTAGTTGAAATAAATGCATTAAAATCTACAGTAATTCACCCAAAACAAAAATTGTTTATTAATGAAACATATAAGGTTGAAAAAGGTGATACATTAATCGGAATAGGAGATGAATTTGATGTTGCAGTTGATGACATCAAGTCATGGAATAATCTTGATTCCGATATTATAGTTATTGGTCAAGAGCTTAAAATTAATGGTGTAAACATAGATCAACAGCAAGACAATCAGCCAGCTAAAGCAGAAAAAGCAAGTGCATCTGAAGAAACACAAAAAGCAGAGCCAAAAACAGAAACAACTAAAAAAGCAGAGCCGAAAACTGAATCTGATGATTCAAATAGTGCGGAAAAAGCAGAAAATGACAGCCCAGACGGCAAAACAATTTCAGTATCTGCTACTGCTTATACAGCAGACTGCCCTGGATGTTCAGGGGTTACGTCAACAGGAATTGACTTAAATGCTAATCCAGATGCAAAAGTCATTGCAGTGGATCCAAATGTAATTCCATTAGGATCTGAAGTTTATGTGGAAGGCTATGGCCGCGCTGTAGCTGGAGACGTCGGCAGTGGAATTAATGGTAATGAAATTGATGTCCATGTTGGTTCAAAAAGTGAAGCAAATACATGGGGTGTAAAAACAGTAAACGTAACAATATTAGATTAATAACACACAAATCAATAACACACAATTGAATAGTAAACGTCAGTAAAAATGAAAGGAAAGCAACACTAATTTAGTTTGCTTTCCTTTTTTTATGTGTCTAGCTCCAGTGCCCTGTGCTTTTGTTTGGGGTCGAAGCATTAAAGTTTAATGGATGATGGACTTGTATCCTGTTCAATTGTCTGATTTGGGTCCTGTGATTGCATGTATCCTACAATGCCAAACCCAATGATAAGCATCAGAAACAAAGCAACTAATATCTTTTTCATAATTTTCCCCCGTTGATGTTGTTGATATATTAGATAATGACTTATTCTTTCTTAAATTATAATAAAAAAGTGACTTTTTTACTATAGGATTTTATGACAAAATCCGATCAATTTCTTACAAATTTGCAAGGTTTTGAAACTAAAAGTGGAGTGTATGACAGTCCTATGTAGGTATATACTAATTTTAACTCGTATTAAACATAATTAGTCAATTATGGTAAACTGTAATAGGAATGCGCTTCAACAATTGATATGACTTAAAGTCCAAAGTGTTAGAACGCTTACATAAGAAGGAGGAATTTACATGACTAGTAAGGCATTGGATTCATTTTTAAACGAAAATATTGCTGATTTGAAAGAGAAAGGTCTTTACAACGATATCGAACCAGTACAGGGACCGAATGGACCGGTTATAAAAATAGATGGAAAAGAGTTAATAAATTTATCTTCCAATAACTACCTGGGACTAGCAACTGATGAACGTTTAAAAAAGGTTGCAAAAGAAGCAGTTGAATCACATGGCGTTGGTGCTGGAGCGGTACGTACAATTAATGGTACATTGGATGTCCATGTAGAGCTTGAGAAAAAACTTGCTGAATTCAAAGATACAGAAGCAGCAATTGCGTACCAATCAGGATTTAATTGTAATATGGCGGCTATTTCAGCTGTAATGGATAAAAATGATGCGATTCTTTCAGATGAGCTAAACCATGCATCTATTATCGATGGATGCCGTTTATCAAAAGCGAAGATTATCCGGGTAAATCACTCTGACATGGATGATTTGCGGAAGAAAGCAAAAGAAGCCGTTGAATCCGGAAATTACAACAAAGTTATGGTTATCACTGATGGCGTATTTTCAATGGATGGGGACGTTGCGTTACTGCCGGAAATTGTAGACATTGCAGAGGAATTCGATTTGATTACCTATGTAGATGATGCCCATGGATCTGGTGTAATGGGTAAAGGCGCCGGAACTGTTAAACATTTTGGCCTGCAGGATCGAATTGATTTTCAAATGGGTACATTATCGAAGGCAATTGGTGTTGTTGGCGGTTATGTTGCAGGAAAAGATAATCTGATCGACTGGCTTAAAGTTCGTTCCCGTCCATTTTTATTCTCAACAGCTGTTACTCCGGCAGATGCGGTTGCAAGTACAAAAGCTATTGAATTGCTTATGGAAAGCACGGACTTAAATGAGAAGCTTTGGGAAAATAGTGAGTACTTAAAAGAGGGATTAAAGAAACTTGGATTTGATATAGGGAATAGTGAAACACCAATTACACCATGTGTAATCGGAGATGAGTTAGCTACCCAGAAGTTTAGTAAAAAGTTGTACGAAGAAGGCGTTTATGCAAAATCCATCGTATTTCCAACTGTGCCAAAAGGTACTGGACGTGTTCGTAATATGCCTAGTGCAGCACATACCAAGGAAATGCTTGATGAAGCATTGGCCATCTATGAAAAGGTTGGAAAAGAACTGGGCATCATTTCGTAATAGCAAACTTATTGTCAAGCTGCAGTGTCCAGCGACTAGTGGATCAATCGGGCCCATACACCGCTGCACAGACGCTTTTGCTTATCTATTTTTGGAGGTAAAAAGGAATGAAGAAGATTTTGGTAACAGGGGCTTTAGGGCAAATTGGCTCTGAGCTTGTCACGAAATTGCGTGAAACATATGGAAAAGATAATGTAATTGGCACGGATATTAAAAAAAGGGAAGATCATAATGATGCAGATGGACCTTTTGAAATTGTGGATGTAACTGATTATGACCGATTATTTGAAGTATCCAAAGAATATGAAGTAGATACAATCATGCATTTAGCAGCATTACTTTCTGCCAAAGCAGAAGCAATACCTAAGAAAGCATGGGACTTAAATATGGGTGGACTAGTGAACGCGTTAGAGGTTGCCCGCGAACTTGATTTGCAGTTTTTTACACCAAGTTCCATCGGGGCATTTGGTCCTAACACACCAAAAGATGATACCCCGCAGGATACAATTCAGCGCCCGACAACAATGTATGGCGTGAATAAGGTAGCTGGAGAATTGCTATGTGATTACTACTTTGCCCGTTTTGGCGTAGATACGCGCGGTGTTCGCTTTCCTGGACTAATATCCTATGTTACACCGCCGGGCGGAGGAACAACAGATTATTCAGTTGAAATTTATTACGAGGCAGTAAAAAATAAAGCATATATATCCTATATTGGTGAAGGTACATTCATGGATATGATGTACATGCCAGATGCTCTAAATGCAATTATTCAATTAATGGAGGCAGATGGAAGCAAGCTTGTGCATCGTAATGCATTTAATATCTCAGCAATATCAGCAGAACCGGAAGATTTTGCAAAAGCAATTCAAAAGTATATTCCGGAGTTTAAGCTTGATTATGATGTAGATCCCGTCCGTCAAGAGATCGCTGAAAGCTGGCCAAACCGAATTGACAGTTCTGCAGCTACTGAAGAATGGGGCTTTAAGGCAGAATATGACCTGGATAAAATGACCAAAGACATGCTTGCACAGGTAGAAGCAAAGTTTCAAAAGTGATGGGAGAGTGCCTCGGAGCACTCTGCTTTTTGCAAGGTTTTGATAGGGGCGAGATTTGCAGTCGGGTTTTTCTGGCCGATAAATTGATAGAACGGCGGATAAAATCAAAATATGGCCGATAAATTATGAGAACGGCAGATAAAATCAAAATATGGCTGATATCCCTCTACCAAGACCAAACAAAAAGTGCCGCAAAGGAATAAAATCCTTTGCGGCACTTTCATTTAACTTGCATACATTGCTGCGATATCTTTCTGCAATTCCTTATCCTGTACATATTCATCATATGTCATTTCTTTATCCACAATTCCTTTAGGCGTCAGTTCGATTAAGCGGTTCGATACACTCTGAACAAACTGATGGTCATGTGAGGTGAATAAAATAGAACCCTTGAACTTAATCAAGCCGTTATTAAGGGCGGTGATTGATTCCAAATCCAAATGGTTTGTTGGTTCATCCAATACTAACACATTGGCATTACTAAGCATCATTTTTGCCAGCATACAACGAACCTTTTCTCCACCTGAAAGCACATTTGCTTTTTTTAGTGCTTCTTCACCAGAAAACAACATTCTACCCAAGAATCCGCGCAGGAATGTTTCCGTCTGATCTTCGGGCGAGTATTGTCGTAACCAGTCGACTAATGGGAGATGATTATCCTCAAAGTATTCCGCATTATCCTTTGGAAAATAGGATTGAGATGTCGTTACACCCCATTTATAGGTTCCGGCATCTGGTTCCATTTCACCCATAATAATTTTAAACAATGTTGTTTTTGCGATATCATCGCGGCCAACGAATGCAATTTTATCATCTTTATTCACGGTAAAATTCACATTGTCCAATACTTTTTTATCACCAATTGTTTTGGTTATACCCTCAACACGTAATAAGTCATTGCCAATTTCGCGGCCAGGAGTAAAGCCAACGTATGGGTAGCGACGGGATGAAGGTTTTATATCCTCAAGTGTGATATTATCAAGCAGCTTCTTACGGGATGTTGCCTGCTTGGATTTCGATGCGTTCGCACTGAATCGCGCCACGAAGGCTTGCAGTTCCTTAATCTTTTCTTCTTTTTTCTTATTTTCTTCTTGGGCCATTTGTAAAGCAAGCTGGCTGGACTCGTACCAGAAGTCATAGTTTCCAATATAAATTTGGATTTTACCATAATCGACATCCGCAATATGGGTACATACCTTATTAAGGAAGTGCCGGTCATGCGAGACAACAATTACAGTATTTTCAAAGTTAATCAGAAAGTCTTCCAGCCACTGAATAGCTTGGATATCAAGGCCGTTTGTTGGCTCATCCAGCAAAAGAATATCAGGATTACCAAACAATGCTTGAGCAAGTAGAACTTTCACCTTTTGATCACCAGTCAGATCAGCCATTTTATTGGTATGGAACTTATCATCAATGCCAAGCCCCTTTAGTAAAACAGCTGCATCAGATTCTGCTTCCCAACCATTCATTTCAGCAAATTCACCTTCTAGTTCAGCGGCACGCATGCCATCAACTTCAGAAAAATCCGGCTTCATGTATATGGCGTCCTTTTCCTGTTTCACCTTATACAATCTTTCATGGCCGATCAGAACTGTATCCAACACTTCTTTGTCCTCATAGGCAAAATGATCCTGTTTTAAAACTGCCATTCTTTCACCAGAAGAAAGTGATACATTGCCGCTTTGTGGTTCAACCTCACCGGAAAGTACTTTTAAAAAGGTTGATTTCCCCGCGCCATTTGCACCAATTAATCCGTAACAGTTACCTGGTGTGAATTTCAAATTTACATCCTCAAATAACTTTTTATCACCAAAACGTAAGCTTACATTTGAAACATTTATCATGTGTTTATTTCCTCCATTAATAAAACGGGGGCATATCGCAAATATTAAAAGCGAAGGCCTCGTATTTCTATATGATAAGCACCTGAAATTTTCGTATAATTAAAATGCATCAACGCTAGATTACGGCATTTATCCCAATTAGTCAATCGTAAGTATTTTTTTATGGAAAAAAGTAGAAAGTTACTTGTTGATGTCATATAGTGAAGTAACAACAAAAATTTTAAAAAGATTCTCTTTATTTTAAAAAAGACTATATTTTTTTTCGTAAATGTGTAACAATTAATCAACACTACAATGTGTGAAAAGCATACCGTCATACGGAGGGGAATGCCATGGGGGGAAGAACATTATACTTTCTCTTTACCGACACCGGAACTTATTTATCACGTGCAATCAACTATTGTACAAAGGAAGACCTAAACCATGTATCCATTTCATTTGACGATGAGTTACGGGAGGTCTATAGTTTCGGCAGGAAAAATCCGAGGAACCCTTTTGTGGGGGGATTCGTAAAAGAAAATATTCATAGCGATTTTTTAAAAAATGCATCATGCGCTGTTTATGCCTACCATTTATCCGATGCAGAATATGAAAAGATAAAAACGAAAATAAAAGAAATAGAACTGCAGGCTGGCAATTATAAATATAACTTTTTGGGGCTATTTGGGGTCATGCTGCAAGTTGAAATAAATCGCGAACACGCAATGTTTTGCTCTCAATTTGTTGCGACCGTTCTACGGGAAGTGGAAAGATTCAAGCTTCCGAAGCCAAACTGTTTTACAACACCCGCGGACATCAGAGGATTATCCGGACTACAGTTAATTTATCAAGGAAAGCTTTGTGATTACAGAAAAAATGTTGTTGAACCGCTATTAATCAGTGGCGGTCCGGTACTAGCAAAGCAATCCTTTACGTTTTTATTATCCAAGGTAAAGCGATTCGTAATTCGGTAGGGAGCCATATATGTGTATGGCTCCTTTTTAATAGGGGGATTGAACAAAATGGAACGAGGAAGTAATTATCGGTTGTTAAAGATTAAGGAGATACTATTTACTGATACAGATGATTTTAATGAGGTTGGTATTGATGAACTTAGTGAAAAACTGCGTGGCATAACAGGTGACCCAATGACGGTCGATTATCGGACCATTAAACGTGATTTAGAAATATTGGACGAGCTTGATTTTGAAATTGTAAGGAACAAGGGGAAGTTTGGCAAGATTTATTATAGCCACCAGGCAAGACTTTTTGAAACCTACCAATTACGGCTGATGGTTGATGCTATTCTGTCGGCTCGCTTTATTACTACAAATGAAAAGAAAAAGCTAATTAATAAAATGAAACAGCTGACAAGTAAACATATTGGAAAAACATTACCTGAACCAATTATGTTCGGGTTGACTAAGAACATGGACTATGAATTAGTGAAGCTAAACATTGATTGCGTTCACCGTGCAATTTCTGAAGGAAAGGCTTTAACTTATAAATATGGCAAATACAATGTTGAAAAAGAATTTGAGTTCCACCGGGATGGAGACAGGTATTATGTGGAACCATATGCATTGATTTGGCAAAATGATTTTTATTATTTGATTGGTTACTTTGCGGGAACACAGGAAATCCGCCATTATCGACTGGACCGGATACGTGAAATTGAAATAAGTGAACAGACCTTTGTGAAAAATAACGACTTCCATCTTCAGGAGTACATAAACCAGAGCTTTCACATGTTTGCCGGAGAAGAAATTTGGATAAAAGTACAATTTCATGCCGACCTGGTCAATGTTGTTTTGGATCGCTTTGGTAAAGAAGCTGATATCAAAAAAATTGATGGTGACCACTTTGTACTTACCACAAAAGCAAAGTTATCAAGTGGGCTAATTAATTGGATCTTAACCTGGGGGAACCAGGCAAAAGTACTATCCCCGGATTATTTGGTTGATCAGGTTAAAGAAAAAATTAAACAAATGCAGGAGGTATACGCGGAGCAATAATATTAAAAGCGTAGGTGCTGCCTGTTTAGCACTTGGAGCACTTCTCAAAGGGATAATGCTCTAAGTTGATACTAATTGCGACGTAAGAGCAACGTGATTCCCACGGAAAGCGCAGTGTTTTTCTGCAGCGGCCGCCGGGGCGCCAAACATGATTTTTAGTTACGCTGCGGTTTATGGATTTTGTGACAAAAGCAACAAAAAAGGTCATCAAAAAGGCTGCCCCAAATTTTAAATTGGGGCAGGCTGAAATTAATAGTTATTCGGTTTTATTCCTAATGTCTCGTATGGTACATGGATTTTAAAGGCTAGATTGTTAGCTTCCAGGTCGAAATGTTCAATGCTCACTCTGAAATTACTGCGGATATCCATATTGGTAACGGCAACATAGATTTCTTCCTTTTTTGGATTGACAGTAACCCACTCAGGCATTGGTAAGTACTTTTTCATATACTCCATGATTTTTTGATTTGGCAGCTCCAACAAGCCAACTGAAATAGACTTCTGTTTCAAAATAACATCGCCATTTTCCTGTACAAATGGTTCAAAGTGAACGGATAAAGGAATAGTTGTTGAAAATACCGGAAGTTCTCCCAACAAATGAACATCATCTTTGAATTCGATACTATAATGTTGACTTGAGTTATCAAGCAATTTATCGAGATAGGCATTAACAAGGTCATTTAAATTCTGCTTCGTTGTCCGGACAATAAACTGCGAGCTTTTCTGTTCATCAACCTTGTCCCCAGGCGATGTGGTTGAACTTGAGACAGGCCAAAATATTAAAAGAAAAATACCTAATACAATAACAATATTAATTGTGAGCAAGATATAAAAAAGCTTTTTCCAATATGACCTTTTCTGTATCTGTTTATCTGTTCTTTTCATAGCTGCCCACCTTTCTTTTCCATTTTACTAGGCGCTTTCTTCATTATCATGTAAATATTCTAATACCCGTTTTGCAATACGGTGGTAGCCACGATAGTTCGGATGGAAATTATCCTGCCAGAATAGGTCTACATCCCGGTCATCAAATAGATCGATAGTTGGGATATAAGTGGCATTATCATATTTTTCCGTGACCTTTTTGCCCGTTTCATTCCAGTTTCGAACTATTATTCCAAGTTCTTTTATTTTTGGGAAATACCTGCCAAACGGATTATAGAACCCTAATAAATAAACGTCTGTATGCGGATTTAAGGAATAAATTTTTTCAAAGATTTTACTTAGACGATCTTCGTAATCAACGCGTTCCCTTTGAAAGTCTTCAAAAGTTATATTTGTGATATTTTCCTTGAGCACCTGCATAATATCGTTTGCTCCAATTGTAATCAATACAACATCAGCCTCTGAAATAGAGGTAGCCACCTTTGGGTCTTCTAAATATTTTAAAAGCTGATCGGAGCGACGGCCTCGCTTACCATAATTCTCAAACTTTACAACAGTTTCATCGGTTGAATTTAAGGCGTCCTCCAGCATGCCCACATATCCACCATTACCGGTTTCATCACCGACACCTTGCGTTAAGGAATCACCAATCGCAACAACACGTGCTTCCTTATTTGAGAAAAAGTCAATTGTCTCCCGAACAGCGCCCGTTACCAAGTCTTTCACTTTTCCGGCTACATTATCCGCTGTTTTTTCTTCTTTTTCTTCAACTGGGTCCTTTTTGTCTTTTTCTGGACTGGGCTTTTCTTTTTTATTTTCAATTTCCGCCTTATCTATTGCTTTATCAATGGGGGAGTTGATGTTTGTTATAACCAAGATGATGACTAACCCTATCAACGTTATTCCTATTGAAATAAGAGCTGTTTTTCTCTTCAAGATGATCACACCTACAAATAATATATTTTCTCATTGATGGGAGTGTGCGAATCCCCCTTAGATATATACCCTATTTTTAGTAAAACTATCAAATAGGCGGGCCGTTTATTGAATGTAAAATTAAACCATCCCTTAACTAAATATATTCGTATTCACCTTCTAAGATGTGTCCCGGCTTAAGCATTTTATTTCTGATTCATTTGTACGTCTTGAATCAATCGTTTTCGCTTAGACGGCCTGCGGTAGGAGGAGCCCATGTAGATTATCAGGGCAACCCAAATTAATGAAAAGGACACAAGGTGTGAAAGTGAGAAAGTCTCATGGTACAGGAATACACCTAAAATCAGCATGATGGTTGGTGCAATATATTGTAAAAACCCTACCATCGATAATGGGATCTTTTTGGCGCCGCTAGCAAATAATAATAAAGGAATTGCGGTTGCGATGCCAGCCCCAATTAATAGTAAATTGGTACCGGATAACATGTCGTTATGAACAAAGGTGTTGTCCGTGAAAACAGGTACATAAATAAGTGCTAATGGTGTCACAATCATTGTTTCAATAGCTAAACCGAACATGACGCTGATATCGACCATTTTTTTCAACAGGCCATAGAGTCCGAAACTGAACGCAAGTGAGAGGGCAACCCACGGGAACACGCCATAGCTGAAAGTTAAATAGATTACAGCGGCGCCCGCTAAAATAAAGGAAAGCAATTGTCGTCTGGTTAACGATTCATTTAACACAATAATACCTAATAAAATACTGACTAGCGGGTTAATATAATACCCGAGACTTGCCTGAATGACGTGGCCGCTGTTTACAGCCCAAATGTAGGTCAGCCAATTCAAACTTATCGTAATGGATGCAAGTGAAATGCCGATAAGTTTTCGTTTATCCTTGATAATTACTTTGCACTCGTGCATGAAGGCACGCCACTTCCTTGACAGGAGAACAACCGCGACCATAAACAAAAATGACCAAATAATCCGATGTGCCAGGATTTCTCCTGCTGGTACCTCCTGGATAAGTTTCCAGTATATTGGCAGGAATCCCCATAACAAATATGAACTGGCTGTATAAATTATTCCGATTTTCTCATCACTTTGTTCCATATTTACTCACTTCCAATCTATCCATCTATAAAAATAAAGGCTGTTTTCTACAAGATTGCTGTTCTTGAACAAAATCTATAAATTGCGACGTAACTAAAAGTCATGTTTCCTGCGACCAATGCTTAAAAAACACTGCGCTTTCATGGCCTCTCCGAGCTTACGCTGAGGGCACTAAAAAAGTATAGTTAATACACAAATATGTGGATCTATCATCGCATCTTGAATATACATCGCTTTCCGCGGGCGAGTGACGAGCCTCCTTGCCCCGGCAAGGGGTAGCCGACGTTGCCCGCAAAGGGCGGTTTTAGTCGGGCCTCATTAACTGCCGTCCTCCGGGGTCTCGCCGATCTCTCACTTCCCGCAGGAGTCTCCGTATATTCAAGATGCTACGTATAGGTGAAAAGTTAAATTTTAAAATCCACCACCTTTTCAGTGCCCTTTTTATGCTTCCGGGGTTTCACCTATGCCTAATCGACTACTACTCGCAATTACAATTATTAAAGAATGAAGAAATCGATGTTATGGCATAATAGGTAGCGCTCAACCCTAGCGGAGGAAAAACACGAAGACTCCTGTGGGAGCAGAAGCCTAGATGAGACCCCGGAGAGCGTAAGCTCGAGGAGGCTCATTAGCTGCCCACGGAAAGCGCAGTGTTTTTCCGTAGCGGTAGCTGGACCACTAAATCAGATTTTTAGTTACGTCGTAGTTTATATCAACTATGGTGGTATTAACAACATATTATGCGAAAACAGCCAAATAAAATAAAGTAAGATAAGTTTAGAGTTTTTCCAAGCAAAAAGCAATTAACGCGCACTATATAATAATGAAGGGAAACGCTTTCAAAACAATATCGAATCGTATATGATAGTAGTAGATACAAAGAAACAATTTCATTTATGGGGGAGAAAAAATGAGTACATCAAAACGTTTTGAGACGACTGTCATTCATGAGGGATACGATGCTAAAGATATGTTAGGCAGCTTGTCCACACCATTATTTCAAACTTCCACTTTCACCTTTGACTCAGCGGAACAAGGAGAAAAAAGATTCGCTGGAGAAGAGGACGGCTATATTTATTCAAGGCTGGGAAATCCAACAGTCAGGGTATTGGAAGAACGAATAGCAAAACTTGAACAAGGGGAACGCGGGCTTGCATTCGCTTCAGGCATGGCTGCAGTTTCAGCGGTTTTAATCGCACTCACAAAGGCAAATGATCATATTATCTGTTCATCTGGCTTATACGGATGCACATTTGGACTGCTAACAATGATGAAGGAAAAATATAATATTTCACATGACTTTTCAAGCATGGACTCAGCAGAAACGATCAAGGAATTAATTCGTCCGGAAACCACCTGCATTTATGTTGAAACACCAATCAATCCGACGATGAAGTTAATCGATTTGCAAATGGTGGCAGCTGTTGCTAAGGAATATGATATTCCAGTTGTGGTGGATAACACATTCTCCTCACCATACTTGCAGCGTCCGCTTGAACTTGGCTGTGATGTAGTTCTTCATAGTGCAACGAAATATATTGGCGGACATGGTGATGTAGTAGCTGGGTTGGTTGTCGGGAAGAAGGAATTTTTGGACTCGGTTGCTATGACAACACAAAAGGATATCGGCGGCATCATTTCACCGTTTGATGCATGGTTATTACTTCGTGGTTTAAAAACATTGCCAGTTCGGCTGGATCGCCATTCAGACAATGCCGAGGAAATTTTCCTGAAACTGAAAGCTCACCCAAAGATTGCGCACGTTTACTATCCAAGCGATGAAAATCATCCAGACTACCCAATTTATGAAAAACAAATGAAGCGGGGCGGGGGCGTTATAGCCTTTACAGTTGACGGAACAAAGGAAGATGCGCAAGCACTGTTAAATAAGCTGTCCTTTTTAAAAATCGCGGTAAGCCTGGGTGATGCGGAAACATTAATTGAGCATCCAGCAACCATGACACATTCGGTTATTCCAGAAGCTGAACGGATCCAAATGGGGATTACGGATCAATTGATTCGTATTTCAATTGGTCTGGAAGCTGCAGAAGACATTTGGTCGGATTTAGAACAGGCACTTAACCAGCTTTGATTAACGGGGACGTTGATCCCAAGGGTCAATTGTTCCAACAATTGTTTGCTGTTGATCAGACTTAATTGCGTGCAGGACACCGCCTGAAATCTCGGGATCTGTTAACCAGCGCGAGGACCTGCCATTTAAGATAAACCCTAAATAAACACGTCTGTACTGGCAATTATCAGGTACTGGCGTGTTTTCTTTTGCAAAATATCGGGAGCTGCTTTGCACATGAAACAACTTCCACTTTGTTTCAATAGCTAATTTTTGGATTTCGTTAAACAGGGTATGAAGTGCTTGCGGTGCTGTACCGTGGATCCAGCTAATGACCAGGTCTGGGGCTCCGTATGCAAGAAAAGCGGATTGCAATTTTTCCCTGAACAGGCTACTATCATGATAATCC
The DNA here is from genome assembly GCF_002216775.1 of Virgibacillus phasianinus. Lineage (GTDB taxonomy): Bacteria > Bacillota > Bacilli > Bacillales > Amphibacillaceae > Virgibacillus_F > Virgibacillus_F phasianinus. Next base: position 1,451,741 of record NZ_CP022315.1, read on the forward strand.
ACTATTATCGAATTTATTTTATCTGGACTTGGGTTTGCATATTTTAATTGCTGATGGCGAATAGTACTACGACCGACAACTGATACATAAGAATAATCATTAACGAGTGAATGGCATACGTGCTGAAGCATTCCTGTCCCGCCAATTACCAATGCATGTGTCGCTTTTTCCATCAAAATCACCCCCTATATAGTCCATACTAACGTGTTTAATTAAATTATGCTATATTATGGATGGAAAGGGTAATATAGTTTTTGGAAAGGAGTAGACTGCCTTGGGAATAATGGAATTAATGCCTTACTTTCTAGCGTTTATTATTATATCTAACATAGGGCTCGCACTCACCATCATTTTTCTTGAACGGAAGGATGCCACATCTACCTGGGCATGGTTAATGGTTTTACTATTTATTCCAATTGCAGGATTCTTCCTTTACTTGGTCTTTGGTAAGAAAATCAGCAACAAACGAATTTTCACGTGGGAGACGAAAAGTAAGCTTGGTGTTAAACGAGCGGTTCAATCACAACTTCGTGCGTTAGAGGAAAATACCTTTGTTTTTAAGCATCATGGGTTAAGCAAATATAAAGACCTGTATTATATGCATTTACGTAATGACGATGCGATTTTTACACAAGATAACAAGGTAGATATTTATACGGATGGGAAAGAAAAATTTAAGGCCTTACTGCATGATCTGCAGAAAGCAACTGATCATATTCACATGCTTTATTACATCATCCGCTATGACCAACTGGGAAAGCAGATTGCTGACGTTTTGGTGAAAAAGGCAAATGAAGGTGTTGAGGTTCGTGTTTTATATGATGACATGGGATCACGGACATTAAGGAGAAAGTTCATTAAAAGAATTCGGCACGCCGGGGGAAAGGTCGAGGCCTTTTTTCCACCGAAGATACCTAAAATCAATATGAAAATTAATTATCGAAACCATAGAAAAATTACTGTCATTGACGGCAGAATTGGCTATATAGGCGGGTTCAATGTTGGTGATGAGTACTTAGGTAATAACAAGAAATTTGGTTACTGGCGTGACACCCATCTGCGAGTGCTTGGAAGTGCTGTTGAACATATGCAAACGCGATTTATTCTTGATTGGAATCAAGCATCCCGCCATGATATTTTGTACAATGAACGTTATTATAATGCTTCCCCGGCGGGCGACGTTGGCATGCAAATTGTAACAAGTGGCCCGGACTCGGAATGGCAGCAAATTAAGAATGGTTATATCAAGATGATTTTATCAGCCAAAGAGTATGTTTATATGCAGACTCCATACTTTATCCCTGATGAAAGTCTTGCTGATGCACTGCGAATTGCCTGTCTATCAGGAATTGACGTAAAGATTATGATTCCAAATAAACCTGATCATCCATTTGTCTATTGGGCAACACTATCCTATATAGGTGACTTGCTTAAAGCTGGTGCAGAGGTGTATATTTATCAGAATGGCTTTCTTCATTCCAAAACCATTATAGTCGATGGCAAGATTGCTTCAGTTGGAACAGCGAATATTGATGTAAGAAGTTTTCGGCTGAACTTTGAAGGGAATGCATTTTTATATGATCGCGTTGTTGCGGGTAAACTAGTAGATAGTTATATGCAGGATATCAGCATGTCCACGCAAATGACACGGAAGCTATACGAAAAACGGTCGTTTGGAATCAGGTTTAAAGAATCCATCTCAAGACTGCTATCACCAATATTATAAAAATGAAACTTCACGGATTCTATTAGGAGGAATAATTATGGAAACAAAATCATGCCGCAAATCATTGGCGGTAAAAACATCACACGTACTACCGCCGGATACTAACACGCATGGTACATTATTCGGTGGAAAACTTATGGCACATATCGATGACGTTGCAGCAATCGCAGCAGCTCGTCATGCCAGAAAAACCGTTGTTACAGCATCAACTGATTCGGTGGATTTTCTCGCGCCAGTAAAAGAAGGGGATACCATTTGTGTTGAAGCGTTTGTAACCTGGACACACAATACGTCAATGGAAGTCTTTGTCAAAGCAGTGACCGAGAACCTAGTTTCCGGTGTGCGAAAAGTATGCACCACGGCATTCTTGACGTTTGTTGCGGTTGACGAAAATGGACACCCCATCCCCGTACCGTCAGTAGTTCCGGAAACAGAATTTGAAAAACAGCTTCATAATCACGCACCAATACGTGCAAAACACCGGAAAGAGCGCCGTGCAAACTCCAAAGAACTAGCATCAACATTCGGAACCAGCTTTCCCTGGGACCGTTAATATATCTAAACGCTGGCCGTTTCTTTAGGGAGACGGCTTTCGCTTTTTTTATTAAATTATGTATCTTAATGTAGTTTATGATAAAATGATAAAGTGCTTTTTTTATGAGGAAAAAAGGCAGATTATTCACGACATAAAAAGGGTAAATAAAGTGAAAGCGCTATAGAGTTTGAAATTAATGGAGGGGAAACATACATGAGTTTCATCGAGAATATTGTTGGGGAAATCAATGGCGTTTTATGGGACTATTTGTTAATTATTGTTCTTATTGGTCTTGGCCTTTGGTTTACTGTGAAAACTAAGTTTGTTCAGTTCAGGTATCTGCCTGAAATGTTTCGTGTTTTATTTGATAAGCGGACAATGAGTGCGGAAGGGAAGAAAGGTACTTCGTCATTTCAGGCGTTTGCCATCAGCGCAGCATCACGTGTCGGTACTGGGAACCTTGCCGGAGTTGCATCAGCTATCGCGATTGGTGGTCCAGGGGCAATTTTCTGGATGTGGCTTATTGCATTGCTGGGTTCAGCAACGGCATTTGTCGAAAGTACGCTTGCTCAGGTTTATAAGATACCAGAAAAAAATCAATATCGTGGCGGCCCGGCCTATTATATGGAAAAAGGGCTGAAGAAGCGCTGGCTTGGCATTCTTTTTGCAATCACGATTACGTTTACGTATGGACTCGTATTTAATTCGGTGCAATCAAATACAATCAGTCTAGCTTTTTCTAATGAATTTGATTTCAGTAAAAACATAATGGCAGTTATTCTTGTTATTCTGACAGCTATGGTTATTTTCGGTGGATTGAAATCAATCGCGAATGTAACGCAGTACATAGTTCCGATTATGGCTATTTTGTATATTATTCTTGCTGTTTATGTTTTAATAGCAAACATTTCAGCTGTTCCTGATTTACTCTCATTAATTTTTGCAAATGCCTTTGGTATTCGTGAAGTAGCTGGTGGTGGATTCGGTGCAGCAATCTCCATGGGGATTAAACGTGGATTATTCTCGAACGAAGCTGGTATGGGTAGTGCTCCGAACGCGGCTGCTACTGCAGAGGTATCACATCCAGCGAAGCAGGGTTTAATCCAGTCTTTAGGTGTATTTTTTGATACCATCCTGATTTGTAGTGCAACTGGTTTTATCATTGTTTCAGCCGGGGGTTATGAAGGAAGTGGACTTGATGGTATTCAACTGACGCAGAATGCATTCCAGTTCCATATAGGTGATTGGGCATCCATCTTTATTGCCGTAGCAATTTTCCTATTTGCTTACAGTTCTATCCTAGGGAACTATTATTACGGTGAAAATAACATCGGTTATATTAAAAACAGCAAGGTCGGTCTATTCATTTATCGTTTAGCAGTGCTTGCAATGGTTATCTTTGGTGCAATTGCGTCTTTCGACCTTGTCTGGGCACTAGCCGACTTATCAATGGCAATCATGGCGTTAATTAACCTATACGCGATTACCAAGCTGTTTAAGATTGCTAACCGTGTATTAAAGGACTATCAACGGCAGCGAAAAGAAGGAAAAGATCCAGTATTTTATCGCGATGTCCTGGATAATCAGGATGGGATAGAATTCTGGGGACGTGAAGAAACAAAGCACGAGACGAATAAATAAAATATAAGCAAAATAAGGCTGTCTGTCCTGTTAAGGGGGTGGGCAGCCCTTTTTAAGGTAAGAATGCAGGACTGGTTTTCGATCAACATCACCGCTTTGACCCGTAATTCCTGCAAAAACTGTTGACAGCTAACGTGCAATCGCTTACAATACATTTAAAGTATTTTGAAGATTCAGTTGCAGTTACCAAAGATTAATAGTTAACAGACCTTAGTATGGTAACGTTTGAATATTCATCGTTTGCATTGATTTACTTTAATAAAAGAATCATTAAGGCTCAGAGAATCGAGTGAATAGGGAGTCGTCTAGCACAACACGTCTGTGCTAAACGACTTCTTTTGTTTTTTGCAATAATCCTGGGGAGGTGAATTTTCACTTCAAGTCCGTTACAATTTTAGCATGGTAAAGTAATAAATTCTTATCAGTGTGGTTCACTAAAGATATTGATAATGATTGCGACTGGGCAATCTTAAAAAATATAAGGATAAGGTGGGGGAAATATGGAGAAGTCGGGAAAAAATATCTCATTAGGGTTAGCTTTAATACCCTTTTTAGTAATGATTGTAGCAATGACATTTGTCATTATTGTTTTTGAGGGCAGCCCACATATCCCAATATTGCTTGGAGCAGTGGTTGCCGCATTTATTGCCTGGACTAGTGGATATTCCTGGGGCGAATTGGAGAAATTCATTTACCAGGGGATAACCAAAGTTCTTCCAGCTGTCGTTATTTTAATTATGGTAGGGTTGATTATCAGTGCCTGGATAGGTGGTGGAATTGTTACCACAATGATTTATTATGGTCTCGAAATCATTTCGCCATCCTATTTTCTAGCAGCTATTTTAATTATTTGTGCAATCGTAACCCTGATGATGGGGAGTTCATGGTCGACAATTGGAACAGTAGGGGTTGCAGGCATGGGTATTGGTATCAGTATGGGGATTCCTCCGGCCATGATAGCGGGCGCTATTGTTTCAGGAGCGTTCTTTGGGGATAAAATGTCGCCACTTTCAGATACGACTATTCTTGCATCTGGAATTGCTGGTGCAAAGCTGTCGGAGCACATTAAACACATGCTTTATACAACGGTTCCAGCATTCATTATCGCCCTGATTGTCTATTTTATTATTGGCATGAAGTTTGCTGATAATTCAATCAACAGGGAGAGTATTGATGCTGTGATGAATGGTTTGCAGGATAATTTTCTGATTTCACCGTGGTTATTGCTTATTCCGCTCGCTGTCCTTCTTTTGGTTTTTAAAAAGGTTCCAGCGTTACCAGCATTGACAACCGGTATTATCCTTGGGTTCTTAGCCGATATTTTTTTCCAGGGAGGAAGTATTGGAGAAGCGGTAAATGCACTGCAGGGTGGATATTCGATTGACTCTGGAAATGAAACGGTCGACAGTCTGTTAAATCAAGGTGGACTGGAATCGATGATGTACACGGTGTCACTGGCAATGGTGGCGATGATATTCGGCGGTATCATGGAGAGTACAGGAATGTTGACGGTTATTGTGGAACAGGTTTTAAAAATAGCACGAACAGGCAGAAGCCTATGTGCAACAACAGTTGTATCATCATTTTTGACAAACGTGATTACTGCTGAACAATATATTTCCATTATCATTCCAGGTAGAATGTATGCAAATGCGTACGAAGATAAGAACCTGCACCCAAAGAACCTGTCACGTGCTCTTGAAGATGGTGGAACAATCACATCCGCGTTAGTGCCATGGAGTACGGATGCCGTGTTTGTATTTACTACGCTTGGTGTTAGTGCCTGGGCCTATGCACCATATGCGGTATTAAATTATTGTGTACCCGTTATATCCATCATTTTTTCGTTAGTCGGATTTTCTGTTATATACACAAATAAAAGGAAGAAAGAGGGCGTAAACGAACAAGAAGAAAACGTACAATGACAAATTGACAATTTTTCAAAAGAATACTAAAATTAAAGTAGTTATTAGCTGCTAGGAAAGAGTGAATTTGATGCCGCTTGATAGTAATCATTTAATCGGTAAAGAAGCTTTATTGCTTTTATTGCATAAAGAAGATCAATTACCTGAAAAGTTAAGACAACTAGACTGGAAGTATTGCAAAGGTAAGGTCGGATCAATGGACGGGCAAAAGGTTGTGGCGGCAGTTGAGACAGCTGCTAAGAATCAAGGAATTATCAAATCCAGCCTGTACCGCGAAACGCATGCACTGTACCATGCAATCTTAGAGGCTATGAGTGGGGTAACACGTGGAAATAATCAAATCGGAACATTACTTCGAACGGTTGGTTTACAATTTGCGATTGTTCGGGGCAATCCTTATAAAGATAAGGAAGAGGGCGAATGGATAGCTGTTGCTCTTTATGGGACGATTGGCGCTCCGGTCAAAGGACTGGAACATGAAGCTATCGGACTTGGAATCAATCACATATAACGTAAGACTCAGAGTAATTAGTTGATAGGGGGTCGTGTGGCACAGGTATGTGCTATACGGCCCCTTTGTGTATTTAATGAGATAACTTGGAGGTGCAAAGTGTATGGTTATTTTAACCGGTAAAACGTTAACATTTGAGGAAGTGAAACGCGTTGTTTTTGACAACGAAAGCGTGGAATTAGCAACGGAAACATGTATTGATATTGAAGCAAATCGCGAAACTGTCGACCAGCTTATTAAGGACAAAAAAACGATGTATGGCATTAACACAGGGTTTGGAAAATTTAGTGATGTCGTTATTGAGAATGAGGATTTAGATGATTTACAACTGAATTTGATTCATTCGCATGCTTGTGGAGTAGGGGAACCTTTTTCTGAAAAAGTGACGAGAGCAATGCTGTTGCTTCGGGCAAATGCCTTATCACAAGGCTGCTCCGGCGTGCGGCTGATTCTAGTTAAGCAATTACTGAATCTATTAAATAGTGGGATTCACCCAATTGTGCCTGAGCAGGGCTCACTTGGGGCAAGTGGTGATCTGGCGCCGCTTTCACACTTGGCACTTGGCCTACTTGGTGAAGGTGAAGTCATGTATCATGGCGAAAAGATGGAAGCGGTTACCGCTCTTAGTAAGGAAGGCATTACCCCGCTTACATTAAAGGCAAAAGAGGGGCTTGCGCTGATAAACGGCACGCAAGCAATGACGGCAGTAGGTGTTGTGACGTATCTCGAAGCGGAAAAATTGCTACATCAAAGTGAATTGACAGCGGCGATGACACTGGAGGGGCTGCAAGGGATTATCGATGCATTTGACCATGATTTACATGCTGCCCGTGGTCACCAGGAGCAAATGGATGTGGCGGAACGGATACGTGGCATTTTAGCAGACAGTAATCTTATCACCAAACAAGGTGAATTGCGTGTTCAAGATGCCTATTCCCTAAGGTGTATCCCGCAGGTTCTTGGGGCATGCTGGCAAACGATCAATTATGCGAAGGAAAAACTATTAATTGAGATGAACGCGGTAACCGATAATCCACTAATTTTCTCTGATCAAAACAAAGTAATATCAGGGGGGAATTTTCACGGCGAGCCAATCGCGTTCGCCATGGATTTTATCAAAATTGGCATTGCAGAGACAGCGAATGTAGCGGAACGAAGGATTGAACGATTGGTAAATCCGCAATTAAATGATCTGCCAGCGTTTTTGAGTCCGAATCCGGGACTGGAATCTGGGGCAATGATTATGCAGTATAGTGCAGCATCACTCGTGTCGGAAAATAAAACACTGGCACACCCAGCAAGTGTTGATTCCATTCCATCTTCAGCCAATCAGGAGGATCACGTCAGCATGGGGACGATTGCTGCGAGACATGCGTTGCAGATGCTGCAGAATGCAAGACATGTAGTAGCAATTGAACTAATCTGCGCGATGCAGGCAGTTGAGTATCGCGGAACAGAACAAATGGGTGCTATCACAAAAGAATTTTACCAGAAGGCACGCGAATTTGTTCCAAGTATTACTGCTGACCGTATTTTTTCAACAGACATTACAAATCTAGCAAACTGGTTAAAAGATGAAGCACAATCACATGTTAGTTTAAAAGGAGGAGTTTTTCATGAATAAGGTGGATGTAAGGGCGAAAAAGGGATTGGAACTAGAGTGTAAAGGCTGGGAACAAGAAGCAGCATTACGGATGCTGTACAACAACCTGGATCCGGAGGTTGCTGAAAACCCGGAAGAGCTTGTTGTGTATGGAGGTATTGGGAAAGCAGCACGTAACTGGGAGTCATTTCATGCGATTGTGAAAACGTTGCGCAATCTGGAGAATGATGAAACCATGTTAATACAGTCTGGTAAGCCTGTTGGCGTGTTTAAAACACATAAACATGCACCGCGCGTCTTGTTGTCTAATTCCGTCTTGGTGCCAAAGTGGGCGAATTGGGAGCATTTCCATGAACTCGATCAAAAAGGGCTGATGATGTATGGGCAAATGACTGCAGGAAGCTGGATTTATATTGGTACACAAGGAATTCTGCAAGGAACATATGAAACTTTTTCATCACTTGCTAAAAAACATTATAATGGCTCATTAAAAGGAACCATTACGCTTACCGCCGGACTTGGGGGCATGGGTGGTGCACAACCACTAGCTGTAACGATGAACGAAGGCGTTGTTATTGCAGTGGAAGTAGACAAAAGCCGTATTGAAAAACGATTGAAAACAAAGTATTGCGATGTCATGACAGAAAGCATTGATGAAGCAATTTCCTTGGCCAAAGAAGCAAAAGAGGCTGGTAAGGCTCTTTCCATTGCACTTCTTGGCAATGCAGCTGAAATCCACCATGAACTTTTAACAAAAGATATTCAAATTGATATTGTGACCGACCAGACATCGGCTCATGATCCATTGAATGGCTATGTGCCAGTTGGCTTTACCGTGGAAGAAGCGGAAACCTTACGGAAAAAGGATCCGGAAGCATATACCGTAAAATCAAAAGCTAGTATGGCGAAGCATGTGGAAGCAATGCTGCTGCACAAGGATAATGGTTCCATCGTATTTGATTATGGGAACAACATTCGTCAGGTTGCCCATGACGAGGGTGTGGAAAAGGCCTTTGATTTCCCTGGTTTTGTTCCAGCCTATATTCGTCCCTTATTTACAGAAGGAAAAGGACCGTTCCGCTGGGCGGCACTGTCAGGTGACCCGGAAGATATTTACCGGACGGATCAATTAATTAAGGAGCTTTTCCCAGAAAATAAAGCATTAATTCGCTGGATTGACATGGCGCAGGAACAAATTGCTTTCCAAGGCCTTCCTTCTAGGATTTGCTGGCTTGGTTACGGGGAACGAATGAAGATGGGGCTGGCGATTAATGAACTTGTGCGCAAAGGTGAATTAAAAGCGCCTGTCGTCATCGGACGCGACCATTTGGACTGTGGATCGGTAGCATCGCCAAACCGTGAGACGGAGGGCATGAAGGATGGCAGTGATGCGGTCGGCGACTGGGCAGTACTGAACGCGCTTATTAACACAGCAGCTGGTGGCTCATGGATCTCCTTCCATCACGGTGGTGGTGTCGGCATGGGGTACTCACTGCACGCAGGAATGGTTGCATTAGCAGATGGTACGGATCTAGCACATGAACGTTTAGAGCGGGTTTTAACAACAGACCCTGGTATGGGGATTATTCGCCATGCGGATGCAGGCTATGAATCTGCCATCAATTTTGCTGAAGAACACAACATTACTATACCAACGAAGAAATAGAAGGGAGTATCTATCATCATGCACGTTGATTTACTAATTACCAATATCGGACAATTACTTACGATGGATAAAAAGGGACCTGTCAAGGGACGTGATATGAACAACCTTACCGTAATAGAAGGTGCAGCGGTTGCAGTTCATAACGGCAAAGTAGAATGGATTGGCTCAGCTGAAGAGGCGACAGAATTTCAGGCTGATCGTACTGTAGATGCAGATGGAAAGCTGGTCACTCCGGGGTTAGTTGAGCCACATACACATTTAGTTTTTGGTGGCTCCCGTGAGAAAGAGATGGCTTTAAAGCAGCAAGGTGTACCATATCTTGAAATCCTGAAACAAGGTGGCGGTATTTTATCAACTGTTAATTCGACGCGGGATGCTTCCTATGACGATTTATTAGAAAAAGCCTTATTCCATCTGGACCGGATGGCGATGCATGGTATTACTACTGTAGAGGCGAAAAGCGGCTATGGTTTGGATAAAGAAACCGAACTAAAGCAGCTTGAAGTAGCAAAAGAAGCAGGCAACCAGCATCCACTGGATATTGTTTCAACTTTTTTAGGTGCCCATGCCATTCCTCCAGAATATAAAGAGGACCCGGAGGCATTCCTTGCTGTTATGGCTGAAATGTTTGATGAAATTAAAGAAAAGGATCTTGCTGAATTCGTTGATATATTTACCGAAACAGGTGTATTTTCGGTTGAACAGTCGAGAAAATATCTTTTGGCAGCAAAGGAAAAGGGATTCGATGTTAAAATTCATGCAGATGAGATAGACCCACTTGGCGGCACAGAGCTTGCTGTGGAAGTAGGTGCAATCAGCGGTGACCACTTAGCAGTTGCATCTGACGAGGGGATTAAGCAGTTAGCAGCATCTGATACGATTGGCGTTATTTTGCCTGGCACAAGTTTTTATCTTGGAAAAGATACGTATTCACCAGCCCGTAAGATGGTGGATGCGGGTGCTGCCATTTCTATTTCGACGGACTTTAACCCGGGAAGTTCGGTGACAGAAAATTTACAGCTCATTATGTCCATTGCGGCATTGAAACTCAAGCTGTCACCGGAGGAAATCTGGCATGCAGTTACGGTTAATGCCGCGCATGCGATTGGCCGCGGTGCTGAAGCGGGCACTATTGCTATAGGAAGAAAGGCAGATATTGTTCTTTGGGATGCTCCTAACTACATGTATATCCCATATCACTACGGGGTGAACCATGTTAATACAGTCGTGAAAAACGGATCTGTCCTATATGAGAGGCAGGCGATACGATGACGGAATTGCGACACGTAAAGCCAGCTGGAACGGCAATTTTCAAGGATCGTTACACAACAAAGGTGAAAGAACTGCTGACACCGTGGGAAGATGGGAAGACAGCAGCGTTTGCGATTGCTGGAGCGCCTTTTTCCAAATCATCGATCAGCCATTCAGGGGCGTCCTTCGCCCCGTCTGCTATTCGCTCAGCACTGCAAAGCTACACAACCTTTTCCGGGGGTACAGGTATAGACTTTGGCGATACAATTATCGATTTCGGCGATGTTAACATGGATCCAACAGATGTAATTGGAAATCAGCAACGACTATATGAAGGGCTCTCTGATATCTATGCAACAGAAGCGGCACCGTTTTGGATGGTCCTAGGCGGTGATCATGCGATCAGCCATTCATCAATCAAGGCTTTTTCGGAAAAAAACCCATCTGTTGGCGTTATCCAATTTGATGCGCATCATGATTTACGTAATGTGGAAGATGGTGGTCCAACGAATGGTACACCGTTTAGAAGGTTGATTGAAGATGGGATCCTTGATGGGGAAAACTTAATTCAACTGGGCATTCGTGATTTTACTAACGCCGCAGCCTATGCTGATTATGCAAAGGAAAAAGGTGTTGTTGTGTATACGATGCAGGACCTTGCCCGCGAGTTGATTGAAAAAGTTTTGGAACGCGAATTGGCGAAGCTTTCGGACCGGGTGGATGTCATTTATCTTTCGGTCGATATGGATGTCCTGGACCAGGCATTTGCACCAGGCTGCCCAGCAATTGGGCCAGGCGGAATGGACAGCAACACCCTATTGACAGCGGTACATTACGCTGCACAGCACGAAAAAGTCAAAGCAATGGATATCGTCGAAATAGACCCAACAATAGACATCAGAAATATGACAAGCAGAGTGGCAGCAAATGTCATGCTTCAGTTTATGTTGGGGAAGAGGATATAAAATGGGGACAGTCCCCCGCCACACTAACGCGGTAGAGCGGTGGGGGACTGTCCCCCTATAAGCATAAAAAATAGGCTGTTGCACAAGCGACAGCCTATTTTTTATTTTACTTTTGTTTCATCCTGGTTTTCTAATGTTACCCAGTTTTCAGCCCAGCGTTGAATTTCCTGTATTACCGGCTCAAGCGCCATACCCTTTTTAGACAGTGAATACTCGATTCGAACAGGAAACTCAGAGTAAATATTACGCTCGACAATTTCTTCCTGCTCAAGCATTTTTAACCGATCAGACAGCAATCTCCCACTAATAGGTAAGTCTGCTTCCATTTCAGAAAAACGTTTTTTTCCTTTTAATAGTTCGAACAAAATAAGGCCGACCCAACGTTTGCTGACAAGCTGCATAGCATTTTCAAATCGCGGACATAAATCTTCCATGAAGATCACCTCATTTATAGTGGTTTATATATTCGATTTGATTATAGTTTTTTACGGTAACGACCCTCCGAAAGAAGGTAGTTGACTTACGAAAAGTAACTTAATAACAGTATAACATATTCCATCAGCCGCGTAAATTGATTACAGCATTATTTGATAAATGTAAATCCTACATTTACCCTAGACATTTTCTCATAATTAAAACAATTAATTTTGGTAATTTCGGACGATTTATGAAATAATAACGGTATACGAAATATATGATATCTACGGAGGGTCTAGAATGGTCAATCAAAAGACAAAGGAAAAGTATGCAGAACTTGCATTGCAAACAGGAGTTAACTTACAAAAAAACCAAGCACTTATGATTAATGCGCCAATTGAAGGAGCCGATTTTACTAAAATCGTTGTTCGTAAAGCATATGAAATGGGAGCAAAAGATGTACATATTAATTGGGTCGACGATGAGCTAACACTTTTAAAATATGAAAATGCACCAGACGAAGTAATCGCTGATTTTCCCGAATGGCGGGTTAAATTGCATGATATGTATGCGGAAGACGGCGCAGCAGTGTTGTCCATTCGCTCAACAAACCCGGATTTATTGAAAGATATTGATTCAGGACGTGTTGCAAAAGCAAATAAAGCTGCAGCGCAGGCTATGAAAAATTTCCGTAAGTATACGATGAATGACCTGATTACCTGGTCAATTATTTCCATTCCAACTGGAGACTGGGCACAGAAAATATTCCCAGATAAATCAAAGGATGACGCAATTGAAAGTCTTTGGGACGCAATCGTTAAAATTGTCCGTGTCGATCAAGATGATCCAATTGCGGCATGGGAAGATCATAATGCAACACTTAAAACGGCGCGTGAGCTGATGAATAAAAAGAATTATAAAAAACTGGTTTATAAGGCTCCTGGCACCGACCTTGAATTGGAATTGCCTGAAGGACATATTTGGAAGGGCGGATCAGCTGATTCCGCAAAGGGCATCACATTTAACCCAAATATGCCAACTGAAGAGGTATTTTCCATGCCGCATAAATACGGTGTGAATGGGACAGTTTCAAGTACAAAACCATTAAATTATGGCGGAAGCCTCATCGACAATTTCTCGTTGACATTTAAAGATGGCAAAGTAGTTGATTTCAAAGCGGAACAAGGTGAAGAAACATTAAAGCATCTGCTTGATACCGATGAAGGTGCTAGACGTCTTGGTGAAGTTGCGTTAGTTCCACATGAATCACCTGTATCACAATCAGGCTTGATTTTTTACAATACATTATTCGATGAAAATGCATCCTGTCATATTGCACTTGGAAAAGCTTATCCTACCAATTTAAAAGGCGGAGCGGATATGAATAATGAGGAACTTGATAAACATGGCGTGAACGATAGCCTGACACACGTAGACTTCATGATTGGATCTGAAAACCTTGATATCGATGGCGTCCTGCCCGACGGAACAACAGAAGCGGTATTTCGTAATGGCACATGGGCATTTGAGATTAACTAGTAGATTTGGACGAACTGTTCCCTCCTGTGGAAGACGGAGGGGACAGGGTTATGTTTAAGAAAGATTATTATAAATATAGGGGGTCACTTGATGGTTAGCAAAAAAACGCAGGAAAAGTATGCAGAACTCGCATTACGAAAGGGAGTAAATCTACAGCCAAAGCAGGCACTGGTTGTCAGCGCACCAATTGAAGGGGCAGAATTTGCTAAAATGATAGCGCAGAAAGCATATGAAATGGGTGCGAAAGATGTACATATTAACTGGGCTGACGATGAGCTGGCTCTGCTAAAATATGAAAATGCACCAGATGAGGTGCTGACGAACTTTCCAGAATGGCGAGTCAAGTTAGCTGAAACTTACGCGGAGGATGGTGCAGCAGTACTATCGATTGATTCGACAAATCCTGATCTATTAAAGGATATTGATTCTGCACGTGTTGCCAAAGCAAACAAAGCAGCAGCCGAAGCCATGGCTAACTACGCAAAGTACATGATGAATGATCTGATTCCGTGGTCTGTTATCGCTATTCCAACTGGCGATTGGGCACAGAAGGTCTTTCCTGATCAATCAAAAGAGGATGCAATCGAAAGCCTGTGGGACGCTATTATTAAAACAGTTCGTGTCGACAAAGAAGACCCAATTGCAGCATGGGATGAGCATAATGCAACATTGCAAACAGCCCAGGAAGTGATGAATAAGAAAAAATATAAAAAGCTAATTTACAAAGCACCGGGAACTGACCTTGAACTGGACTTACCTGACGGACATATTTGGAAAGGCGGTTCCGCTGACTCTGCCAAAGGTACCACATTTAATCCAAATATGCCGACAGAAGAAGTGTTCTCCCTGCCGCATAAATATGGTGTGAATGGTACAGTATCAAGTACTATGCCATTAAATTACGGTGGGAGCCTCATTGATAATTTCACATTGACATTCAAAGACGGCAAAGTAGTCGATTTTACAGCCGAACAGGGTGAAGATACGCTTAGGCACTTACTGGATACCGACGACGGTGCAAGGCGTCTTGGTGAGGTTGCATTGGTGCCGAATGATTCACCAATTTCCCAATCGGGATTGCTATTTTATAACACATTATTCGATGAAAATGCGTCCTGCCATATTGCACTTGGGAAAGCATATCCAACCAATCTGGAGGGCGGTGCAGATATGGATGATGATCAGCTTGATGAACACGGAGTGAATGACAGCCTGACACATGTCGATTTTATGATTGGATCCGAAAACCTTGATATCGATGGTGTTCTGCCGGACGGAACAACAGAAGCAGTGTTCCGCAATGGTACATGGGCATTTGAATTGAATTAAAGTATTTTTGTGCCGCCCCTTGGCTATAGGGGGCGGCTTTTGCATTACAAAAAATGCACCCCACAAGGAGGCGCACCGACTCACATATATTCATTTTTTACCAAAACCGCTTTGATTTTTGTGTAACTATAACCTTCCGGGAGCATATCCTTTAATGGTTTCAGTTTTGGCTCGTCAATTTCATTACGAATTTCTAAGACATTCCTTTCTTCTTCATCCGTAAAAAAGATTCCCCAGGCAATAGGGTACCCCTGTTTCGTTGCTTTAAAAATATGTCCCTCAATTGTCTGCTGCGACATACCCCTTATAACGGATATGTCTTTAATAGATTTGCCGCGCTGGAACATTTGATAGCTAATAAGATAGCTAGGCTCATCCGTTGTTTTCGGCTTGGGCTGAGCTGGTGCGCTGTCAGCAATTCTTACCTTCGTTTTGACATCAGGATTCCGCTCGCGCCATGCCTGAATAACTGCTAAAAAGGCTTCGCCGTACTGTTCATACTTTTTCTCGCCAATTCCCTTAATCGTTAACATATCGTCTTTTGAATCCGGGAAATAGCGACTTAATTCTTTTAATGTTGCATCAGAAAACAGTACATAAGGAGGCACACTTTGCTCATCTGCAATTTGTTTACGAAGTTGTCGTAACTCTTCAAAAAGATCTTCCCGATAATCGGCGCTTTCACTAGTTGGAATCACAGTTGAATACATCCAAACTGTCTGTTTTCCCATCAAAACATCAACCGATCCCTGATTTAATCGTAGAGTGGGATAGCGTCCTTCTTCCGTTGCAAGCAGTTTTTCCGCAATTAAAAAGTGGATCCATTCAGTTAATGCCTTTTCGGTATAGTTGGACAAGATTCCGTAAGTGGATATAAGATGCAGTTTAAAGTCTTTTATTTTTTTATCTCTAGATCCTTTAAGGACTTTTGCGGTCATGCTTACACCAAACCGTTCACCCATTCGTTTCACGCACGAAAGAATCATTTGTGCCTCTTTTGTCATATCAGTCCGATCGGTCCGGTTTACGCAATTGCTGCAACGACCGCATGACTTTTTACCATGTGTGTCATTAAAATATTCCAGAATAAAGGAAGTTAGACAGCTATGCGTATGGCAATAGTTGATCATGGCTTGCAGCTTTCGGTATTCCGCCCGCTTTGCCTCGTCATCCATTAACGATTGCTCAATTAAAAACTTCTGTAATTGGATATCCTGCGGGGAAAACAATAAAATACAGTCACTTGGCTCGCCATCCCGTCCAGCGCGTCCGGCTTCCTGATAATACGATTCGATGGTCATCGGCATTGCATAATGAATAACGTAGCGGACATTTGATTTATCAATCCCCATCCCAAATGCATTCGTTGCAATCATAACTTGAATCTCATCCTGTATAAATGCTGCCTGCGCTTTTTTACGTTCGTCCTCCGACAATCCGGCATGATATTTTGCCACGGAATATCCCTTTGCAGTTAGTTGATCAAATAACGTATCAGCCTGTTTACGTGTTGCTGTATAAATAATTCCTGATTCATTTTTTCGTTCAGCAAGAAAGGATCTGACATAGCTCTGCTTGTCCTTTCCTTTGACAATATGAAATGCCAGGTTGTCACGCTCAAACCCTGTATTAATAACATGTTCATGATCAACATGGAGCAAATTTTGAATGTCGGTTATCACTTCTTCTGTCGCGGTAGCAGTCAATGCTACATACACAGGGATATTGGATAACGCCTTCAGGTTCGGCACAATCGAGCGGTAGCTTGGCCTGAAATCATGTCCCCATTGTGAGATACAATGTGCCTCATCAAATGCTACTAATGCAATGGGCAAACGTTTTACCAGTTGTACAAAATAGGAAGATTCAAATCGTTCCGGGGCAACATAAACGAATTTATAACGGTTTGCCTGGATGTCCTGAATACGCTGTTGTTGTTCGCCTGTCGTTAATGAACTATTGATATATGTAGCAGCGATACCAAGTGAATTTAATGCATCCACTTGATCCTTCATTAGCGAAATGAGAGGTGAAATAATAATCGCGACACCGTCAAGTGTTAAACCGGGAATTTGATAACATATCGATTTACCGCCCCCGGTAGGCATGACAGCCAGTGTGTTTTTTAATTCAAGTATATTGGATATGGTTTCTTTCTGGCCAGGTCGAAAGGCTGGAAAACCATAATAAGTTTGTAGGATTTTCTCTGCTTCAGCAATCATCATATGATCCCCCTTCATTACGTCTAATTTTATCATAATCTGAGGTAAAAAAAGAGCTGAAAATTTAGGATATAGGATTACTCTTCTCTTATTAACCGCTTTGCAATACGGAGGGGGGATTCAGTCTGGACAAGGATTGAACTCGGGCGGGAATAGGTGGAACTTGGGAGTGGAAAAGTCAAACTCGGGAGAGAAACAGCTGTCTCCCGAGTTTGGAATGCTGCGGCCTGAGTCGGAGGCAATGTGGACCGAGCTCAGCTTGCCTGAGTTTTTTAACCAGCTGGTTTTCAGTCAACATCATCCATTTTCATTTACCCATTTACCCCCAACACGTCTCTTGTCGAGGAGGACGTTTTCTTTTTTTCTCCAAAAATCTTACATCGCATGTTTAATGCCCTTTTTCACCAATATCCAATTCGCTGGGTAACTGGTGAGGAATCCAAGCATCATTGCAATCTGCATCATAAACCAAAAGACTGGTGTTGTAGGCGCAGGCATCTCGACAAAAAGCAGATAATGAACAATAGCCATCCAGCCGAACATACCAATTTCAAAAGCAATTAATGACCAAGTATCTGCTTTGATCGCATTTTTTATTGCTTTTCCGGGTTCATCATGTTTCTTAAAGCCCATGCCATAATATTGAAAGGCGATACCGAAAAGATAAGCCAAAATAAACTCAACTGTGTAATCAGCTAAGAGAGTGGTACCGGCAATTGTTAGTCCTGTTAACGCAACAATTGGAACACCAATCATATCGCCAAGTGAACAACCGCTGCTGCAGTGCGTGGTTGATACAAAAACACTTTGCCAAAAGGGCTTTTCACCATGTCCGTGATGCTCCATTTGTTCATGGCCGTCATGGTTCATATGTTCATGTCTGTGGTGATCCGTATCATCCATGCTACTTTTTCCTAGTTTGTAATAGGCCCAGATTCCGATAAGAGGAAAGTATAGACCAGTAAGCGGCCACACGATATTCATAATGGGCATCATCTTTTGTGGATGCCTGATCACATCAATGGTAATGATAGCTGTCTGCAAAATTCCCAGTGCAATTGCGACCCACGACACCGTTTCTAATAAATCCAATTTAAACACTTCCTTCATTTTATTATACCCTATTGGGGTATATACCCGTGAATACTTTTTAAAAACATCATAGTGCCTTGGATTTTAATACTAATAAATACTTATGTTTTCTTAAAGTGCAAGAAATATAACCACCAATCAGCCTGGATATCGACTAAAAAGAAGAATAGGCAACTGCACGCTACCCAAATCCATAAAAAAAACACCGTTCCAAGAGAGACGGTGTTCGTATATAAAGAAATGGTTAATCCTGTGCTATCTTATCTATCGCAAAACCAATAATTGCACCAATCAAAGCAGGTACAATCCATCCTAAGCCAAGCTCGAAGAATGGCAGTTTTTCCATCAATGGTGTAACGCTTGATAAATCGAGACCGTATGCAACCAAACCATCGTATAAACTTGTCACTGCTGTTAAAAGGATTGCTCCCTGGTAAACAGCTCTCGCGCCATGGAACAGACCTTGGATAAAGGTTAAAATAATTAGTACTATCGCAATTGGGTAAATGAACACAAGCACAGGAACAGAATAACTAATGATTGTATTTAAACCCTGATTGGCAATCAGGTAGCTTACAATGGTCGTTAATAAAATGACCCACTTATAACTGACGCTTGTAATCTTGGAGAAAAACTGTCCACATGCGACTACCAGTCCGACTGAGGTTGTAAAGCAGGCTAAGGCAACAATGACTCCTAAGAGCAGTGCACCAAAACTGCCGAACATGACTTCTGCAGCACTGGATAGAATATCGCCTCCATTGCTGAAATCCCCTACAGTTGCCATCTTGGCGCCGATCCATCCGATGGACCCGTAGACGATAATTAATCCACTGCCAGTAATTGCCCCGGCTTTTAATGTAGATTTTACTAAATCACGCTTTATTGTTATGCCGCGATCTTTAAAAGCATTTACAACAATGATACCAAATGCTAATGCAGCAATTGCATCCATTGTTAAATATCCCTCAACAAAGCCAGTGAAAAATGGTGCAGAAGCATACTTATCAATCGGTTCTGACATAGGGCTATCCAATAAGACAAAGCCGCCAACTGCCAGGGCAATAATGGCAATCAATAGGATTGGTGTTAAATATTGCCCAATCCGGTCCACCATTTTTGAAGGATTTAAACTAACAATGTAAACCAAGATAAAGAAGACCGTCGTAAAAATAAATAAAACAAGAGATGTTGATATATTTGCAGTAAACGGTTCAATCCCCATTTCAAAGGCAACGGATGCTGCACGTGGAATACCGAAAAACGGTCCAATTGCTAAATAAACAACAGAGGTAAAGATAAGACCAAATAATGGATGGACTTTATCAGCCAATTCCCGCGCATCGTTTTTCACAAATGATATTGCTGTGACGGCAAGGATTGGTAGACCTACACCAGTAATGACAAATCCAGCAATTGCTGCCCAATAAGAGGTACCTGAATCAATTCCGAGTGTCGGAGGGTATATTAAGTTGCCGGCTCCAAAAAATAATGCAAAAAGCATAAATCCAATGATAAATGTATCTTTTTTCATGATGTTATCTCCTTCTGGATAAACTAATTAAAGGCATCATATAGCAACCGCTTACAACTATTGGTATAAATGCCGGTTCATTTTCAATATTGTCAGATAGTTAATCATACAAATCATCGTACATGAAGAAACTTTTTGAATCATACACAAAGCAAGAACAATACTAACAATTCTTCTTATAGCTTGTCAATATAAGAAACAGTGGAGTTTCAACAGTTATGTGACGATGTATTTGATAATTTTTATCAACATATGAATTAAAATTGTTTACATTGGCACTATACACATTTAAAATGACTTTATATTAAAAAATGGACCTTTAATGAGGGGGTATGAAATGGTTCCATCTATTCTATTTGAAATTATGCTTATTGGTCTTTTAGGGATAGGATCGCAATGGCTCGCTTGGCGCTATCGGATGCCAGCAATTGTTGTCATGTCGGTTGCCGGGCTGTTAGTAGGGCCAGTGTTCGGTATTATGGATCCCGAAGAAGACTTTGGAAATTTATATGGACCGATTATCACTGTAGCGGTCGCGATTATTCTTTTTGAGGCAAGTTTAAATTTAAGCTTTAAAGAACTGCGTGGACTTGGAAAACCGATATTCCGTATCACGACATTCGGTGCGTTTATTGCCTGGATTTTAGGTTCACTCACCGCGCACTATATTGCAGGATTATCATGGGCAGTTGCCTTTGTCATTGGGGGACTGTTCATTGTAACGGGCCCAACAGTAATTCTTCCATTATTACGCCAGTCAAAATTAAAACCACGGGCGGCAAAAATTTTAAAATGGGAAGGCATTATTGTCGACCCAATCGGAGCCTTATTGGCTGTGTTTGCCTTTGAGATAATTTCATTTTTTACCGCACAAAATCCAGATGGATCTGACCTGGTAATGTTTTTTGCAGCATCTATATTTGCGGCGATTTTGGGATGGGCGTGCGGACGCGGCATCGGCTGGATGTTTGAAACGGGGAACATTCCGGAGTATCTAAAATCACCTGGCGTATTTATCGTCGTCATCCTGTGTTTTACCGTTGCTGATGAAATTACGCATGAGACCGGCTTACTGGCCGTAACGGCAATGGGAATTACCTTGGCGAACATGGGCATCAGTTCGGTAGCTGACATGAGGCACTTTAAGGAAAACATGTCCATGCTGCTTATTTCGGCGATTTTTATTATGCTGACTGCATCCCTGCAAGTAGAAATATTACTGGAAATATTTCAACCGCGAATTATTGGATATGTAATATTAATGATGTTTATTGTTCGTCCGTTATCGATTTTTATATCGACAATTGGAACGGATCTATCGCTTAATGAAAAAATCTTAACCGGATGGATTGCCCCGCGTGGAATTGTTGCACTTACTGTTTCCAGTTATTTTGCATCCATTTTAGCTGATGCAGGTTATGCCGGCGCATCCATTATTACAACACTCACGTTTGGACTTGTATTTTTTACCGTTGTAGCACATGGGTTTTCGATTGGCTGGTTAGCGAAAAAGCTTCATTTGTCAATGGAAGGCAGACCCGGAACGATTATTATCGGCAGTAATGATTTCACTGTAGAATTAGCTAAATCATTAATGAAAGTAAAGGCGCCAGTGATTATTGTCGACTCATCCTGGGAGCGGCTTCGTAAAACTCGAGAGGGCGGGATACCTTTTTATCATGGTGAAATGCTCTCAGAACAAACAGAATACCATTTAGACACGACACCATATGAATACTTAATTGCTGCAACAGAATTCCATTCGTATAATGCATTGGTATGTACAACATTTATGCCGGAATACGGCAGGACTAACGTATATAAATCAAGTCCATATCTGATGCAGGACAACAGCACGGATGACATTGTCGATAAAATTGGCGGGCGTGTATTGTTTAAAGAAGACATCTCGATGGACTTCTTATCCGATCAAGTCAATAATGGCTATGTATTTCGTCAGACAACGCTGACAGAGCAATATGATTACAACCGTTACTTAAGTGAGAGAGATGAAGATACGGTTTTACTCTATGTACTGAAGCCATCTGGTAAGATGTATTATTACTCGGAAGAGTTGAAAATGACACCAGAAGCGGAAGATATTGTTGTCAGCCTGGCACCGCCAAACAAAAAAAATAAGAAAATACAAGAAAAGCTGGAAACCCAGCGTAATAGTAATCAATAAGGCTGAGACAAAAGTGATTCAGTCATAGAGAAATCCGAACTATAATTCAATTCTTTGATTAGAATTTGAAGTAGTTCGGATTTTTTCTTGGCTGTTTTTGTAAACCTTGCTGCGAATTGTCCATAAACTTTGACGTATGCGCCAAGTTGTTTTCTGCTGCGGACCGTTGCTTTCCGCGGGCACGGCTTAAGCCTCTTCAAGAAACCCACGAGGCCACTGAAAAAGGTAAATATAGTACAAAATAAGTGGATCTATCATCGCATCTTGAATATACTGCGCTTTCCGCGGGCGAGTGTCGAGTCTCCTTGGACTGCCGTCCTGCGGGGTCTTAAGACTCGTGCTGTTCCCGCAGGAGTCATCGGTTCTCCGCTCCAAACAACCATCATAATAGTAGTTGAACTTTATAGAATTGTTGCTAAATACAAATTTAGCGCAGGAAACACGGAGACTCCTTGAAAAAGAAGAGCACTTTTTCTTCGTGCGATGCCTATTCGGAGAAGCATTCCTTGTCCGGTGGGGGCAGAAGCCTAGATGAGACCCCGGAGAGCGTAAATAATGAGGGCCGACTAAACCGTCCTATGCGGACAACGTCGACTACCCCTTGCCGGGGCAAGGAGGCTCATCAGCTGCCCACGCAAAGCGCAGTGTTTTTCCGCAGTGGTGGATTAACACTCATATAAGGTTATGCCGCAGTTTTTTATCAACTGTGTATTAATATCCGACTAAAAGTAACGTTTTAAACTGTCTATCCTGTGATTGTTCGTCTTTGAGCCAAACATTTCAGTTATGTCCCAGCCCCATTTTCTTCACCTTTATCTTACTTCATCTTACTCCGCGTCATCCAATTGTCTGTTAAGGTCGGCGATTTCTTTTTCTAATTGAGCAAGCTGATTTTCTTCAATATTGGTCCGTTTACCGACAGCTTCGACTTTATCCATATCACCCATTATCCGAGCGTAATCTGCTTTTAATTCAATTAGTTTTGTTTCTATTTCTTTTGTCTTCATATATTTCACTCCCTAATAAAAAAACCGTTACTATAAGTGTATACTATATTATAATCTTGAAAAAGGGGGAAAAAACATCGTGAATATCAATTTTGAAAAGGATGTACGGACGTATACAGAGTTAGTAGAGCCGCTTTTATTAAAAAATGAAGCATGCAATAATCTGATGCTGGGTATCCTTAATCGGATTGCAGAGGGAGACGCACCTTACAATGATGTGAACTTTGGGTATGTGGTGGAAGACGGGGAAGTTATTTACGCCTTTATGCAAACACCGCCAAACAATTGGATCTTTCCTGATCTGGACTCGGTAACAGAAGATGTACCAAGGAAGATTGCAGCATTTTTACATCATAAAAAGGTGAATGTACCGGGAGTTCTTGGTCCTGACTATTTAGTAAAGCCCTTTGTGGAAAAATGGGGAAATTTACATGATGTCACCTCAAACATACATATGAGACAACTTGTTTATCAACTGGATGCCGTGAATGAAGTTCCACCCGCCTCTGGGGAATTGGTGGCGGCAGATGAACAGTATCATCAGCTAATTAGTGATTGGCTCATTCAATTTGGTGTTGAGGCGGATGAACCAATCACGAGACAGGGTGCCGACAAGCTGGCAGCACAATTTTTTAAAAACCGATCCGTTTATTTATGGATGGTTGATGGAAAGCCAGTGTCCATGGTAAATCGGTCAAGAAGAACGAAAAACGGTGCAACGATCAATGCTGTATTTACGCCTGATGCGTATAAACGCAATGGGTATGCGACTAGCTCGGTCGCGGCACTAAGCACGAAATTGCTAAAGGATGGGGTGCAGTTTTGCAGTCTTTATACAGATGAGGATTATCCAACATCAAATCGCATTTATAAAAAAATTGGCTATTACCAGGTTGGGTCGTCCGTAGTATATGAATTTAATCGTAAATAAGAAAAACGCAGGTGTCCATGGCGCCTGCGCTTTTTAGAGATTCTAATAGTTGCTAAACAGTAGCTTTTAAATCAATGCGTCTTCTTCATCCTCCTGTGAGCGGACGTATGTCTGATAAAAGTGTACAATAATGGTTTTGACGATTGCATAAAATGGAACCGCAAACAAGATACCTAAGAATCCTGCAATACTTCCCGCTGCCAGGATGATGGTAATGATTGTCAGCGGATGCAATGCTAATGCCCGGCCCATCACATTTGGCGAGATTAGATTGCCTTCAATCTGCTGCGCTACGACCATTACCACGCCAACCCATACTGCCATCATTGGATCTTGGAAAAATCCCACAATTACAGCAGGAACGACAGCGATAAATGGACCGATAAATGGAATGACACACATTAACATTCCGAATAACGCCAGAGTCAGCGCATAATGTAAATCAATGATTAGGTAGCCGATAAAAAGCAGTACGCCAATTGCAAAGCTGACAAGAAGCTGTCCCTGTATATAGGATGTTAGTGTTTCATCTATTTTGTGCAGGAGGCTTTTAAGGTTTTTAGCCTTTTTTTCTGAAAAGATCTGTGTAACAAATGGAACAAACTTTTCCCCATCCTTAAGCATAAAGAATAAGAAGAATGGCACAAGTACCAAGGCAAAGACAAAACCAATTAACTGCCCGATAAAGCCAAATAAAAATGACATCGCAACCTCAATGTAGGATTGGAGATTAGATGTAATATCATTTAATGTATCTTCAAAATTCTTCGGAAGCATATCCTGATTCGATTGCCAATAGGTGATTAAATCCTGTGCACCTTCGACCATTTTGGGAATATTTTCGATCAGGTTGGCAAATTGCTTTTGAGCAATCGGTGCGATATATGTTGCAATTAAATAAATGACTAGCGAGATTAATAAAAATACAATAATTATCGAAAACACACGATGAACTTTATATTTATCCAACAGGCGGACAATTGGCTTGGTTAAATAAAACAGTACACCTGCTCCGACGATTGGGATAGCTACTGCACCTATATATTTAAAGATTGGGTCAAATATAAAATCCGTTACAGAGATTAATAGAATTAAAAGAAACACCATGATGAATAATGTGAGTGTCTGGAACCATCGTTTTTTGAACAAACCGATCACAACTTTCTGATTTAAAAATGGATAGATATCTTTCATTTTAACTGTAAATGGATATAATAGGAAGAGAATTATTCAAGTACTGATAGTTTTTTCCAAATATGCTTATTGGCAAACGTTCTATATAGGTAAATAGAATTATAATTAATATTATGCTAAAATCTAAAGATACATAATCAGCGGTGAAATAGGGGATATATCGACATGAACACATGGGAAAAGGCATATGAAAAATGGAATACGTTCCAGAACTTAGATCCTGCTTTAAAAAAGAATTTACGGGAAATAAAGGATGATAAGGCTGCAATAGAGGACGCGTTCTATAAGGAGCTTACATTTGGAACTGGTGGTATGCGTGGAGTGCTTGGACCAGGCACTAACAGAATGAACATTTACACGGTACGAAAGGCTGTAAATGGTCTTGCGAATTATTTAAAGGTGAATTGTGTAAACGTAAATGACCGTGGTGTGGTTGTTTCCTACGATTCACGTCACATGTCAAAGGAGTTTGCTGTCGAGACTGCAAAGGTTCTTGGTTCCTACGGTATTAAGGCATATGTATTCAGTGAACTCCACCCGACACCGCTATTATCATTTGCTGTTCGGTATTTAGGCGCCGTAGCGGGTGTAATGATAACTGCAAGTCATAACCCGCCAGAATACAATGGATTCAAGGTATATAATGAAGAAGGCGGTCAAATCGTACCAGACGAAGCGGAATCAATTATTTCTTATATTGAACAAACAGAAAGTGAATTGACGGTTCCTATTATTGAACGAACAGAGTTATTGGAAAAGGACTTGTTAAACTGGATTGGCAGCGAAATCGACAATGCTTATCTAGAGCAGCTTAAGCAAATATCTAAACTTGGCGAAAAAGATATTGCAAAGGATAAAGCTTTATCCATCGTCTTTACTCCGCTCCATGGAACGTCCTATGACTTGGTGTTAAAGGGACTGGACCAGCTTTCGTTTCCACAGGTTCATGTTGTTGAGGAACAGGCTAAGCCCGATCCGGAATTTTCAACAGTTGAATCACCTAATCCGGAAGAGCACCAGGCATTCACACTTGCAATTAAACAAGGGAACAAAGTGGATGGAGATATCTTAATTGGAACGGACCCGGATGCAGATCGATTAGGTGTCGCGGTCAGGGATACGGATCAATCCTTTAAAGTGTTAACAGGTAATCAGCTCGGGTCACTGTTGCTTGATTATATCCTGTCACATACTGATCAAGCATTGCTTCCAAACGCAAGGGTCTTAAAAACAATTGTAACAACGGAGTTAGGCAGAGCTATTGCAACACATTATGGCGCTAGGACAATTGATACCTTAACAGGTTTTAAGTATATCGGTGAAAAGATCCATCAATTTGATAGTACAGGTGAAACATTTATCTTCGGCTTTGAAGAAAGTTATGGCTATTTGATCAGCAGCTTTTCCCGTGATAAGGATGCTGTTCAGGCAGCCATGATGGCATGTGAAATGGCGTACTTTTGGAAGCAGCAAGGAAAAACGCTGCTTGAGGCATTAGGCGCGCTCTACGAGAAACATGGCTATTTCCTGGAAGGAATGTCTTCTTTAACACTGAAGGGAAAAGAAGGATCCGATAAAATTGCCATGATTATGGAGGAAGTCCGCAAGAATCCATTGAAAGAGATAGCTGGTCTGAAGGTTGAAAAGATGGAAGACTATGCAACAGGTAAACGAACAAGTTTCGGTGCACAGGAACTTCAGGAGACAATGGATTTGCCAAATGAAAATGCATTGAAATTCATCCTTGAGAAAAATAGTTGGGTATGCCTGCGTCCTTCTGGAACGGAGCCTAAGATTAAATGTTATTATGGCGTTTGTGAAGATTCAAAAGAAGCAAGCCAAAGGAGTCTTGATTCGTTAAAAGATGCAATGAACAACCTGATAAATCGGGTCGTTCAACACAATTAATTCAAGTAATAAGCAATCAGCGATGTTGTTGATTGCTTATTTTTATGATTATCGGGTAATGATGTACTAGGAGGGATTCTACAATGCCTGTACAGATGAAACGGATTTATGAAGATCAGGAAGATTCGGATGGTATACGTGTACTCGTTGACCGCGTCTGGCCGCGAGGAATGTCAAAAGAAGATGCCAAGCTTGACCACTGGATAAAAGAGGTCGGGCCGTCAAGTGACTTGCGCAAGTGGTTTGGTCATGATCCGGATAAATTTAATGAATTTAAACAGAAATATAAGAAAGAATTAGAGGATGGTGATCAGCATAAGGCACTTGAAGAACTGAAAGAGATTACGAAGAAGCATAATAAAAATGTAACGATATTGTATGCATCGAAAGAAGAAAAATACAATCAGGCAAGTGTCTTAAAAGAAATATTGGACCACCAGTAAAAGAACTCCACCAGGTGAATTGGTGGAGTTTGTGTTGCAACGTCTTTCCGAAAGAAGTCTCCCTCTTCAAGCGTGTGAAGGGCAGAGCCCAACGGTAGGGGGAGATGAATTTCGGTTGGACGATAGCCTAACTTGTCACGCATTTCCTGCACCTTTCTTAACAAGAAACAGCGTCTAACATTTAAACTTTCATTGAAATTGCGATAAAATGACTGAAGAAAGAGGTGATAGTATGGCAGAACATCTTTTTGAACTTCAGGCAAGCTGGCCTGGTGGACGAAATAGTGAAGGATCTATTAAGGCAGGCAATTTAAATACAAAGATTTCCATACCAAAAGAAATGGAAGGTCCTGGTGTAGGGACAAATCCGGATGAAATGCTGCTCGGGGCTGCCGCAACCTGTTATTTGATTACATTGGCAGCAATGATTGAACGTGCGAAACTTCCACTGAAAAAAATGTCATTAACATCAGATGGGAAAGTGGATGTTACAAAAGGAATAATCACCTACAAGAAAATCATCCATAAACCGGTTGTATATTTAACAGAACAAGCAACAAAAGAAAATTATGACAAGCTAAGAAAATTGGTAGAAAAAGCAGAACAAAGCTGTATGATATCACGCGCATTAAAAGGTAATGTGGAGATTGAGCTGGAGCCAACAATTAAATAATAGTTAAATCCCAACGCTGACATTAAAGATGTCAGCGTATTTTTTTCGCGGATGCCTTGTCTATTGGTTCAGAATAACTTTTTCGAGACATATACTAGACGACAATAATGGAAGGAGGTAATGTCAGTGGGTTTAGTATATGTTTTGCTTAACATCGCCATTTTGCTTGGGATAATCATTCTCCTAATTATTATGCAAAAGAAACATGTATCATTCACCAAGCGTGTATTTACAGGACTTGGACTTGGAATTGTCCTTGGTGCTATTCTTCAAGCAGCATATGGAGCGGGTTCAGACGTTTTAAATGATACAACTGAGTGGTATAACGTGGTGGGCAGGGGATATATTCGTTTACTTATGTTGATCGTAATTCCGCTTGTCATGGTGTCTATTATTCAATCAATAATCAATCTGGAAAAGTCATCAGAACTAGGTAAGATGGCAGCATGGATTATCGGAATTCTTGTTTCAACAGCAATGATTGCGGCGTTAGTCGGGATTGGAAGCGCAGCACTATTTGATTTGAATGCAGATCAAATTGACGCAGGTCAAGCTGAGAATGACCGAGGCATAATGTTGGAATCGAGTCTTAGTGAAATAGAGGATCTGTCGACACCTGAAAAAATTCTTTCCTTTATCCCTTCAAACATTTTCCAGGATATGACTGGTGATCGGCCAACGTCAACGATAGCAGTAGTAATCTTCTCCATCATTGTGGGGATTGCTGTGCTTGGGGTCCGTAGAAAAAATCCGGTCCATGCGGAAATGTTCACCAAAATCATGAACGCCATTTATGCGGTTGTTATGCGTATCGTTACAATGATACTTAGACTGACTCCATTTGGAATTCTGGCTCTGATTGCGACAACAGTAGCGAATACAGATATCGGCGGGATAATTGAACTGGGCAAATTTGTAATTGCCTCGTATGTTGCCTTGCTTGTCATGTTCATTATTCATTTGGTGCTGGTTGGTGTATTTGGTTTAAATCCAATGTTGTATGTGAAAAAAGTTTTACCGGTATTAAGTTTTGCTTTTACCTCCCGTTCGAGTGCTGGAACTATTCCGTTAACCATTCAGGCACAAAAGAATGCACTTGGCGTGGATCAGGGGATTGCCAATATGTCAGCATCATTTGGTGCAACAATTGGGCAAAATGGCTGTGCAGGTATTTATCCCGCGATGCTGGCAGTAATGATTGCACCTACAGTTGGAATTGATCCATTAACACCAGGGTTTATCCTTCAGCTTGTTTTAATCATCGGGATAAGTTCATTCGGTATAGCAGGTGTCGGTGGCGGAGCAACCTTTGCGGCGCTAATTGTTCTTTCTTCAATGAATTTACCAGTCGCATTGGCCGGGCTTCTTATTTCCATTGAAGCGTTAATCGATATGGGACGTACTGCGCTAAATGTGAATGATTCCATTTTATCTGGTACGCTTACGTCTCGCATTTTAGGGAAATTAAATATAAAAACGTTTCATGATGAAACAGCGATAGAAAAAGACACTTCACTGTAAAAGATTGATAAGATAATGGCCGCTTTCCCTATGGAGAGCGGCTTTCGCATGCAGGTAAACGTTTAGGTATATTATTACATGGCAGTTTCTTTGTTTCATTCCATTTACATTTCTCTAACAACCATATGAAATCTGCTATTTTAATACGTATTTATGTTTAAAAAAGGGTATATTGTTCATACACTGTGATATTTAACATAAAGGAATGAGTTTAATGGGAAGAACTGCATATTTTGATAATGCGAAACTTGCACTTATTTTTTTAGTAGTATTTGGTCATATGATTCAGCCATTTACGGATGGATCACAAGGCATTAACACATTATATATGTGGATATATACATTCCACATGCCTGCGTTTATTTTCCTGGCAGGATTTTTTGCGAAAGGCCGGGGAGATAAGCAATATATTATGAATTTAGCCAAGAAACTATTGCTGCCATATTTGATTTTCCAGGTTATCTATTCAGGTTACTATTTCATTCTTGGTCACGATGACTGGCAGACAGGGGTCTTTTCCCCACACTGGGCATTATGGTTCTTGTTCAGTTTGTTCAGCTGGCATGTATTGCTTTACTTTTTCAAAAAAATACCAGCGCCATACAGTATTGCTCTATCTGTCATAGTTGGCCTGGTTGTTGGTTACTTTGGTGAAATAGGTCACACATTCAGTTTATCGCGGACATTTGTTTTCTTTCCGTTTTTCCTGATTGGCTATTGGGTAACGAAAGATCATGTGATGTTCCTAAAAAGAAAAAGTGTACAATGGGCGTCATTAGCAGTAATGGCTATCGTAGCTGTCGCCATTTTTATTGCACCTGAGTTCAATTCCGGCTGGCTGCTTGCGTCCGAGTCATATGGTGATTTAGGATTGCCGGAATTAGGTATATTAGCAAGAACACTGGTCTATGCAACTTCCGCTTTAATGGCAATGAGCATCCTGGCCTGGATTCCAGTAAAGGAAAATATGCTTACAAAGCTTGGAACCCAAACACTCTATGTTTATCTGCTGCATGGATTTTTCATCCAGTTTTTCCGCGATGTTGATCTGTTCGAAGTGAATGGAGCTGTGGATTTGGTTGGTTTAGCTGTAATTGCTGGGTCTATTGTACTATTTTTATCAAGCAAACCAATACAAGTGGTTTCACAACCGGTCATTGAAGGGAAAATAACTACTGTATGGAATTTATTCAATCAATCCAACAAGAAAAACAGGCACAACGAGAATCTTCATACGTAACAGAAAAAGTAGAAGTGCTCCATTCTCCGCCGTATGGAAACTGGAGCTTGATTAAACAGAGAACAGGAGGATGATTGAGATGAAAATATGTGTATTTGGCGCAAGCGGGTATGTTGGTGCTTCTGTCTATCAAAGGCTAAAAGATATCCCGGACGCTACTGTTGCCGGTACGTATCTGAATGAACCTGCTTTATTTGATGACCTTTACAAACTGGATGTGAATGAACCAGAATCCTTCTCTAACTTTTACAAAAGTGAGAAGCCAGATGTGGTTGTATGGGCGGTAATGAGTGGACCAAATGAACACAAGCTTACGGACCAGGGACTTATGCATTTACTGACACATCTTACACCACAGACTAAACTGGTATATATTTCTTCAGACTTTGTTTTTTCAAATGGTGATGGACCATACAGTGAAGAAGATCCACTGCATAATTTGCCTGATGACCACAGCTTTAGCAACTATACAAATGGAAAGGTTAAAGCGGAACGGTTAATTGACCGGGAATTCTCCAATTATGTCATCCTGCGGGCGGGGCCAATTTACGGAGAAAATGCAGTTGGAAAACTGGATGAACGGACAGATCGCTTATCCTATCATTTACGGTCGACAAAGCCTATCGAATTTAGGGACGATTTAATTCGGACGTTTGTGCATATCGAGGATTTAACAAACGTTATTGAAGAAATGGCTTTTAATGATGTAAAGGGTGTTTATCATGTTGGATCAGCAAGTCAGCAAAGCTTCTATCAGTTCATGAAGGCAACGGCACGTGAAATGGGATATGATGAGACATTAGTAATTAAGGAATCTGAAGAAGAGGCGGTTGATACAGAAATCCCAAAAAACACCACCCTGAACACAGAAAAAATAAAAGAAGTAACAGACCAAAAATTCAGATAAGAAAAGCCGCTGCGACAAAAGTGATTTAACCAGAAAGAAATCCGAACTACGATAAAAAATTCTTTAATTAGAATTTGAAGTAGTTCGGATATTTTTCTTGACTATTTTTGTAAACTTGACCGTTAATTGTCTATAAACTGTGACATATATGCGCTTGGTTGTTTTCCGCTGCGGTGGCAGGGCGCCGAATATAATTGTTAAGTAACGTTCTAACCTTCCTATCCTGTGATCGTTCGTCTTTTGAGTCAAACATTTTAGTTATGTCCCAGCCTCTTTGTATCATGAGAATCTAACGAATAGCTTAGAATAAAAAGTGAGCAATTAAAGTAATAATCGGCAGTGTGATAATGGTACGTATGACAAAGATAATGAATAACTCAAGAAAGTTTACCGGTATCTTAGAACCAAGAATCAAGCCGCCAACCTCTGACATGTAGATTAATTGGGTTACTGATAAGGCTGCAATAATAAACCGGGTAATTTCTGCATCAATTGATTCGGCAATAATTGATGGCAGGAACATGTCAGCAAAACCAATTAACACCGTTTGCGATGCTGCTTCAGCAAATGGAATATTCATCAGTTCAAGGAATGGAATGAAAGGAACACCCAACCACTGAAACACCGGAGTGTATTCAGCAATCATTAAAGCAACCAAACCGATTGCCATAACGATAGGGGCAACACCCATCCACATATCCAAAATGTTCTGACCGCCTTCTTTAAAAAATTTCAGAACACTGGATTCTTTTTTAGCCTGCTCAAGAGCTTTTTGATAACCGTACGTTAACATGTTGTGACCTTCGGGTGCGGATTCATCAATTTCATCTTCTGCTTCATTGACATATGTGTTTGCTTTTCTGGATAGCGGTGGAATACGGGGCATAATGAGGGCCGCAACTAATCCAGCCGCAAGTACCGTTAAATAAAAGGAAACAAACATATCCCCGAGTCCTACCTGTTCGATTACAACAAGCGTAAACGTTATGGAAACAACTGAGAAGGTGGTCGCAATGACGGCAGCATCACGCTTGGTATAGTAACCATCCTCATATTGTTTACTTGTCAATAATACACCTATTGTTCCATCACCTACCCAGGAAGCCAATGAGTCGACTGATGAACGGCCTGGTAATCGAAATAAAGGGCGCATAACTTTTGTCATCAGTGTGCCAAATAAATCAAGTAGGCCATAGTTCATTAACAATGGGAGAAATAAACCAGCAAACAGAAATACTGCAAACAAAGTATGAAGGAGGTCCCCTAACAATAATTGTCCGGTGCTTCCACCGTAAATAACCTCTGTACCAAGTTTATAGTAAACCATTACAGCAAAAACGGCTGCAAGAACACGTGTAAATGCCCAAAAAGGTGTAACATTAAATAATTGCTTAAAAAATGGAGTCCGATCAAGTTTGTCACCGCCAATAATTTTTACAATGACGGTGCCCGCAGCAGTAATAAGAATAATCCACATCATAATCAGTGAAAGAGAACCCGCGAGAAGCGCTTGTACCCAGTCAGCCATAATTGCAATAGGGATTGTCATTCCATCACCAGAAGGAACGGGAGTCATAAAAAGGAAAATACCAAGTAAAGATGGAATGATAAATTTAAGATGATCTACTAGATTGTAGTGTTGCTTATCCATGGTTGTCCTCCAAACTGAATTGTTTCTTCCCATTATACGAGAATTTATGAAAATAGCAAAATCCAATTTTTGAAATATAAAAAACCTGGCAATCAACATAAGTTGATTGCCAGGCTGTATCGGCGCGACTCGTTCAAACCATTACTTCTTTTTACCTTTATGTTTTCCATTATTATCTTTCAGTTCCACGCTGTATTCGAAAGGGACGGGATTAAGCTGATCGGATGGTGCCGCATACCATGTTGTCATGTAATTCGTACCTTTCTTAAACAGCTGCCGCAATTGTAGTGCATCTTTCTCTGTCACATTGAATGGATTGATGTGCATGACTTTGTATTTTCCATGCTTATCCTTATTAACGAATGTAACAGAATAATTCACATAGTTTTGCAGAAGTTCTGACTTAGATACAAAGCTATCCATGCTTGTGCCATCATAGGAGAGACCAATTTCAGGTATTTCAATATTATCGACGAACCAGCCTGCTTCCTGTGACGCCCAGTCCGTTAGATAACGGAATGAAATATAAACCTCTTGTCCAGCATAAGCTGACAGGTCAAAACTTTCATTTGTCCACTCGTCACTAACACCGGTGAATCCTGGAACGTTCTCCTTAATTTTCGGATAACCTTCTTCCACTACATCGGAACGGGTATGTTCATTTGCTAGGCTTGTCCAGGTTTTTCCCTGATCGGTTGATACTTGAACGACACCGAAGTCCCAAAGTTCTTCAATTTTGGCAAGATGATCAAAGGTAAGGGTAGCATCTTGCGTATTTGATAAATCCGCCTTGAAAATTAAATTATTATCCGCCTCTGAACTGTTGCCACCCCAGAAAACTTGGTTAGACTCATCCTGTGGGTCTGCCACGGATTCCCACTTGATCGGCAGGAAATCTACCCCGTCAAAGGTGATACTGTCAACTTTGCTATCAAAGTCCAGTACTTTATAATCAGCACCCCATGCAGGAACGCCATCTTTCTCGTATAGTTTGGCTTTGTCAAAGTTCACAGTCATGCCTCGAACTTTCCCATCATCAACAGGGACTTCCCTGAGGTCAATGTTTTCAAAGCCATAGATTCCTTTTTTCCCTTTTATATTCTGCTTGTCATCGATTAATACAGCGGTTACAAACTTTTCAAATACGGATTGGAATGTTTCGTTAAGACCTTCATCCTTGTATGCTTGATTATAACTATCAATTGTATTTAATGGGCTTTTTGCGACATCAAGAATAAATTCCTGCCCAAATTGTTCATAGTTATAAAGCGTGAATAGATAGGCAACACCGTAGTCAGCTAGTGTTTCCGGACCAGTTTCGGCATTTAAGTGCTCGTCCCAGTTTACTAAGGAATTCTCTGGATGATCCAGGAAGAAATTAATGTGGCCGTATGGATGACCGTAGCCTCCAAGATATTCAGCGAAATCAGAGAAACCCTCATTTAACCAGGAAGTTTCATCACTGTCATTGTCGGCATGAATTAAATGCTGCATTTCATGTATGGTAGTTCCATAGAATGTACTTTCCAGGCGTTCCTCCCAATTGTTAGCATCAATGGAGATAATATTTCTGTCCGTGTACATTTCGAGCGTTTGCCAGAAAAAACCAGCTACGAAAAACGGATAGCTTGGATCCGTATAATTTTCATCCGGAATGTTACTGACTAACAGCATTACTTTGTCGTTACCATTTTCATAATACCCCTCTGGTACTGCGCCTATGTCTTCTAATGCCGCATTGCTGCCTGTTAGCGAATCAGGTGTACCAAAAAAGTTCGTAACAGTTGGGTAAATATTGGAATCAAATTCGGCTGCCAGCTTATCCACCTGTTCCTGGGTGACAACCTGCGCTGGTCGAGGATCCCCCTCAGGGAAGCTTAAATCATTGGCAACCCAGACTTCCACATTTTCCCCGACGCTGCGTAATGTATAGGGCTGAAATGCTAAATTTCGATCGAGAAACTGTTTTGTACCACCATCAAAGGTAAAATGCCCATCGTTTGCCTTTGTGGCCTGTCCGTCCAGATCGCTTTCATCTAAACCGTTTGCGGCTTCCTTAATGGTTTCTTTTGCTTGTTTTTGGAAGTCCTCGTCCTGTGATAACTTATTTAGTTCAGTGGTGATATCCTGAACATCACCATATCGTTCTGTGTCCCAATTTTCTACTGTGTCTTTAGGACTGGTTTCAGCAAAACTTGCTGTAGGTAATACTAACGATAAAGCTAACCCCAGTGTAGATGTTAATGCAACCAGTTTCTTCATAAATAACCTCCTGTATTTTATGGTGAATTGGTGGAAAGACGCGCCTTCTGTACTAAGTATAACATGTATTTTTTATTTTCAAAAAATTTGTAATAGTAATTTATAACCATTATTGTGACCTTTTTCGCAATTTTATAGGTATAAAGAACTATTTATTCGACAACCGTTCTTTTAATTGGAAGAAAAAGGATTGCTAATCGTTTTAATAAACAGCTATTTGGGGTAAAGTAAGGTGGCGAGGTGTTGTTTGTGCAAAAACGAATGAAGTATAATGTTGTATATAGATGTGCGGTCATTGTCTGGATGATACTTAAATATATTTGTCAGATTTACTTTTTTCATATTAGGCATCATGTTTGGGATGAACGTACCAGGCAAAAGTGGAATGCACTATTAAGGAAACAGGCAAAAGACTACAGTGAAAAGGCTGTACGGTTAGAAGGAGTATTAATTAAAGTAGGGCAGTTCTTGGGTACGAGAGCAGATTTTATGCCGGATGCTTTTATACAAGAATTAAGGGGACTTGTAGACCGGGTTTCTCCATCCTCTTTTTCCTATGCTAAGTCAGCAATGGAAAAAGCATGGGGGGAAGATGTCGATAAGCATTTAACTGAATTACAGGACAAGCCAATCGCAGCTGCTTCAATTGGTCAAGTGTATAGAGCAAAGTTAAAAGATGGTACTACTGTCGCAATTAAAGTGCAGCGTTACCGTGTTCGGGAAATTTTTCATATGGATTTTAAGGCGATGAAGCTTGTCTTCTGGATGATTAAAGTGTTTACTAACTTTGGAAAAAAGGCTGATCTAAATGCGTTATATCGTGAATTAATTTATGTGATGGATCGCGAACTAGATTTTGGGCAGGAACTAGCATTCGGTAAATACTTTAAAAACCGGTATAAACACAATACATCGGTTTACATACCAGGGTATTTTGAACAGCTATGCACGGAAGAGGTACTTGTAATGGAGTGGGTAGACGGGGCGAAAATCACCAATCTTTCCTATATGCATAAGCACCGGATTAATGTCATGCAAACAGCAAAAACACTGTTTGAATTTTATTTAGACCAGTTTTTACATCCTGGTAATTTTCATGCTGACCCTCACGCTGGAAATGTTCTAATTCAACAGGATGGCACGATCGTAATTATCGACTTTGGCATGATTGGTGAAATTCACAAACAGGATATCCATTATTTTAAACAACTTATTCAAGGGTTAATTATCGATGACTATGATCAGGTGGTCGAAACGTTGGATGATATGAATTTTGTTTTACCAAATGCCAATCGTGGAAAACTGAAGAAAATGATTAAGGAAACAATTGAGATGTACCGAAATGGATCATTTAGCCATCTGGATACACATACAATGGATACGATAAAAGATGACATTCGAATATTCATCAACGATCAGCCAATCCAAATTTCAGCGGATTATGCTTATCTTGGAAGGGCGGTATCGATTGTTTTTGGGTTATTAATCAGTTTATATCCAGATGTAGACATCGAAAAATGGGCACGACCAATTATCAAGGAATGGCTTGGCGGGAAGGGCTTCACTGACTCTATTTACAAGCAGATTGCAAAGGATGCCGCGAAACCAATTTTATCTTTTCCAAAAGCCATGTTAAACTGGCTGGAAAATGGGGAAAAGAATAGACAATGGGAAAAAGAGAAACAATATGCCCAGCTTTTGCATCACTTTTATATCTTAGTAGAGGTTATTAACTTTATACTGATACTTGGTTCCGTTTTCGCAGGTTTTTACCTGTATGGCGTTACTGGTTATATAATGACTGGTGTTTTTACAATCACATTGGTTATTACGTTGATGAAACATTATCAAATGATATGTTCAAGAAAATAGGAGGTAAGAATCATGAGTGACTTTTTGAAAAAAGGATTTTTATTGGGCTTAGGCGCAGCAGTCAGCAGTAAGGAAAAATTGGACAATAAGCTGAAAGAATTAGTGGAGAGAAATGAATTATCGCGTGAGCAAGCAAGAACCGTAATGCAGAACTTCCTTGATAAGGGTGAAACCACGAAAGATGAGTGGAGTGCTAAGCAATACGAGCAAACGAAAAACATGGCTGAGGATTTGGGATTAGCAACGAAGGAAGACATCAATGAACTTCGGGCAAGAATCACGGAGCTTGAAACAAAGTTAGAGAATGAATAAGGAAGAAGTAATAAGCTGCCATAAAGGGGAATAACCCTTTGGGTGGCTTCTTTTTTGCACGTAAAGAAAGATAAAAGTTCGGCTCTTTTTGCATGGGTTGTTACAGAATACCTACATAACAGCAACGTGATTTCTGCTGTCGGCAGTCGCTTTCCGCCAGTGGTGGGTCTCCTCAGGCATACGCTGGTTTGCCAGGACTTTCTAAAACACAATGTTTAGAAAAGGTTCTGAAAGGTTATTGAAATATTGTCACTATTAAACGAAAAGGCTGTTGGTTGCCATGAAAAAGCTATTAACAATTCCAATACTTTTACTTTTAGCTGGTTGCGACATAAACGTCCTGGATGCAAAAAGTGAAACCGGGCAGGACCAAGCATTTTTAATCTGGTTCAGTTTTGGCCTGATGATGATTGTATTAGTGGTCGTATTTGTTTTGTTTGCAAGATTTGTGTGGAAGTACAGAGAGACGGATCAAAATAAACATACACTTCCAAAAGATGTCAAAGGAAATAAGAAACTTGAAATAACGTGGACGACATTAGCGATTTTGTTGCTTGTCGTTCTTGCAGTTCCAACGGTAGCGATTACATATGACCAGTCACCGGTGCTGTCGTCTAGTGAAGAGGCAGAACAGGCAGTACATGTGAATGTGACTGGACAACAGTTCTTTTGGACATTTGAGTACGAAAATGGCAAGGAAACGACAAATAAATTAGTCATACCTGCCAACAAAACAATCGTATTCCACTTAATCTCCAAGGATGTCATCCATTCATTTTGGATTCCGCAACTGGGCGGGAAAACAGATGTATTACCAGGTAAGGAGTTATTGTACAAATTAAAAAACCCCAAAGAGGGCACATATGAGGGGAAGTGTGCGGAGTTCTGCGGCGTCCAGCATACCAAAATGCAATTTACAACAAGGGTCGTATCAAATGAAGAATATGAAAATTGGTTGAAAGAGTAACCACATACATTCAAACACGTAATGTCCTAATCTTAAAAGCAGAGGGTGTAAGCAATGACAATACCGTTTTTTAAAGATACCATGTTTGTTCCTTCAGATGTAGTAGCGGCATGGGTTTTAACAATTATATTAGGTATCTTTATGGCGATTTATGTCTGGAGGAAACAAAAAATTCCATTACTATGGAGTTATTTGCGTACAACCAATCACCGGAAAATAGGAACGATGTATGTGCTATTTGGTGTCTTATTCTTTCTGCGTGCGGGAATAGATGCCTTATTAATTCGTTTGCAGCTTGCCAGTCCGCATGCTGAATTTTGGGTGTTTCAACAGGATAAGTACAATGAACTATTTACTACCCACGGGACTATGATGATTTTCTTTGTGGCTATGCCCTTATTAATTGGTCTAATGAATATCGCTGTCCCACTGCAAATCGGTGCACGGGACTTGGCTTTTCCATTTTTGAATGCAGTGAGCTTTTGGCTATTTCTTGCGGGAGCTATTTTATTTAACATGTCATTTTTCTTGAATAGTGCACCAAATGCGGGGTGGACCGGTTATGCGCCATTGTCAACCGACACATTCACCCCTAGTGTAGGAAATGATTACTATGTTTTTAGTTTACAAGTTTCCGGGCTTGGAACTATTTTTACGGCAATTAACATGATAGTAACGATTATCCGGCATCGTGCTCCAGGTATGAAACTGACAAGAATGCCACTGTTTCCATGGTCAGCATTAATTACCTCCTTCTTAATCTTAATTGCATTTCCTGTTTTATCGATGGGACTCTACTTACTTATGTTTGATCGGCTGTTTGGGACTGGCTTCTTTTCCGGAGAAGTTGGCAGTCCGGTATTTTGGCAGCATCTGTTTTGGATCTTCGGGCATCCGGAGGTTTATATCCTAGCATTGCCAGCGTTTGGTATATTTTCGGATATTATTTCTGCCTTTTCCAAAAAACGAATATTTGGTTATCCGGCAATGGTTCTTTCCCTGGCCCTGATTGGCTTTCTCGGATTTATGGTTTGGGCACACCATATGTTTACAGTGGGACTGGGACCAATGGCGAACACTTTCTTTGCGATTACTACTATGCTGATAGCCGTTCCAACAGGTATTAAAATATTTAACTGGCTGTTTACCATGCGCGGCGGAGTTATTCGCATTACAACGCCAATGTTATTCTCCCTTGGATTTATACCTACTTTTGTAATGGGTGGTGTAACGGGGGTGATGCTCTCCGTTGCAGCTGCCGACTTTCAGTATCATGATACCCATTTTGTAGTAGCGCATTTTCATTACACCATTATTGGATCCACCATTTTAGGGATATTTGCCGGACTGTATTACTGGTACCCTAAAATAACCGGGAAAGTATTGGATGAAACACTTGGGAAATGGCACTTCTGGTTATTTCTCATTGGATTTCATATGACCTTTCTGCCCATGCATATTACAGGCCTTCAAGGCATGCCGCGTCGAGTCT
The DNA here is from genome assembly GCF_002216775.1 of Virgibacillus phasianinus. Lineage (GTDB taxonomy): Bacteria > Bacillota > Bacilli > Bacillales > Amphibacillaceae > Virgibacillus_F > Virgibacillus_F phasianinus. The sequence continues at coordinate 1,492,262 of NZ_CP022315.1, forward strand.
ACACATATGGGTATGGTGATTCGTTATTTGCCTTGAATTTAACGAGCACAATAGGTGCCTTCATCATGGGAAGCAGCATGCTAATTGTCGGCTGGAACGTCTACAAAACACATAAATATGGTGAAAAGGTGGGTAACGACCCATGGGATGGGCGCACACTCGAGTGGACCGTAAAGTCGCCATCCGAAGAGCATACCTTCGAACCGATGCCAGTTGTAAAAGAGATGGACCCATTTTGGTATGCAAAAGTTGAAGGCCGGAAGCTGGAAACAACTACAGATGTGCGACCGGGACCTATACCCGTGGAGTCAATTAAGCCAATATTAATTGCCGTCTCCATGTCGTTAATGAGTATTGGCATGATTTATAGCTGGTACTGGCTTGCAATTCTCGGTGGCCTAGGAACACTTGGGTTATTCGTTATTCGATCTGTAACAGATGAACGAAAAAAGGATTATGCAGAGGGGGGTGGAGTCCAGTGAATAACTATCAGGAGGCATTATTCAGAGATAAGCGCCTTGGATTCTTCATTTATTTGTTTGTGGAGAGTGTCATGTTTGGTACTCTTTTTGCTACCTATTTGATTTTCACCCCGCCTCCGACCTATCCGAAGCCGCATGAATTGTTTGAAGTGAAAAGTCTAGTCCTGTCATCTGTCTTTTTATTATCAAGCAGTGGAACATTAATGATTGCCGAAAAGGGGCTGGACAAACGGCAAGGGACTAAAATTGTTATTGGACTCGTAATTACATTGCTGTTCGGTTTAACATTTTTAGGTCTGGAACTCCATGAATTTTATAAATATGTAATGGAGGACAACGGTTTAACGGCGAATGTTTTTATGTCTTCCTTCTATGTCCTGGTTGGACTTCACGCATCCCATGTTACGTTCGGGGCTTGTTGGATGATTCTGCTTCTAATACAATATAAGAGAATGAATATGCCATATGGCCTATATATCGAAAAGCAACGGATCTTTCAGTATTATTGGCATTTTGTCGATGTTATATGGGTATTTATTATAATCATCGTCTATTTGCCATATCTATTATAAAAAGGTAAAGAAGGGGAGAGTAACATGACAACTGGTTTATTGATCACATTAATCGTAATTATCGCATTGATTGTTCTAGTACCATTGTTTATTTTTATGCGTGTGTATACGCATGACTCAAAGCAAAAGGAACATTCTATTTTAAGGAACTATCCAGTGCTCGGAAAGGTCCGTTATATTACGGAAAAGATTGGACCGGAACTGCGTCAGTATCTTTTTAATAATGATAATGAGGGGAAGCCGTTTAATCGCAGAGAATTCGAGTTTGTGTACAAATCAGCCAAATATAATAATAGAATGATAGGCTATGGTTCGGAACGGGATTTTAATGAAGAGGGATTTTATATTGTAAACAACATGTTTCCAAGTCAGCACGAGGAAATGAAAATAGATCAGGAACCTAAGATCAGAACCCGCCTTTATCAAATTGATAATGAAAAACTGTTTAGCCGGAAAGAGCACCATGCGGAAGATGAATTAAGACCATTCTATCTGACGGACGATGATGCGATTGTTCTGGGCAAAGATACAGTTCGCAAGCCATTTAAAGTGAAAGGATTTATCGGACAGTCTGCAATGAGCTTTGGTTCATTGGGAGATCATGCAATCACCGCATTATCAAAAGGCCTTGGCATGGCTGGCGGCACCTGGATGAACACTGGGGAAGGAAGTATTTCGCCATACCACCAAAAGGGTGACGTTGATATCATTATGCAAATCAGTTCAGGCTTATTTGGTGTACGAACAACAGATGGGGAAATGTCCTGGGAATTATTTAAAAAGAAAAGTGAAATCGATCAGGTGAAGGCATTTGAGCTTAAGATTGCTCAAGGCGCTAAGCAGCGCGGTGGTCACGTTGACGGCAGTAAGGTAACAGAAGAAATTGCAGATATTCGTAATGTGGAACCATGGAAGACGATTAACAGTCCGAACCGGTTTCATGAATTCAATGATACAAAAGGACTCCTGGAATTTGTCGATAAGATGCGTGATATTGGCGGAAAACCTGTAGGAACGAAAATAGTAGTCGGTGATGAAATACAGGTGGAAAACTATGTGAAAGCCATGAAAGAATTAGATATAGTTCCCGATTTCATCACGGTCGATGGTGGTAACGGCGGTTCAGGTGCGACCTATTATGAACTGGCAGAATCAGTGGGTCTGCCTACATATGCCGCATTGCCTCTACTTGACGATTTACTAAAAAAATATGGACTGCGGGAGCGGACAAAAATTATTGCATCAGGTCAATTGGTAACACCTGATAAAATTGCGATGGCTCTTTCGTTAGGTGCCGATATGATCAATATCGCTAGAGGCTTCATGCTGTCAGTTGGATGTATCATGGCAGAAGTTTGTCATACAAATAATTGCCCAGTAGGTGTTGCTACGACAAATCCTGACCTTCAGAAAGCGCTGAGCATTGAGGAGAAAAAGTATCGGGTGTGTAACTATTTGATAACACTGCGTGAAGGAGTATTTGAAATGGCTGCCGTTGCAGGCATAAATAGCCCGACTAAATTTTCGCGTGAGCATATTGCATACAAGGATCGGCTCAATAAAGCCTATAAGGTGATGAATTATTCACATACTAGCTAGGAAATTTTGTCGGTTTATACCATTTTCTGTATATTTGGTAAATTATTAATCTTTATATTGATTCCATACCAGTTTCGGTGTACAATAGCAGTAGATTTTTATTGCGTTTATCATAGTAGGGGGAAGGTTAGCGTGATAGGAAGCTTTTTTAATGTATTAGAGGATACGAAGGAGAAGCTTGGACGTCCGTTGCAGAAAAACGAAATTGATTTTTTAAGATGGGTGTATGAGCGCTATCTGGAGGAACAAAAGAACCGTATAAATAAAATCGGGTAATTGGCAAGGCCTTGGAATTTATATCCAAGGCTTTTCATTTATAAGTCAGTAAATTATAAAGGGAAGTCTGTCTAGCTCCTGCGCCCAGAAGCTGCCGTCATAAGCAATGGACACTACGAACGCTAAACCCACGCGTTCTACGGTCCCTTGCTTATGCGTCCGCTTCTAAACGGGGCGCATGCGCTTTTCATTTTTCTATTAAATAATGCAGGAACCTCATGTTATACTGGAAATGGTAAAGAAAGTAAGGAGTGGTGTAAATGGCGATTCCAAATGAAACCATTTTAAAGAAAATGATGGAGGAGTTAAAGCAGGCAAAGTCACAACAAGCCGACCAGCGTAAAATGGTGAAACATATAGAACATGTTCGTCTATTATGTGATTTAATCATCGATGTGGAGCAGGCTGAACCAGACAAGGGGCCTGCAAATATAAGTGATATTTCAACGGATGAGATGAAGGCAATGCTTGGCAGCAGTTCCAAGCCAATAAATGAAAAACGTGCGTCAGATGAAGATCACGAGGATGCAAACGGAAAATCTATTTTCGATTTCTAACTATGTATAAATACGAGGTGTTATGATGAAATTATTTCTTATTCTTGGTGCAATAAACGGATTTCTTGCAGTAGCTTTAGGAGCATTCGGTGCGCATGGACTTGAAGACAAGCTTTCAGAGAAGGCGCTAGGAACGTGGGACAAAGCCGTCACCTACCAAATGTTCCATACAATGGCCCTGCTTGTTACTGGATTACTCCTAGCAAAATTTCAAAGTGGCGGAATGATTTGGGCAGGATGGTTGTTTTTTGCCGGAATCGTACTATTTTCAGGAAGCCTGTACACATACTCCACAACCGGAATAAAAGTATTTGCCCTGATTACCCCGCTAGGTGGAGTAGCCTTCCTTGCCGGCTGGATTCTGCTCGGTTATTCCGTATCAAAGTACTTATAAGTGGAATACAATGTAGGTCGTAAATACAAAAAGTAATATCACTTGGATAAAATGTTTAAATGCCTTGTTTCTATTGTGTGTATGAAGCTCGATCATGGCTTCACAGCATAGTGCACATGCAATTAAGTAGATTAACACGATGGCTAAGAAAATGAATCCTTTAATTAACACAACAATTCCGGCAATCACAGCTAAAATAAGGGTGAGCAGCTCTAAACGAATAAACTTTTCATATGGATGTCTCATCGTGATCCCCCTATAGAAGAAATAACAGAAGGATGACTTATACGTGAAAGATCCCAACTATACAAGGTGTGATTGAAATCCGTACAGGTCATCCTTTTTCAGTGTTAGAAATTGTGTAATCGAGACTTTTTGAGATCACTGAAAAAGTAGTGGATATTAACAATTAGCTTTTCACCTTTACCTAGCATCTTGAATATGCCGAGACTCCTGCGGGAAGTGAGAGATCGACGAGACCCCGGAGGACGGCAGTCCGAGGAGGCTCGTCACTCGCCCGCGGAAAGCGAGGTATATTCAAGATGCGATAATAGATCCACATGTCTGTGTACTAACTATACCTTTTTCAGTGGCCTCTACTTTTTATGTGACTGGGCCACGCCTTTGCTAGTTATCTTGGTGGGTAGGTACTCATTTGGTCGGCGGTACCGTATGGGTAGTTATAGTTAATTTCCCCTTCAAAGGTAATGTAATCTAAGTAAATCATTAATAATAAGTATCGTCTATCTGTTTGTGGGTCGCTTAGTACAATGTGATCTCTGCCCGCTGCCTCAATGATTCCCTTAAAAACCTTTGCATTCCACTCTTTATTGTTTTCAAATGTCATATAAACAGTTGCCATTTTCCCTTCATTTAATCGTAGAATGTTTTCAATGTACGATTGTTCCACTGGAAGCATATCCTCTTGCCCCTGCTGCATTGGTTGCTGGTACGGCAGCTGCATTTGTGGCATCTGCGACATCTGCTGCATTTGTTGCATTTGTTGTTGAGGATCTTCAAATTCTTGACGATAGTTATAAGCAGGATAAAATGCTGGGGATGCCTGTGGGTAGTAATAGTATGGATAACCTTGGTATTCACTCATAAAAAAACCTCCTAATAGTAATCAAAATTAGTAAACTGCCGGACAAACGGATGACTCTGGTGCAAAAAAGCAATGTGATTTAAACCTTCCAACATTCCTTTGATCATACCATTGCGCAGGACAATCCCCTTCAGGTGCAAAAAACCAAAGTGCATATGAAGCAGGATGATAACGTCCGCCATTAATAACTTTCCTGGCTAGTTTCTTATCCATTTCACGTGCACGTTGATAAAAATATCCTTTTTGTGTTGCCTCAAAACCACCAGGACTCTGGAATACCATATCACGAATGGAAGATAGCTGGGTGAAGTCTAAACAGTTTGCGACAACGCGATTAACCCCAACATTTCCTACCATCAGCATCCCTAATTTACCATCACCCTCAGCCTCGGCACGCATTAATCTAGCTAGTAACGCCACCCCTTTGTCAGTACGCGCAATTCTCGGCAACAGGGCCACCTCATTTCTGAATACTATTTCATTATATGCAGGATATTCTATGTTAGAACCTGGGCAATGTGATTAGAAAAGCGCAAGGGCCCGTATAGAAGCAGACGCATAAGCAAAGGACCGAAGAACGCATGGGTTTGGCGTTCGTCGTGTCCCTTGCTTATGACGGCAGCTTCTGGGCGCAGGAGCTAGACAAGAAAAGCACAAGCGCCGAGGGAATACAAGGTTATCAACTACAGTGATATTAGCAACATACCAACAGCCATTAAAAAAGAGGCTGGGACATAACTAAAATATTTGAGTCAAAGACGAACAATCATAGGGTAGCCAGTTTAAAACGTTAATTTTTAAATAGTCGGATCTAATTCGCAGTTGATATAAATAGCGACATATGCGCTGGGTTGTTTTCCGCTGCGGACCGTTGCTTTCCGCGGGCACGGCTTAAGCCTCCTCGGACTGCCGTCCTGCGGGGTCTCGTCGATCTCTCACTTCCCGCAGGAGTCTCCGTATATTCAAGATGCTAGGTAAAGTGAAATGCTAAATTTATAAAATCGTCCACTTTTTCAGTGGTCTTAAACCCACTCTGCGGGGTCTTAAGACTCGTGCTGTTCCCGCAGGAGTCAACGGTCCGGAGCGTAAGACACCATCGTAATAGTGGATGGACCAGATAATACCGTTGCTAAGTACCATTAGCGAAGGAAAAACACGGAGACTCCTGTGGGAGCAGAAGCCTCGATGAGACCCCGGAGAGCGTAAGCTCGAGGAGGCTCATTAGCTGCCCACGGAAAGCGCAGTGTTTTTCCGCAGCGACCGCCGGGGTGATAATTTTAGTTACGTTGCAGTTTATGGACAATTCACAATAAGGTTTAAAAAAACAGCCAAGAAAAATATCCGAACTAATCCAAATTCTAATTAAAGAATTTGGAATCATAGTTCGGATTTCCCAATGACTGAATCACTTTTGTCTCAGCCTCGCCTGGTATTATACTTGCAGGAATGCTGCAATTTTTTCATTTGGTAAATGGTTTCCGACGAAAAATTCGCCGAACTCGCCGTATTTCGCACTTACTTCGTCAAAGCGCATTTCGTATACAATTCGTTTAAGTTCAATTGCATCATGGGCAAATAATGTAACGCCCCATTCCCAATCATCAAATCCGAATGAGCCCGTAATAATTTGCTTGATACGACCTGCATATTTCCGGCCTGTTTTACTGTGCTCATACAATAATTTCGCACGGTTTTTAAAATCCAATGCATACCAGTTTTCTTCACCCGTTCGGCGTTTATCCATTGGATAAAATGAAATGTAGTCCCATTTCGGTAAGATTGGCTTTAAGCGTGCTTGTGTTTCAGGTAATGTTTCTGGATCCACATCTTTTTTTTGTGGGAAATACTTTGAAAGTTCTACAACCGAAACGTATGAGTAGGATGGTTGCAGGAACTCAGCAAATTTTGTTTTATTAAATGCTGTTTCCACCTGGTTTAATTCATCCATTGTTGGACGCAGGATCATCATCATGATGTCTGCCTTTTGACCAACTACGGTGTAGACAACGTGACTTCCTTCTTTAGCTTCTTCGACGGAGTCCCATTCATCTAAAAGTGCATGCAGTTCATCAATTGCTGCTTGTCTTTCCTCACTTGATATCATTTTCCATGACGTCCAGTCAATGCTGCGCAAATCGTGTAAGCAATACCAGCCGTCCATGGTTTCAACTGCTTCTGCTGCTGCCATTATTATCGCTCCCTTAGTTAGAAAATATCATCTTATGGCTTTACTATACCATATTAAGGGAAAGTTAATCATGAACAAGGAATTAGAAATGATAGGGTTCACCAAACTGTCAAACATGAGTGGATTGCTTTTCATGTATCGCGGATTGGATTATGATTTAAACATAAGGATAAATAGTCGGAGGTGCTCAACTATGAGTGATTTTTTTGATGAATTGAAAACGAAGCTAGAAGGTACAGATAGATTTATTGTTTTTCCGGAGGGTACCGATGAACGGATTTTAACTGCAACAAGTCAGTTAGGTGCTGCTGGAATTTTAACCCCCATCCTCATTGGCGGAAAAAGTGAAATTAAACAACGTGCTGAAGAAGTAGGCGTGGATGTCTCCTCCTGTAAGATCATGGATCCCTTAGAATTTGAGGAATTTGACCTGATGGTTGAAACATTTGTTGAACGACGAAAGGGAAAAGTAACTGCGGACGAGGCAAGAAAGATTCTGCTTGATGAAAACTATTTCGGAACTATGCTTGTCTATATGAACCAAGCAGATGGACTCGTGAGTGGTGCGGTGCACTCGACTGCAGATACAGTACGGCCAGCGTTGCAAATTATTAAAACAAAAGAAGGTATTAAGAAAACCTCCGGAGTATTCATTATGGTTCGTGGTGAGGAAAAATATGTGTTTGCTGACTGCGCTATCAATATTGCACCAGATAGCCAGGATTTAGCAGAAATTGCGGTGGAAAGCGCCGTTACTGCGAAATTATTTGATGTGGACCCACGTGTTGCCATGCTGAGTTTTTCCACAAAAGGTTCAGCGAAGTCGGACGAGACTGAACGCGTTTCAGAGGCATTACAAATTGCCAAAGAAAAAAATCCATCGCTCTTAATAGACGGGGAATTTCAATTTGATGCTGCCTTCGTACCCAGCGTTGCTGAAAAAAAAGCACCGGATTCGCCGCTGAAAGGGGATGCAAATGTATTTATCTTCCCAAGCCTTGAGGCAGGAAATATCGGTTATAAAATTGCGCAACGCCTTGGCGAATTTGATGCAGTAGGACCAGTTTTACAAGGATTGAATCGTCCAGTGAACGATTTGTCACGCGGATGCTCCTCGGACGATGTATACAACCTGGCATTAATTACGGCAGTTCAGGCAAAATAAAGGTAGTAAAGCTTGTAAGGGATTCCCTTGCAGGCTTTTTTAGGTATAGTTTCTATCGGTATAAAGAGCCCAGCCAGTCGATTGGCCGATATAACGATGCAAAAGGTCGATATATTGGAATTATGGCCGATATATCAAAAATTTGGCTGATATATCTGGAATATAGCCGTTATATTCAGAGAACGGCGGATATAGTAAAATAACGGCCGATAAAATTGTAAAATGGCCGATATACCATGTGCAGACAAGTCAAACCTACATAAAATGCCCCACCCGTGTACGACGTACGTCCATCACTGCATCTCCACAATCTTTTCATTCCGTTTTTTCATTTGTTCCAGCCGTTTGATAAAGTTTGCTTGTTCTTTCTCAGAAAACTCGGCGGTCATAATGTTCTCGCTCAGTTCTTCCAACGTCTGATAAACCCGTCGTTTTATCTCATCCATTGAAATATTTTGTGGCAAAAGTTCGGATAGGGACGCCATCGTTTCCGGTACTACGTCAGGAAATGTAAAATTTGTTGTTGCATCTTTCAACGCAACCTTGTAAAAGTCGCGGATTAATGCTGCCCGCTCTTCACCATGACCTTCTACATCTAAGTAAATTTGAATAGCAGCGCCTTCCTTTACCCGGCGCTGGGAGATCCCGGCAAACTTTTTTCCGTCAATACTTAAATCATAATCACCCGGGCAATAAGAGCCGACAATTTCATAAGCTTCAATTTCATCGGTCAGGTCTGCCAGCATATATTGCACAAAACTGACCATGGCTTCATAACAGGCATGGATCGATAAGTGCTTTACCTCCGGTAGTACAAGTGAAATATTTAGTACCCCTTCATCAAGGGCTACAGCAAGTCCGCCTGAATTTCGGACTACTGCATCGTATCCGCGCTCTGATAAAAGTTCGACACCTTCTTCGATAAATGGTAACCGTGCGTCCGGAATGCCAAGAACGACGGTGTTTGGATGCACCCATAAGCGTATAGTAGGAGCTGACTCACCGTCACCAACAGAAAGTGCCAGCGTATCATCAATTGCAAATGAGGTTAACGCAGATATTTTTTCATTATAGAATACGAATTCATCCGATTGATCCATGTAGCGAAATGTCGGATGTTGAATAATTTCTTTCCAGGATTGCATGATTTTTTCTCACCTTTATTTTGTAAATATACTTTTTAACTTCCTCTATTTATTATATACTATAACAAAATTGTCGAATAGAAACGGGATGTAAAAAATGGCGTATAAAGACGAACAATTAAATGAGGAAAAGGTTTTTAAGGATCCGGTTCACCGTTATATTCACGTGAAAGATCAAGTGATTTGGGATTTAATTGCAGCACCGGAATTTCAGCGATTGCGCCGTATTAAACAGTTGGGAACAACAAACCTGACGTTTCATGGGGCGGAGCATAGCCGTTTCAATCATTCACTTGGCGTATATGAAATTGTCCGCCGTATTATTACCAACTTTGAGGACAAGCCACATTGGAATAAAGGGGAGCGTTTACTATGTTTGTGTGCCGCACTATTACATGATCTAGGACACGGACCGTTTTCCCATTCGTTTGAAAAGGTTTTTAAACTGGATCATGAGTATTTTACCCAACAGATTATCATCGGCGATACCACTATACATAAAATACTGGAACGTGTATCAGAAGGTTTTTCAAAAAAAGTGGCCGATGTTATTGCAAAAACATACGAAGATAAATTAGTTGTCAGCTTAATTTCCAGTCAAATTGATGCAGACCGCATGGATTATTTGCAGCGCGATGCCTATTTTACAGGTGTTAGCTATGGTCATTTTGATATGGAACGTATTCTTCGGGTAATGCGCCCAATCGATGATCAGGTTGTGATCAAATCCAGTGGTATGCATGCGGTGGAAGACTATATTATGAGTCGCTACCAAATGTATTGGCAGGTATATTTCCACCCTGTTACCAGAAGTGCGGAGGTTATTTTATCAAAAATACTTCACCGTGCAAAGTTTTTATACGAAAAGAATTATTCCTTTAAACTAGAACCGATTCATTTTATTTCGTTTTTTAAGGAAAAAGTAGATTTAACAGATTATTTAAAGCTTGATGAATCCATTGTATTCTATTATTTTCAGGTTTGGCAGGAAGAAGACGATGCCATTTTAAGTGACTTATGTGAGCGGTTCATGAATCGCCGTCTGTTTAAATATGTGGAATTTAATCCGAACAGGCAGATGAACGAGTGGATGGAGCTTTATCAACTGTTTCAGGAAGCGGAAATTGATCCAGAATACTATCTTGAAGTTGACTCATCTTCCGATCTGCCATACGACTTTTATCGTCCTGGCGAGGAAGAAGAACGCCTCCCGATTCATTTATTGATGCCGGGCGGTGAACTGAAAGAACTGTCCCGTCACTCCGATATTGTTGAATCGATATCCGGAAAAAAACGAACGGATCATAAGCTGTATTTTCCAGCAGACTTTTTAGCGAATCTGAATGAAGAAAGCCCTGTAAAAGAACGTATTATGGAGCTTTTGTATCACCAAGGAGCGGATAAATAATGTTGACAAATCATGCTAAATTGATGCACTTTTTTGAGGTGGCTAAAGAAGTTACCGGACGTAAGAAGCTTCAAAAAATGATATATATTCTACAGAAGTGCAAGGTCCCTTTTGAAGAAAAGTATCAGTTTCATTTTTATGGTCCATACTCAGAAGAACTCACACTACGGACGGAGGAACTTTGTAATCTTGGCTTTATCAATGAAGTGAAAGAGGAAAAAAGCAATTATTATCAGTACAATTATACAATTACCGAAAATGGACAGGACTTTTTAAATCAATTCACACTGGATATGCCGGAAATCGTAGGGCAGGTTGAGTTGTTGAAGGGCAAGAGTTCCCGTTTCCTTGAATTGGTATCCACTATGCTGTACTTTGATGACCTTCCTGGCGCAGAAGTTGTTGAAAAGGTTCATATTGTAAAGCCAAAGCAAAATTTTACGGAAGATGAAATAAAAGATGCATGGCAATTTATTAAGGTTGTTAGAAAAGCTTAGAGTGTCCGTTAAGTGAGCTAAGGTAGAGCCAAATTTCATGCTTTAATCTGGTTTGATAAAACTCTTACGTCTCGGCCTCTTTACTTTTCCCATCTGAATCCGCCTGAAGGTAATCCGAACTTCTTTTGGATGGACTTAATATGCTCCAGAGAAAAGTGCGTCTGCGTACTGCTGCTTACTTGCCAGCCATCTTTCTCCGTATTAGTAACCTTCATTTCGCCAGTTATTGTTTCAATTTGCGTGAGATCCTCATCATTATATTTTTTAAAACGTACATCGACCTGATAGTCAAAAATAAACGTGTTCGCTACTTTTTCTTTTAGGGTAAATTTGATCGTTTGAAGCGAGAGATCGCTTTTGGTTAAGTTGGATACATCAACCGTTTCAAGGAAATTGTTTATGCTAACATTTTGAACAAATGCATCTTGTGTTAACAGTGGCTTAAGTTTCTCTTCAATACTTTTGGCTGCTTCCATAGAATTATGATTGTTTTCATCATATTCCATCGTATATTGCATCTTTTTAAATTCAGTGGCTACCTGTTTCGCCTGTTCTTTTGGTTCAGGGCCGGTGCTGTCTCCGCTGCGCTGCACCCAGCAATAAATAAAATCACAAGTAGAAAATAGACTGCCATATTCTTTCTCATGAACATCACCTCACCTTATTTGAAATTATACAGATAAATGTCAGATTAATCAAAAATAAACGGGGTTTTAAAAAGTGAAAAGACGGTTAAACATATGCTACAATAAACAAAAGATGCTAATAAGGAGGGTCCTTTAGATGAGTGAAGATAAGCCTAAAAAGAATACAAATCCATTTACCATAATTAAAGATGATTCGACTGATGGCCATGGTGGCTATGGTGCTGGAACAATCAGTCTTGAAAATATGAGCCCGGTAATCGTTGATCCCAATGAAAATCGCGCATTTGTTGATATGGGGGCGATGCATGCGCGCAGTGAAGTCGAGCGCCGCGTGAAGTTTTTGTCTGATAAAGATGCAGTTCCAAATGGCAAATTGTACTGGATTGTTTGGGTGACAGTAGAGAAGGGTGAAGACGGCCCATACTATGCAGGGGTTTGCGGTAGCGAGATTCGCGTGGATCGCTCGATTAAGCGCGCCTACAAGTCCATGCCGGAACATGTTACCCATATGGATAAATCATTAAAAGGTAAAATTATGCTTGAACATATGGATGATCATTCCAAGAAGTTGTTAAAAGACTTTCTTGTTGAATTTAATGAGGAAATGTGGAAAAACTCAAGTGATGAATTAAAAGGGGTACTGCCTGAATAAATGAACACTTTGTGAACGAACGATGAACATTGATTGAAATTCTTGTACTTTTAGACAAGAATTTGTAAAATAATAGATACATGGACTTCACATGTATTGCTAGGACAAAAAAGAAGCCGACCACGTGGTAAGACCGGACATCTTACCAGTGAGTCGGCTTTTTTTTACGGTTGTTTCCCAAAAAAGATTGTTGTCACATAATTCATAAACTACGATGTAGGCGCGGGTTGTTTTCCGCTGCGGACCGTTGCTTTCCGCGGGCACGGCTTAAGCCTCCTTGCCGGGAGGCCACTGAAAAAGGTATATATAGTACAAAAATGTGGATCTATCATCGCATCTTTGAATATACCTCGCTTTCCGCGGGAGAGTGTCGAGCCTCCTCGGACTGCCGTCGAGGCCACTGAAAAAGTTAGATATAGTACAAAATAGGTGGATCTATCATCGCATCTTGAATATACTGCGCTTTCCGCGGGCGAGTGGTGAGCCTCCTCGGACTGCCGTCCTCCGGGGTCTCGCCGATCTCTCACTTCCCGCAGGAGTCTCCGTATATTCAAGATGCTAAGTTAAGGTGGTAAGTGAGAATTTTTAAATCTACCACTTTTTCAGTGCCCTCCTGCCGTCCTGCGGGGTCTCGCCGATCTCTTGCTTCCCGCAGGAGTCTCGGTATATTCAAGATGCTAGGTAAAGGTGAAAAGCTAAATTGTTAAAATCGACCACTTTTTCAGTAATCTCCCTTGCCGGGGCAAGGAGGCTCATCATCTGCCCACGGAAGGCGCAGTGTTTTTTAAGCAGCGGTGGATTAACACTCATAAAGTTATGTTGCATCCATATCAACTCCGAGGATATTAGCAACAATCTGTGTAACATCCTTTTAAAATATGTCTAGCGTAAGCTGCAACTTAAAACAAATAATCAAATATCTTCTCGAACACGCCCTTGTTTCCATCGTCTTCAGGAGGGTCTTCTTTCTTTTTCTCAGAATCGCCATCTTCCGGCAAATGCTTTGTGCAATGCTTAGACGGAACATTACCTTTTTCGAAATACATTAGTGTTCCATTTGGGCAATAGGAGGTGGCTACTCCGCCTGAAACGGGATCAATCCATACTCCAACTACACCTTCAGGAACATCGGTATCTACTTTTGGCAATTCCTTATGGGCAGCTTCCATGAAGTCAGCCCAGATGTCTTTTGCATAGCCGTGTTCCGCGGTTTTATCAATTTCGCGGTTATCATCATATCCAACCCATACACCAGTAACCAGATTTGGACTGAACCCAATCATCCAGCTGTCAGACGCAGTTGTTCCTGATTTTCCGGCATAATCACGTGTTAGTTCATTTGATACAGGTGAACCGGTTACCGCGGTATAGCCGTCCAGTGAATGGTCGAACATTCCTTTCATTAGATCTGCCAGGATAAACAGCTTTTTCTTGTCCAGGATTTGTTTCGCATCCTCTTTAGGCAGTTCATAGACTACATCTCCATTCCGGTCAACTATTTTCCGGATGGTGTGTGCTTTGATTTGCTGGCCGCCGTTAGCGATAATCCCATACCCGGTTACCATGTCCTCAACGGTTACAGTGGCTGTTCCTAATGCAAGCGATGGTACAGGTGGCAATTTACTGTCGATGCCAAATTTTCGGGCGGAATTTATTAGTTTGTCAACGCCAAGAAATAGGTTGGTCTTCACTGCATAAACATTATCGGATAGAGCCAAGGCCTGTGCCAATGTTATTGGTTTATAGGCATAATACCCATTGAAATTACTCGGCTGATAGACATGTCCGTCTGAAAGTTCAAATGCAGTAGGCTTGCTCATAAGCATTGTTGCCGGCGTATAGCCGTGTGTTAGCGCCGCATAATAAAGAAACGGCTTAAAGGTTGACCCGGGCATGCGTTTTGCACGAATGGCCCGGTTGAATTTACTTTTGCTATAATCTCGTCCGCCAACCAGCGCCCGGATGGCACCAGTTTCAGGATCCATTCCTATTGCACCGGTCTGAATCTCACTTGCCGGGTTGATCGTGTCAGCTACTTGTTTTTCAAGCTTTTCTTGCATCGTAACATTTAAAGTTGTGTATATTTTATAACCGCCTGAGCGAATCTTCTCCTGATCAAGATCAAGCTTGTTTGCAGCCTCCAGTAAGACGGTATCCTGAAAGTATGGGGCTACAACCTTTTTAATATGCTGGCTTGGTTTTGCGTAGTCTAATTTAGCATGGGTTGCCAAATAGTATTCCTGGTCGTTTATTTGACCCTGTTGTTTCATTACATAGAGAATCTGATGCTGCCTTTTTGTTGCGTTTTCCAAATTGTTAAAGGGTGAGTAATAGCTTGGTCCTTTTGGCACCGCAGCCAGCATTGCAGCTTCTGCCAGGGTTAATTCATCGGCAGATTTATTAAAAAAGTACCTGCTTGCCGCTTCAGCACCGTATGCTCCATGGCCGTAATAAATCGTGTTTAAATAGCCCTCAAGCAGTTCATCCTTGGAATAATACATTTCCAGGCGAACGGTATAAAAAGCTTCCTTCAGTTTGCGGGTCCAGGTTTTTTCAAATGATAGATATAAGTTCCTCGCGTATTGTTGGGTAAGTGTACTTGCCCCCTCTGATAGCGACCCACTTTTAACATTCTTTAAGACTGCCGCTGCAATACGGGAATAATCAAAGCCATTGTGCTCGTAAAAATGCTGATCCTCAATAGCTAGTGTCGCCTTTTTGAGGTAAGGTGATATTTCGTCCAGTCCAACCCAGTACCGGCTTTCTGCACCTTTTTCCTCACCAATGACCGCATCCGCTGCGCTGTAGTAGATCGTGTTTTGTTCAGCCTTTAATGGTGGCGGCCCCATCAGAAAGCTTGCAAAATAAACCCCGCCAAGTGGGATAAAGATTAGCAGGACTAACCCGATTAACCCACTTAACAGCTTATATTTTAAAATAAAACGTTTCATAGGCATTAACTCCAATTTTTATACTAGTGACTAAGCAGAGTTTTTTCTATAAGGATATAAACGAAATTATGTCTAGTCCCATTATGGGAAAAGATAGAATGAAATAAACTTGTTTTGGGAAATTATCAAAAAGCGCTTGCTTTTTTGATGGAAATCTCTATAATTTTTCAAGTAATCGATAAAGGAGATGGAGTTATGGGTATATGGTTTACAGAAAAACAAACCGCCAACTTCGGAATTACGGCGAAGATTAATGAAACATTAGCGGCATTAAAAACTGATTTTCAAGATTTACAAATGCTAGATACAGAAGAATGGGGCAATATGCTCGTTTTAGATGATATGGTAATGACTACTGAAAAGGATGAATTTGTGTATCATGAAATGGTTGCACATGTACCACTTTTTACACACCCAAATCCAAAACGTGTCCTGGTAGTGGGAGGGGGCGATGGTGGTGTTATCCGCGAGGTTTTGAAACATCAGTCAGTGGAGAAGGCAACCCTTGTTGATATTGACGGAAAGGTCATCGAGTATTCAAAAAAATATTTGCCGACTATTGCGGGCTCTCTTGATGATCCGCGTGTGGAAGTGTTAGTTGATGATGGATTCATGTATATTGCTGAAAGTGAACGTGAATTTGACGTTATTCTGGTTGATTCAACAGAACCGGTCGGACCAGCAGTGAATTTATTTTCTCAAGGCTTTTACGCAGGTATTTCTCGCGCATTAAAGGATGACGGTATTTTTGTCGCGCAAACGGACAATCCATGGTTTAAAGCAGATTTAATTTATCAGGTTTTTCATGATGTAAAGGAGATTTTTCCAGTAACAAAATTGTACACAGCTAATATTCCAACCTATCCAAGTGGACTTTGGACATTTACGATGGGCAGCAAGATTCATAATCCATTAAAGGTAAAAGAAGAACGGTTCACAGATATCGAAACGAAATACTATACACCAGAACTTCATTTTGCCTCGTTTGCATTACCGAAATTTGTTAAAGAGTTAACCGAATAGGGGAGGTGGCACCGTGCGTTTTGATGAAGCGTATTCAGGAAAAGTTTTTATCATGTCGCGTGAAAATTTTGATGAAGCAAGTGCTGTAATTTATGGTATGCCAATGGACTGGACCGTTAGTTTCAGGCCGGGTTCCCGTTTTGGCCCAGGAAGAATCAGGGAAGCTTCGATTGGGCTTGAGGAGTACAGCCCATACATGGACAAGCACTTAGAAGAAGTATCTTATTTTGATGCGGGAGATATTCCGCTGCCTTTTGGAAATGCTGGGCGCAGTCTTGCACTGATTGAAGAATATATTGATAAGCTTTTGGACCTTGGTAAATTTCCACTTGGTCTCGGTGGCGAGCATTTGGTCACATGGCCGGTGGTAAAGGCAATGCACCGCAAGTATCCTGACATGGCATTTATACATATTGATGCACATGCAGATCTGCGTCTGGAATATGAAGGGGAAGTGCTTTCCCATTCGACACCTGTTCGTAAGGTTTGTGAACAAATTGGTGCGGAAAATGTATATTCATTTGGAATCCGTTCCGGTATGCGCGATGAATTTCAATTTGCCAGGGAAAGCGGCATGCACATGTCAAAGTTCGAGGTAGCGGACCCCTTACGGAAAGTGTTACCGGAATTAGCCGGGCGCAAGGTATATGTGACGATTGATATTGATGTGCTTGATCCAGCGTTCGCACCTGGCACAGGTACGGCCGAAGCGGGCGGGATATCATCGAAGGAGCTGCTGGAGGCGATTCAATTAATTTCGGATTCTGATATCCAAGTGATAGGTGCTGACTTAGTGGAGGTTGCACCGGCATACGATCCATCCGAACAAACCGCAATCGCAGCAAGCAAGTTCGTACGCGAGATGCTGCTCGGCTGGGTTTGATAAACAAGGGTTAAAGCGATGTTGAACGAAAGGTTGATACTGGAACTTTACATTATTGAGGCTGAGACAAAAGTGATTCAGTCATGGAGAAATCCGAACTATGATTCCAAATTCTTTAATTAGAATTTGGATTAGTTCGGATATTTTCTTGGCCGTTTTTGTAAACCTTATTGCGAATTGTCCATAAACTGCAGCGTAACTAAAAATTATCACCCCGGCGGTCGCTGCGGAAAAACACTGCGCTTTCCGTGGGCAGCTAATGAGCCTCCTCGAGCTTACGCTCTTCCGGGGTCTCATCGAGGCTTCTGCTCCCACAGGACAAGGAATGCTTCCCCGAATAAGCATCGCACGAAGAAAAAGTGCTTTTCTTTTTCGAGGAGTCTCCGTGTTTTTCCTTCGCTAATGGTACTTAGCAACGGTATTATCTGGTCCATCCACTATTACGATGGTGTCTTACGCTCCGGACCGTTGACTCCTGCGGGAACAGCACGAGTCTTAAGACCCCGCAGAGTGGGGGATGATGAGGGCCGACTAAAACCGCCCTTTGCGGGCAACGTCGGCTACCCCTTGCCGGGGCAAGGAGGCTTAAGCCGTGCCCGCGGAAAGCAACGGTCCGCAGCGGAAAACAACCCAGCGCATATGTCGCTATTTATATCAACTGCGAATTAGATCCGACTATTTAAAAATTAACGTTTTAAACTGTCTATCCTGTGATTGTTCGTCTTTGAGTCAAACATTTTAGTTATGTCCCAGCCCCTCACTATCATTTTATGTAAAACAGAAATGTTATTAGACTTCATCTCCAGTTTGTTGTTTGGCTTCAAAAGCCCATTCAAGATTTAATGAATCGCCTTGGAATTGGTTTTGGTCCTCACCATTGTCAACAAATTCAAATTTAACAGCGATTGTGTTTGACTTTCCAGCTTTTAAGCCACCCTTGTGACCATCGACTTCCGGATCAATTATATTTTCTTCCACGAGATTAAGTGATTGTTCTTTCAGCTCTGCCAAAGTGGTTTCATAAACAACTGTCATTCCTTTACTATCATTAATAAGAAAACGCAGCTCAATTTGTTTGCCAAGGTCTTCTGTATTATTCGACTCTACATCTGTAACGGTATAGCCGGTATTCAGAAGGACTTTACTCATATCAAGGTTGCCGATATTCTGCAATTCAAATTCACGATAGATTGTGTCACCTGGCTTCATGCTCTCCAGATTGATAATGGTAGATTTACTTGTGGACAAATCCAGTGTACCTGCTGCGAATGTATTGTTTGTTACTGCCTCATCACTGAAGTATGCATATGTTCCACCTCCGACTAACGATAAACCAAGTGCTGCTGAAGCTACGCCAAGACCCAATTTCTTTTTAATTCCCATCTAAACATTCTCCTTTTTTCTACCGCTCACATTCAGGTAGATATTTTATATTTTGACCCCTCATTTTGAGGAGATTCAAGCGCCAGTTGTTGGTGCATCTTTCTTTTCTTTAGGATCCTCTAGTCGTTTAAGCGTTTTCCAGATCGTGATGATAGAATAGATGATTAGTAGAATTCCTGGGAGGACTAACAATAATGCAGTGCCCTCTTTTGATTGAGCATAGTGTATGAAATAGCCGATAAATGGAACCGTGAATCCGGTATAAACCGCTTCGACATTACGTGGAAGGACGGGTTCTGTATCATGGTTTTTATTATTGTCACCTTTTGTTATATACTTTGGCTGGGTATTTGTTCCTTTAACCTCGTAAATTCGGTGAGTGACGGTAGTTGTTTTATCCTTTTTAAAAGTAATCACATCACCTTTTTTTAACGTGGTGTTCTCTTCTACTGGCCTAACTGCAATGATTGATCCCGTTTGAAAAGTAGGCTCCATCGAACCGGATAAAACTGTCTTTAAGTGATAACCCAAAATGCTGGGTTCACCACCAGAGACCTTTGATGAAATAACTACAAAAGCCATAAATAGTAATAGGATAAATAAGAGAGTGGTCACGGTATTGCCTAACCATTTTTTTAGTGTATGGAATTTCATTTTTTCCTCACCTCGCACCTATTTTTTATCCGTGTCTGTTCCGCTTGTTTTCTTTCCTATATCATCCTGTTGCTTTTCGGCTGGCTGATCTTCTTTTTCAGCGGGTTCATTATTAACAGATTCCGCGTCAGGATCCTTTTTTGCTGATTCTTTTTCCGTGTCAGCTGCTTGATCACTGTCTGGTGTTGCTTTATCTTGATTAGTTTCCTGTGTTTGCCCATTGTCTGTTTGGTTATCTTCCTTCTCAGCTGTTGTTTGCTGCTTATCCTCTTTGATTGGCGCAGTCTTCTCTTCCTCAACGGATGGGTCTTTGCATGTTACTGTAATGGGTTCACCCCAAAGTTCGTCTTCTCCTGAGCGCTGGAAGACTTTAAACTTATACTTTCCTGATTCACCACTAGTGTTAAATGTTAATTCCTTTTCTTCACTAGGTTTTAATTGTGGAATATCACCAGATGCGACTTTCAACTGTTTACCGTTTTCGAGCTTATAGACTTCGTACTTTAGGGAAGATTCCCCGGTTGTATTTGCATCCATATCATTTTGGATAACAGCTGTTATTTCATTGCAATTGCCATCTTGGCTAATGAATGTTATACCGTTTATATCGGGTTTATCCATTTCCCATGTTCCTACTGTGATAGTTCCGGATACTTCCTCTATATCATTAAAAGAAGCATTCGTTGAAGAAGTTGAATTCATCATAATAATCATCGCTGTCAGGAAAACGATCCCTATCTGCATACAAAAAATATAGGATCTATGTTGATGTATAAGAGTTATTAATCGTTTGTTCCGAATGACGTGGTGCCTCCTTTGCAATACTAGGAATAGAAATGCTAATGTACAAAACTAAAGGAAAGATTGTGATAGTTAAATTAAATTACAAAAAGTAAAATTCACTATGCTTCTATCACAAACCATTTGCCAAGAGTGTGAATTCGCTTACACAAATTAGTTTACTGATTAATAGGTTTTAAAAATAAAACATACAAAAACTACAGAATATTAGTATAAATTACCATTCTACTCTATCATGTAGATGTGAAATTTAACATAGGATGTTTGTCATCCTACTTTAGAACTATAAAGATTGGTATTTTCCAAAGATTAATTTTTCCTATATATTGATATCACCATGCGTTTATCGGTATAATAAAAAATTATACGAATTATTCAGGAGCGATAGAATGGAAACACAGCATCTGCCTGTATCGGGAACCCTTCAAATGAAGATTACCGATGGCAAAGAAATAGAAGATACGACAACTCACTTCACTGGTGATTTTTATCATCGGGAGAAAATGGATGTTCTAACGTTTCAGGAAGAAAATGATGACGACCTTTCGATTAAAAATTTAATCACGATCCATAATGATAAGGTGAGTATCAAACGAACAGGTGACATCACGATGCATCAGCAATTCCGTGTGAATCAGATAACGGAGGATGTTTTCAAGCATCCACATGTAAACATACATATGGAAACTTATACAAACAAACTAAAGTATCAGGCTCCAATCAACAATGATTCAGGGAAATTATCCATTTCGTTTACAGTGAAATTAGATGGACAGGAAGAGCGAGAGCATCAATTGAACCTATTAATTAAGGAGGACTCCTAGTGAATATA
This sequence comes from Virgibacillus phasianinus, assembly GCF_002216775.1. Classification (GTDB taxonomy): domain Bacteria; phylum Bacillota; class Bacilli; order Bacillales; family Amphibacillaceae; genus Virgibacillus_F; species Virgibacillus_F phasianinus. The sequence goes on from NZ_CP022315.1 coordinate 1,513,476, forward strand.
CTTGCACAAACAGAAGAAACATTAAAAAGTGAGATAGCTGCGGCAGTCATTAAAGCGCAACTAGCCACAAAGGATGAGTTACCGGACATAACACTGGAAAAACCAAAGGATAAGGCGCATGGGGACTTTGCTTCAAACATTGCGATGCAGCTCGCCCGTATTGCCAAGAAGGCTCCGCGTCAAATCGCGGAAGACATTGTAGCAACGCTGGATAAGACAAAAGCATCGATTGACAAGGTAGAAATTGCCGGACCGGGATTTATCAACTTTTTCATGGAAAATGATTACTTAGGCGGACTTGTTTCCACAATCCTTCAGGCCGGTGATGATTATGGTAAAACAAATGCCGGACAAGGTGAAAGAGTACAGGTGGAATTTGTTTCCGTCAATCCGACTGGTGACCTGCATCTTGGTCATGCCCGTGGGGCTGCTTTCGGGGATGTACTTTGCAATGTTTTCGATGCATCCGGGTTCAAGGTAGAACGGGAATACTATATTAACGATGCCGGTAACCAAATTGATAAACTTGCCATTTCAATCGAGGCGCGGTATCTACAAGCGCTCGGGAAAGATGTGGAGATGCCTGAAGATGGTTATCATGGCGCAGACATAGTTGGGATTGGTAAAAAGCTGGCTGAAGAAGCAGACGAAAAGTGGGCGAACGTTGAGCGTGAAGAACGTCTCCAGTATTTTAAAAAATATGGATTGAGCTACGAAATTGGCAAAATTGAAGAGGATCTGGCGGATTTCCGCGTTGATTTTGATAACTGGTTCTCTGAGACTTCGTTGTACACGGACAATAAAGTGTCAAAAGCATTGGAAATTTTGCGGGAAAATAATTATATGTATGAAAAAGATGGGGCGACATGGTTTCGCTCAACGGACTTTGGCGATGACAAGGACCGGGTGCTAATTAAGCAGGATGGCAGCTATACGTACCTGACGCCTGATATTGCCTACCATAAAGACAAATTCGACCGTGGCTATGACAAGGTAATTAATGTTTGGGGTGCGGACCATCACGGATATATCCCTAGAATGCGCGCAGCTATTCAGGCACTTGGCTATCAAAAGGAGAATTTTGAAGTAAAGACAATCCAAATGGTGAATTTGTTTGAAAACGGGGAAAAGGTTAAAATGAGCAAACGGACAGGTAAAGCAGTAGCGTTGCGCGAGTTAATGGAGGAAGTAGGAATCGATGCCGTACGTTACTTCTTCGTGACCCGTTCGAACGATTCACACCTTGACTTTGATATGGACCTTGCACGCTCGGAATCAAATGAAAACCCAGTGTATTATGTTCAGTATGCACACGCGAGAATTTGTACAATGTTAAAGCAAGGGGAAGAAAAAGGCTTTGCGATTGGAAAGGACTTTGATCCCGCATTGCTGACTTCTGAAAAAGAGGTCGATCTGTTGAAAAAGCTCGGTGAATTCCCGCAAACGGTAACAGAAGCTGCGGTCAAACGGACACCACACAAAGTGACCCAGTATGTATTTGATTTAGCATCATTGCTTCACAGTTTCTATAACGCTGAAAAAGTATTTAGCGATGATCAGGAGTTAACAAAAGCACGGCTTGCTTTAATGAGAGCAGTGAAAACAACAATAGCCAATGGACTTACATTAATTGGCGTAACCGCACCGGAAAAAATGTAACATTAAAAAGAGGCTGGGACAAAAGTGTTTTAGCCAGGGAGAAATCCGAACTATGATTCAATTCTTTGATTAGAATTTGAAGTAGTTCGGATTTTTTCTTGTCTGTTTTTGTAAACTAAAGCTAAAAGTATGCGCTGGATTGTTTTTCGCTGCGGACCGTTGCGCACCTTAGGGCACGGATTAAGCCTCCTTGAGAAACCCACTGAGGACACTGAAAAAGGTAAATATAGAACAAAATATGCGGATCTATCATCGCATCTTGAATATACTGCGCTTTCCGCGGGCGAGTGACGAGCCACCTCGGACTGCCGTCCTCCGGGGTCTCGCCGATCTCTCACTTCCCGCAGGAGTCTCCGTATATTCAAGATGCTAAGTATAGGTGAAAAGCTAAAATTTTAAAATCCACCACTTTTTCAGTGGCCTCAAACCCACTCTGCGGGGTCTTAAGACTCGTGCTGTTCCCGCAGGAGTCAACGATCCGAAGCGTAAGACACCATCGTAATAGTGGATGGACCAGGTAATACCGTTGCTAAGTACCATTAGCGAAGGAAAAACACGGAGACTCCTCGAAAAAGAAAAGCACTTTTTCTTCGTGCGATGTTTATTCGGGGAAGCATTCCTTGTCCTGTGGGAGCAGAAGCCTCGATGAAACCCCGGAAAACATCATCAAAAAAAGCCAACTAAAACCGTCCTTTACGGACAACGTTGGCATACCCCTTGCCAAAACAAGGAAACTCATCAACTACCCACGGAAAACACAATATTTTTCCGCAACAACCACCGGGGTAATAATTTTTAATTACGTTACAATTTATGAACAATTCGCAATAAGGTTTAAAAAACAGCCAAGAGAAATATCCGAACTAATCCAAATTCTAATTAAAGAATTTGGAATCATAGTTCGGATTTCCCAATGACTGAATCACTTGTCTCAGCCTCTTATTGATGAAAAACTATCCGTTATTAATGCTTAATCCGCGTCCACAACTTGTTTCATTGCTTTCATTTTTCCAAGGTGCTCATTTTCGTGATGGATCAGCATGTCGTAAATATCGCCATATGTTTTAAAATTGCCAAACGGTAGGGTGTAAGGAAGATCCTGTTGGAAGAACTCCTCTGAAAGATCGTTAATGCGCGTATGCTGTTCCTCCAAATGCTTGATGATCTCCGGGATGCTTGGTGCCGTAGTACTCCAGTCAGCTGGCTTTGTACCATTTTTGAAAAACGCATTATATTCCTCCGGGAAATTGGCGCTTTTTGCTGGATATCCGAATAATAAGCCTTCTGCCGTGACCAGGACGTGTCCAATATGCCAGTGGATTGTATTGTTAAACTGTCTTGGCTGAACATCAGCTGTTTCCTCGTCAAGACCTTTTACAAATGATAAAAATGTATTTCTTGTAAGATCAAATACAGTTGCCATGTAAATTCCTCCCTGTATCGTATTGCACTTTAACTATAGGAATAATTTAGGCAAATGTAAAATAACCAGCCTTATAGGCGGGTTGCATAATTTGCGCTTGCCAATTTGCATAGTTAACAAAAATAGTAGTTGACTGAATGATCATTCATCTTTAATATAAGTAATATAGATTAAAAAAGCATATAATTATCTGGAAAATGAAATCGCTGCCATTTTTCAGTATAATAGATTTTAAAGGAGGAGCGGATAGTGGATACATTTTTACTTATTAATATGATTGCATTCATAGCAATTGTTATCTACGGACTGTATTTATTCGCTAGAGTAGTAGCTACGCGTGTAGCGTACATTAAACTCGGGAAGAAGTCGGAGTTTGACCGCGATTTTAAAGAGCGGTTCCGCCGAATCGGAAAAATAGTGTTCGGCCAAGCCAAACTTCTGAAAGATAAAAAGTCAGGGACCATTCATGTCATGATGTTTTATGGCTTCATACTTGTTCAGTTTGGTGCGATTGATATGTTTGTTAAAGGGCTTGCACCAGAGAACCATCTACCATTTGGCCCGGTTTACCCTGCTTTTACGTTTTTCCAGGAATTAGTAACACTGATGATCCTAGTAGCGGTTGGATGGGCATTTCACCGCCGTTATGTAGAAAAAATTGTCCGCTTGAAGCGAGGCTTTAAAGCGGGATTGGTACTCATTTTCATTGGAACCCTAATGCTTTCCGTATTAGTAGGAAATGGAATGGCTATGGTTTGGCATGGTGAGGCAGCAACATGGTCAGAACCAATTGCTAGTGTAATAGCATCAGGATTCAGGTGGTTAAGTCCTGTTGCGGCAATGGTCATCTTTTATGTCGCCTGGTGGGTGCACGCCATCACCATCCTGTCATTCTTAATCTATGTTCCACAATCAAAACACGCTCACTTACTTGCAGCGCCAGTCAACGTTTTCTTAAGCAAACGTGTACCAGGTAAATTGAAAAAGCTGGACTTTGATATTGATGAGGATGCTGAAGAAAGTGAAGAGGATATTTCATTTGGTGTTGGCAAGGTGGAGGACTTTGAGCAATTCCAAATGATCGACTTTTATGCATGTGTCGAATGTGGACGCTGTACGGATGTTTGTCCAGCATCCGGTTCAGGTAAAATGCTGTCGCCAATGGATATCATGGTAAAGGTTCGTGATCATCTAACAGCAAAAGGAGCAGCAATTACCGGGAAATCACCATGGGTTCCATCGTATGCATTTGCCGGAACTGCCGGTAATCAAATCGCAAGTGGCAAGGCGGCTGAAAATCCAGTAAGTGACATCAGCTTAATTGGTGACGTTATAACAGAAGAAGAGCTCGGTGGCTGTACAACATGCCGTAACTGTGAAGATGCCTGTCCGGTTATGAACGAACACGTCGGTACAATCATTGACATGCGCCGTTACCTTGTTATGACTGAGGGTAAGATGGATCCAGATGCCCAGCGTGCAGTCATGAATATCGAACGTCAAGGGAATCCTTGGGGATTATCAAAGAAAGATCGTATCAAGTGGCGTGAAACAGATGAGTCTGTTTATATTCCGACTGTTAAAGAATTGAAAAAAGAAGATAAAGAATTTGAATATTTGTTCTGGGTTAGTTCCATGGGTTCATATGACAGCCGCAGTCAAAAAATCGCAATTGCATTTGCTAAACTGATGAACAAAGCAGGAATCAGCTTTGCAATTATGGGCAATAAGGAAGCCAATTCCGGTGATACAGCACGCCGAATCGGGAATGAATTCTTGTTCCAGGAAATTGCTGAGAAAAATATTAAAGAATTTGAAAAAAATGGTGTAACTAAAATCGTTACAATTGATCCGCATGCCTACAATATTTTCAAAAATGAGTATCCCGACTTTGGTTACGAGGCGGAGGTTTACCATCACACACAAATGATTTATGACCTTGTGGTGAGCGGGAAGCTAGAGCCGCGCGGAGAAATTAATGAGCGCTTAACCTATCATGATTCTTGTTATCTAGGACGATACAACGGTGTGTATGACCCACCGCGTGAAATTTTAAAATCGATCCCGGGTCTTGAATTAGTAGAAATGGACCGAAGTCGTGAGAATGGAATGTGCTGTGGTGCCGGCGGTGGCTTAATGTGGCAGGAAGATACAACAGGAAACCGGATTAATGTTGCGCGCACCGAACAGGCAATGACCGTTGAACCAACCATGATTTCAACTGCTTGTCCGTATTGCCTGACCATGATTAGTGATGGTACAAAAGCAAAAGAAGTGGAAGAAGATATTGGTACAATGGATGTTGCGGAAATTCTAGCATTATCAGTATTTGTTGAAGAACAAGTGAAATCAGCTTAAAATGATAGAGAGGTAGATTGCTACCTCTCTATCATTAAGCATTAAAATTGAGCGAGCGTTCAATCACAGAAAAGAAAGCGTTATCAAATTTTGGGATTAGAAAGGGATGGAATTTAAATGGCAAAAGCTGTAATCATATCTGGAGCACGTACACCTTTTGGAAAATTTGGAGGAGCATTAAAGCCTTTTACTGCATCACAATTGGGAGGGAAAGCTATCCGCGGGGCACTTGATCGTGCAGGACTTGAAGAAAATGAAATTGATGAGGTAATCATGGGGACTGTACTGCAAGGTGGCCAGGGACAAATTCCGTCCCGACAAGCTGCGCGTGAAGCAGGTATTCCTTGGGATGTGAAAACAGAAACAATCAATAAAGTGTGCGCATCAGGTCTGCGCAGTGTAACCCTTGCAGATCAATTGATTCGCCTTGGTGATGAGTCGGTCATTGTAGCTGGTGGAATGGAAAGCATGAGCAACGCACCATATTTCTTGCCTGATGCTCGCTGGGGTAACCGCATGGGCGATAAATCAGTGAAAGATATGATGGTTCACGATGGTCTGACATGTTCGTTTAATAACGTTCATATGGGCAACTACGGAAATGGCACCGCCGAGAAACATGAATTATCAAGAGAACAGCAGGATGAGTGGTCATACCGTTCCCATCAGCGCGCAGTTGAGGCGATCGAGAATGGGAAATTTGCTGAAGAAATCGTACCGTTAGAGGTTCAAAAACGAAAAGGAGATCCAATTGTCGTGGATACAGATGAGGCGCCGCGCAAGGATACAACCTTAGAGAAGCTGGCTAAATTACGCCCGGCGTTTGGTTCAGACGGAACAATTACTGCCGGTAATGCACCAGGAGTCAATGATGGAGCAGCAGCGTTTGTTGTGATGTCTGAAGAAAAGGCAGAACAACTTGGCAAGACGCCAATGGCAACAGTACTGGGTCATGCAGAGGTTGCTGTGGAAGCAAAGAACTTCCCTGAAACTCCTGGACTTGTTATTAATCGATTGCTGGAAAAGACCGGACATTCAATCGATGACATTGATTTATTTGAGATTAATGAAGCATTTGCAGTTGTATCGCTTGCAAGTGGTAAAATAGCTGGCGTTGATCCGGAGAAAGTCAATGTGAATGGCGGAGCAGTTGCACTTGGTCATCCAATTGGGGCAAGTGGTTCTCGCATTATTTTAACATTGATTCATGAATTAAAACGCCGCGGCGGTGGACTAGGCATTGCAGCAATTTGCAGCGGTGGCGGTCAAGGAGACGCAATCTTAATAGAAGTTCCTAAAATTAATTAAACCACTTGACGCAAAGGAAAGAGGAGGCAGACACCATGGAAATAAAAAGAGTTATGGTCATTGGGGCGGGACAAATGGGTGGCGGAATTGCGCAAGTATGCGCACAAGCCGGATTTGACGTATTACTAAATGACATGAATCAAGATGCACTCGATAAAGGAATGAAGCGTATTGAAAAGCTTTTGACACGGGCAGTTGATAAAGAAAGAATCAATGAGTCTGATAAAACAGATACATTAAATCGCTTATCAAAATCGTCACAACTGCAGGATGCGCATAACTGCGACCTTGTCATCGAAGCAGTTGTGGAAAATATGGATGTGAAAGAAAAGGTATTTGGCGAGCTGGATAACATTGTGCCGAAACATGCTATTTTAGCGTCAAACACCTCATCACTTCCAATTACGGAAATAGCTGCAGCAACAAAACGTCCTGATCAAGTTATTGGCATGCATTTCATGAATCCGGTGCCGGTAATGAAGCTTGTCGAAATCATACGTGGATTGCAAACAAGTGATGAAACATACAACGTTATTAAAGAAATGACAGACAAACTAAGTAAAGTGCCGGTCGAAGTGGAAGATTTCCCTGGTTTTGTTGCAAACCGCATATTAATGCCCATGATTAATGAAGCAATTTACACCGTTTACGAGGGTGTTTCGTCTGTTGAAGATGTTGACACGGTCATGAAACTTGGTATGAATCACCCAATGGGGCCATTGACGCTGGCAGACTTCATCGGTCTTGATACATGTCTATACATTATGGAAGTACTGTATGAAGGATTTGGCGACAGTAAATATCGCCCATGTCCATTATTACGTAAATACGTTAAAGCAGGCTGGCTAGGTAAAAAAAGCGGCCGCGGCTTTTACCAGTATTAAAAGGGGGACAGTCCCCCAGCGCGGTAGTGCGGTAACGCGTTAATGTGGCGGGGGACTGTCCCCCTGCTTATGCTTTACACATCATGAAAAACGAGGGGAGGCGCATTCATGAACATACATTTTACGGAAGAGCAGGAAATGATGCGCAAAATGGTTCGGGATTTTGCCCAAAAGGAAGTAGCAGTAGAAGTGGAACGAATGGAAAAGGAAGACCGTCATCCAAAGGAGTTAATCCGAAAGATGGGGGAGCTTGGATTAATGGGGATTCCTATTCCGGAAGAATACGGCGGGAGTGGGATGGATTTCATATCCTATACCATTGCAATCCATGAACTATCAAAGGTGAGCGCGGCACTTGGCGTTATTTTGTCGGTTCATACATCGGTTGGTACGAATCCGATTCTTTATTTTGGAACAGAAGAACAAAAGAAAAAGTATATTCCTAAACTTGCTTCCGGCGAGTATTTAGGTGCGTTTGCACTTACGGAATCGAGTGCGGGGTCAGATGCAGCAAGCTTGAAAACAAGAGCCAAAAAAGATGGCGATCATTATATTCTTACGGGTTCAAAAGCTTTTATTACGAATGGTGGCGTGGCAGATACATACGTTACCTTTGCCAGAACGAGCGATGAAAAAGGTGCTAAAGGCGTCACTGCTTTTATTTTGGAAAAAGATACACCTGGCCTTACAGTAGGCAAAACGGAAAAGAAAATGGGCTTGCACGGAACAAAAACAGTTGAATTAAACTTTGACCAATGTGTAGTCCCAAAAGAACAGATGCTTGGTAATGAAGGAGAAGGCTTTAAAATTGCCATGGCCAACTTAAACTTCGGCCGAATTGGTATCGCGTCACAAGCGCTGGGTATTGGCGAGGCAGCACTTGAGCATGCCGTTAACTATGCAAAAGAACGCGAACAATTTGGTAAATCCATCGCACGCAATCAAGGGATTTCTTTTAAATTGGCAGATATGGCAACAGATGTTGAAGCATCAAAACTATTAGTCTATCAGGCTGCTGCCATGGTTCAGGCGGATATACCATGTAATAAAGAAGCATCGATGGCCAAACTCTATGCATCAAAAACAGCCAGGAAGACTGCGATTGAAGCGGTTCAAGTATATGGCGGCTATGGTTACACAGAGGATTACCCCGCTGAGCGCTTTTTCCGTGATGCTAAAATCACAGAAATTTATGAGGGCACAAGTGAAATTCAACATATTGTAATAGCAAAAAGTCTATTAAAGGATTAGGGAGGCAACAAACATGAATTTTCAACTATCAGATGAACAAGAAATGCTGCGCAAAATGGTCCGCGACTTTGCGAAAAAGGATGTAGAACCTACTGCAGCAGAACGCGATGAGGAAGAACGTTTTGACCGGGGCATTTTTAATAAAATGGCAGAGCTAGGATTAACAGGAATTCCATGGCCGGAAGAGTATGGCGGAATTGGCGCTGATTATGTCAGCTATGTGATAGCAGTAGAAGAACTTTCCCGCCTCTGCGCGTCAACAGGTGTCACCCTTTCAGCACATATTTCACTGTGCAGCTGGCCAATTTTCACGTATGGAAACGAGGAACAAAAGAAAAACTTCCTGACACGCTTAGCAACTGGTGAGGCACTTGGTGCTTACGCTTTATCGGAGCCTGGTGCTGGTAGTGATGCTGCATCAATGCGCACGGTTGCGAAAAAGGATGGCGATGATTACATTTTAAACGGCAGTAAAGTATGGATTACCAATGGCGGTGTAGCAGACATTTACTTAGTTTTTGCGAAAACAGATGTGGACGCAAAACATAAAGGTGTCAGCGCATTTATCGTTGAAAAAGGTACGGAAGGATTCACCTTTGGTAAGAAAGAAAAGAAATTAGGGATTCGTTCATCTCCAACAACCGAATTGATTTTTGAAAACTGCCGCGTGCCAAAAGAGAACATGCTTGGTGCTGAAGGGGACGGCTTTAAGATTGCCATGACAACACTTGATGGCGGACGTAATGGCATTGCAGCCCAAGCATTGGGGATTGCTCAAGGTGCATTGGATGCGGCTGTTGGTTATGCAAAAGAGCGTGAACAGTTTGGTAAACCAATTGCCCATAACCAAGGGATTTCTTTCAAACTGGCAGACATGGCGACCGACATAGAAGCTGCTCGCCTATTAACTTATCAAGCAGCATGGCTTGAATCAAATGGATTGCCGTATGGTAAGCAATCAGCAATGTCAAAACTATTTGCCGGTGACGCTGCAATGCGGATTACCGTTGAAGCGGTTCAAGTATTCGGTGGGTATGGATATACAAAAGACTACCCAGTTGAACGCTACATGCGCGATGCTAAAATCACACAAATTTATGAAGGAACAAACGAAATCCAACGGCTTGTTATTGGAAGAATGCTAACGAAGCCGTAAGCGGATGAAGCAGGAAAGGATGACCACACGTGCACACCCTAGTTGAACGGATGAAGGAACAGGATATTCGGGCGTTAGCCAAAGCCATCACATTGGTTGAGAACGATCATCCAGAAAAGCTGTCACTCCTTCGTGACGTATATGCTTTGGAGAGGAATGCCCGACATGTCGGGATTACTGGTTCACCGGGAGCGGGGAAAAGCTCGCTTGTAAACCGCTTGCTCTCCCATATACGCGCAGAAGGAAAAACAGTCGCGGTGATTGCTGTAGATCCGACAAGTCCGTTCTCCGGCGGTGCGCTGCTGGGTGATCGTGTTCGTATGAATGAACATTTCACGGATGATGGTGTTTATATTAGAAGCATGGCGACCCGGGGGAGTTTAGGCGGACTTGCACGCGCAACTAAAGATGCTCTTAGGATTTGCGATGCGTATGGTTTTGATGTTGTCATTGTCGAAACAGTAGGCGTCGGACAATCTGAACTTGATATCATGAAAGTTGTTGACACTACCGCGCTTGTATTAACACCAAACAGTGGTGACGTCCTGCAGATTTTTAAAGCAGGCATCATGGAAATTGCTGATTTATTTGTGATTAACAAAGGTGACTTACCGGGCTACGGCAAACTGAAGGCTCTGTTAAAGGAGCTGGTTATGATGACAGCGACCAAGAACCATGAGAACGCGATAATCAAAACAATCAGTACGGAAAATAAAGGGATAGATAAACTGTGGCAAAAGATTAATGAACATCACGATTTTTTATATGAAACAAATGAAGGAGAAAGACGCCGAGCTGAACAGCAGAAGCTTGAAGTCCATGAATTGCTTCGTGAGGAAATCTGGCGCGAAGTAAAAGATTTCATGGACAAAAACACTGATTTTTCGCCAATTAATGCGGATAGCGACCCATACCAGCAGGCGATTGACTGGTATCAAAAATGGAAAAAGGAAGGGGTAGTCAAATGACCCAAAAACAAATCCTTTCTTCTGTAAAAGATCAAAACCTGATTGAGAAAAGGCGAAATCAAATGATTAAAGGTGCCATAACCTTGTTTAAGGAAAAAGGCTTCCACCGGACCACAACACGTGAAATCGCCAAGGAATCAGGCTTTAGTATAGGTACATTGTATGAATATATTCGTACGAAAGAAGATGTATTATTTCTTGTTTGTGATGCGATTTACTTACAGGTTCGCGAGAGTCTTGATGCAGCCATTGACATTAAAGATCCATCGGTAACTAGTTTCGTTAAAGTCATTAAATCGTACTTCAAGCTGATGGATGAAATGCAGGAAGAAGTCGTGGTCATGTATCAGGAGGTTAAGTCACTGGAAAAGGATACCAAGGAATATGTCCTGCAGAAGGAACGGGACATGGTGGGAATGCTGGAACGCGTCATCGTTACATGCCTGCCACAACCCATTAACGGCCAGGATGCAAAGCTTTTGGCTAACAACATTTTTGTTCAAGGGCAAATGTGGGGATTCAGACGCTGGATGCTGCAGAAGCAATTCACACTGGATGAATATGTGGATCGGCAAATCCATTACTTATTACAGAGTTTAGAAATAAAAACAGTTCCACAAAATAGACGGGAGGCTTGATGATGGAACAAGTACATGTATATAAACCGAAAAACCCAATTCGATTTGTAACCGCATCAAGTTTGTTTGATGGCCATGATGCATCCATAAACATCATGCGCAGAATTTTACAATCAAGTGGTGCAGAGGTAATTCATTTAGGACATAATCGTTCTGTTGAGGATGTTGTGCATGCAGCAATACAGGAGGACGCACAGGCGATAGCGATATCATCTTATCAAGGTGGCCATGTAGAGTACTTTAAATATATGGTCGACCTGCTCAAAGAAAATCACGCCGAACATATTCGGGTTTATGGCGGTGGTGGCGGCACCATTATTCCACGTGAAATTAAGGAACTTCATGCGTATGGTGTCGACTGGATATTTTCACCGGAAGATGGCCGGAAATATGGCCTGCAAGGCATGATTAACAAAATGCTGGAGCAATGTGACGTCATTCCGCCAATCGATGTAAAGAAAGACCAGGAACGTTTGTTTAACGGCGAACGTCAGGCGATTGCACGTTTTATTTCCTATATGGAAAACAACGATGTAGACCAGGCAGAAAAACAACAGGTTTTAGAATCGCTTCAGAAGAAAACAAATAATACAACGCCAGTACTGGGAATCACCGGAACAGGCGGCGCAGGAAAAAGTTCGTTGACAGATGAATTGATCCGCCGCTTCATTCACGAAATTCCAGATAAAAAAATTGCCGTCATTTCGATTGATCCAACGAAAAGGAAAACAGGCGGTGCATTACTAGGCGACCGCATTCGTATGAACGCTATTTTTACCGATCGTGTCTACATGCGTTCACTGGCAACCCGTGATTCCAGAAGTGAACTTAGTAAAGCGATTCATGATGTTATTGATGTTGTTCGCGCATCAGGATATGACTTTATTATTGTGGAAACAAGCGGAATTGGGCAAGGGGATGCAGAAATTACGGAAATCACGGATTTGTCCATGTATGTGATGACCGCTGAATTCGGGGCACCTACTCAGCTCGAGAAAATTGACATGATTGACTACGCAGACTTTATTGTTATCAATAAATTTGAACAAAAGGGGTCTGAAGATGCGTTAAACCAAGTTCGAAAGCAATATGAACGCAGCCATATGCTGTTCCACGAAGACCAAACCAAGTTTCCGGTCTTTGGCACTATTGCGAGCCAATTTAATGATGAAGGAACTAACGCATTATTTGCATCATTAATTGATACACTGGATGAAAAGTACAACTGGAGCGAAGACATTGAATTTGACCGCAATATTATCGCCAAGAAGCAAAATATGATTATTACCAATGAACGCCGTCATTATTTGCGTGAAATTGGGACTCATGTCCGCAACTACCATGCAAAGGCAGAAAAACAAAGTGATATTGCTCGTAAATTGTATCAGCTTCATGGTGTAAAAGAGACGATTGAAGACGAAGAAATTATTGGTACACTCAATCAAACCATCGAGTCCTATGAGGAAAAACTAGACCCTGCAACTAAAAAAATGCTGGAGAAGTGGGATGAGACGAAAGATAGCTATGCACAGGAAACCATGAAATTTGCGGTTCGCGATAAAGAAATTGAAATGGATATTGCAACCGAATCGCTATCTGGATTGAAAATACCAAAGGTCGCATTTCCGAGATTCAAGGATTGGGGAGAGCGTGTGACATGGTTAATGAAAGAAAATGTGCCAGGTTCCTTCCCATTCACTGCGGGAGTATTTCCATTTAAGCGAAAAGGGGAAGACCCAACCCGTCAGTTTGCCGGTGAAGGCACTCCTGAACGCACCAATCGTCGCTTCCATTATCTTGCAAAAGATGGCGATGCCAAACGCTTGTCAACAGCATTTGACTCCGTAACACTTTACGGAGAGGATCCAGCACCACGGCCAGATATTTATGGGAAAGTTGGCGAGAGTGGTGTAAACATTTGTACACTGGAAGATATGAAAAAGCTGTATCAAGGCTTTGATTTAATCAATCCTATGACATCTGTGTCCATGACTATTAATGGACCTGCGCCAATTATCCTGGCCATGTACTTCAACACAGCAATTGATCAGCAGGTTGATAAGTTTGTAAGTGAACATGACCGTGAGCCGAACCAGGAAGAATATGCGAAATTGAAAGACGAAACATTAGCAGTTGTTCGTGGTACAGTTCAAGCTGATATTTTAAAAGAAGACCAGGGGCAAAACACGTGTATCTTTTCAACGGAATTTGCCTTGCGGATGATGGGGGATATTCAGCAATACTTCATCGATAAACAAGTCCGCAATTACTATTCCGTATCTATTTCCGGCTACCACATTGCGGAAGCAGGAGCGAATCCAATTACCCAGCTGGCATTTACACTTGCTAATGGATTCACTTACGTAGAGTACTATTTAAGCCGTGGAATGGACATCAACAAATTCGCGAAGAACCTGTCCTTCTTCTTCTCAAATGGACTTGATCCGGAGTATACTGTAATCGGCCGGGTGGCACGCCGTATCTGGGCAATCACCATGCGGGATAAATACGGTGCAAATGAACGAAGCCAGAAATTGAAGTACCATATTCAAACATCAGGCCGTTCCCTGCACGCACAGGAAATAGACTTTAATGACATTCGCACGTCCCTGCAGGCATTACTGGCAATCCAGGATAACTGTAATTCCCTGCACACGAATTCGTATGATGAAGCAATCACGACGCCAACGGAAGAATCCGTGCGGCGCGCGATGGCAATTCAAATGATCATCAACAAAGAATTCGGTCTGACAAAAAATGAGAATTCGCTGCAAGGGTCATTTATTGTCGATGAATTAACGGACCTTGTCGAAGAAGCAGTTCTTCAGGAATTTGAAAAAATGAATGATCGTGGCGGTGTACTTGGTGCAATGGAACGTCAATATCAACGCGGAAAAATTCAGGAAGAATCTCTTTACTATGAAGGTAAAAAGCATTCAGGTGAATTGCCAATTGTTGGAGTAAATACGTATTTGAATCCAAATCCGCCATCAGAGGAACAAATTGATTCCATGGAACTTGCCCGTGCATCAAAAGAAGAAAAAGAACATCAAATTAATGAATTACGCAAATTCCAATCAGCACACGAAGCGAACACTGAAGCAGCATTAACCCGCCTGAAAAAAACAGCATCAAGCGGCGGCAATATCTTCGTAGAGCTAATGGAAACTGTCAAAGTAGCAAGCCTCGGCCAAATCACAAACGCCCTATACGAAGTAGGCGGCCAATACAGAAGAAATATGTAGGAAGAAAAGCGGAGGCGCCCGTATAGAAGTGGACGCATAAGCAAGGGACCGAAGAGTGCAAGGTTTTGGCAGTCGAAGTGTTCATTGCTTATGACGGCAGCTTCTGGGCGCTGGAGCTGGACAGGAAGAAAAGCGCAGGCGCCATGCGACTCGGGAACGGCCGATATATCTCGAGAACGGCGGTTATATCCTGAGAACGGCCGAAATATCTCGAGAACGGCGGATATATTCTGAGAACGGCCGAAATATCTCAAGAATGGCGGATAAATCCTGAGAATGGCCGATATATATCGAGAACGGCGGATATATCCTGGGAACGGCTGAAATATCTCAAGAACGGCGGATATATTCTGAGAACGGCTGAAATATCTCAAGAACGCCGGTTATATCCTGAGAACGGCCAATATACCCATACATTGGCTGGGACTCTATCGTGATACAGCAGTCGGAGGCGGAATTTTCCAAGAGTTTGACCGGATCAAGGGTCAACAGGGCTTAAACAATAATTAAAAAGTTGAGAAAAACATCTGTGTTTTTTCTCAACTTTTTATGTATTTCTCTAGCATAATTGGTATAGATTTGTTTATAATGTATGGTATGGTTAACGGCATAATGAAAATATTACTAACAATTTACATATAAAGGGAGTGCATTACCGTGAGCTTGAAAAAGTATAGCCACGAGGAGATCTCGAAAATTTCCATGATCGAATTGGCAAGCATCATCTTATTTGATAAAAAGAAAGATATGGACTTTCGGGATATTTTCAAAGAAATCGCAAGGCTAAAGGGATTCTCCGAGGAAGAAAAAGAATCAAATATTACACAGTTTTATACGGATTTAAATATGGATGGCCGTTTTATGACAAAAGGGTCTAATTTATGGGGGCTGAAACGCTGGTATTCCATTGATCAGCGTGATGAGGAAATTTCTGTTGCTCCTAAGAAAAAGAAAAAGCCGGCGAAGAAGAAAAAGGCTGCAAAGAAAGATAATTATGAGGATGAAGAAGAATTGGACATTGTTGATGACGACATCGAGGAATTAGCGGATGACCTGGACAATGATGCTGATTTTGATGATGAAGACTTTGACGATGATGACGATGAGTACAATGATTATGACGATGATGAAGATTACGATGACGAAGAAGAGGAAGAGAAGCAAAAATAGCAAAAGTACGCTTGACTTTTTCAACCCTTATGCTACAATTTTTATTGGGCTCTTAAAATTAACTTTCAAAAGCGTTCCCCCTAAGTGGGGGAGCGCTTTTCTTATTTTTATTAAGCATAGTTAGCAGGTACCTGGCGTCTCTTGGACTTTCCTGATTAGGAAAGTTTCTATTTTTTACAGTTTAAGAAGGTATAAATCTTAATCGGTATAAAGTAAAAAAATTAAGGCATTCGTCATTAGTTAATGCGACAGGCCAAGATTTCGATTTAATGCTTGGTAACAACAACGGTCTATTCCGGTCAAGCATGTGAACCAGGTACTTAGGCTATTCTTGTTAATAATTATTCCCAATGTATGAAAAGATAAGGACATAAAAGAAAGAGGGATGCAACGTGACGAAATACATTTTCGTAACAGGCGGTGTTGTTTCATCGCTAGGAAAAGGAATTACAGCAGCATCTTTAGGACGATTGCTGAAAAATCGCGGACTAAAGGTAACCATTCAAAAATTTGACCCATATATTAACGTTGATCCTGGAACAATGAGTCCATATCAGCATGGTGAGGTCTTTGTAACGGAAGATGGTGCGGAAACTGATCTTGATCTTGGTCACTATGAGCGCTTCATCGATATTAATTTAAATAAATACAGCAACATCACGACAGGAAAGGTTTACTCAAGCGTTATTAAAAAAGAACGTCGTGGTGACTATTTAGGGGGAACAGTTCAGGTAATTCCTCATATTACAAATGAGATTAAGGAACAGGTTTATCGTGCTGGACAAGCTACCAAAGCTGATGTGGTTATTACTGAAATTGGTGGAACAGTTGGCGATATCGAGTCCTTGCCATTCCTTGAGGCAATCCGGCAGATTAAAAGTGATATCGGCCGTGATCATGTGATGTACATTCACTGTACCCTAGTACCTTACATTAAAGCAGCAGGTGAAATGAAGACAAAGCCGACTCAGCATAGTGTGAAAGAATTAAGATCATTGGGAATCCAGCCTGATGCAATCGTGCTCCGTACGGAATTGCCAATAAGTAAAGATATGAAAGAAAAGATTGCCTTGTTCTGTGATATCAATGAAAAGGCAGTAATTGAAATGCGCGATGCCGACATTTTGTACCAGGTACCCATTGCACTGCAGGAGCAGAATTTGGACCAATTGGCTTGCGATCATTTTGGTTTGGCATGTCAGCCAGCTGAAATGGATGAATGGATCGAATTGGTTAATAAAGTCCGTCATTTATCCAAAACAGTTACCATTGGACTAGTTGGTAAATATGTAGAATTACCCGATGCATATTTATCTGTGGTTGAAGCATTGAAGCATGCAGGGTATCCTTATGACACAGATGTTGCTGTGCATTGGATTAACGCAGAGAAACTGGATAAGGAAACAATCAAGCATGAACTGTCACGTGTTGATGGTATTCTAGTACCGGGTGGATTTGGTGATCGTGGTATTGAAGGCAAAATAGAGGCAATTCGCTATGCGCGAGAGAATAACATACCATTCTTTGGTATATGCCTTGGAATGCAGCTTGCAACGGTTGAATTTGCCCGAAACGTCCTGCATTTGGATGGAGCACATTCAGCGGAGATAGCTCCAGAAACACCATATCCAATCATTGACTTATTACCGGAACAGAAAAATATTTCAGATCTTGGCGGCACACTAAGATTGGGTATTTACCCTTGTAAATTAAAAGACGGTACAAAAACAAAAGAAGCCTATGATCAAGAAGACTTGGTCTATGAGCGCCATCGTCACCGCTTTGAATTCAACAACGATTACCGCGAGCAAATGGAGGAAAATGGCTTTATTTTCTCAGGAACAAGTCCAGACGGCCGGCTGATTGAAACGATTGAAGTTGAAAATCATCCATGGTTTGTCGCTTGCCAATTCCACCCAGAATTTAAATCGCGCCCGACCAACCCACAATCACTTTTCAAAGGATTTGTAGGAGCAGTGGTTAACCGGGCGGAAACAAAATAATGGAAGAATAAAATCTATTGCCGAAACCCGCCAGGAAAGCCGGGCGGGTTTTGTCGAATAGACATTTTTACAAATTTGGTCTTGATTTTCAAGCGTAAATGCAGAGATAATTGTATAATAGAGATAGTTTCATAGAGAATGAGGGAAGGTTAAGGATGAGGGAGATGAAAAAGCACATTCTAGTTGTAGACGATCAGCCTGGAATTCGTTTTTTACTGGACGAGGTATTCACAAATGAGGGATATCAGGTAACAACGGCTATTACGGGTAAGGACGCTCTGGATCGCGTTCATGCACGTACATTCGATTTGATTATGCTGGATTACAAGCTGCCAGTGATGGATGGTGTGAACGTTTTGCAGCAATTGGAAGCTGAAAACATTATTATTCCGTCTATTTTAATGAGTGGTTTAGTAGAAGAAATCATGCATGAGGAGGATAATTGTGCATTGATCGAGCATATTGTGGCAAAACCATTCAACATCCTGGAAGTTTGTGAAATGGTGAATGGATTATTGGAATAAAAAATCTTCCAAAATGTGGACATATGCTTACTTGGTCACCGATTTATAATTTGCTTTTTGTTGCGACATCACACTCTAATTGGTATTCTTATATTGTAGCGAATTAATAAAATAGGTGAAGCAACTCATCTTTACTAGCAGCATCCGTAAGCAAGAAATTAATTTCTTGCTTACGTTTTGATAACGAGACAGAGAGAAAGCGAGGTTTTTGGTTTATGAAATTTTTTATCGATACAGCAAACATTGAAGATATACGTTCCGCTAATGCTTTGGGTATTTTGGCTGGAGTTACGACAAATCCAAGTCTAGTAGCAAAAGAGGGCGTATCTTTTCATGAACGTTTAAAAGAAATCACAGATGAAGTGTCTGGTTCAGTTAGTGCTGAAGTAATTTCTGAAGATGCGGAAGGTATGATTGAAGAAGGCAAGGAATTGGCTGCAATCGCACCTAACATCACTGTGAAAGTACCAATGACACTAGAAGGTCTTAAAGCAGTTAAAGCATTTAGTGACTTGAATATTAAAACAAACGTAACGTTAATATTTAATGCAAATCAGGCATTACTTGCAGCTCGCGCCGGCGCCTCCTATGTTTCGCCATTTTTAGGCCGTCTTGATGATATTGGACAAGATGGCATGGACTTGATTGCCACAATAGCAGGAATCTTTGACCGTCACGGGATTGAAACTGAGATCATCGCAGCGTCAATCAGACATCCCCTACACGTAACTGATGCAGCATTAAACGGTGCACATATCGCAACCATCCCATATAAAGTCTTAGGCCAGCTTGTCAAACATCCATTAACCGATCAGGGAATCGAAAAGTTCTTAAATGACTGGAACAAAAAATAGTAAATTTTAGGGCATGAAATTGGAAAAATTGTACAACCTAAGATCAACAAATCAAACATGAGTGTTCAATATTTATTGAGCAGCCTCGAAAAAGGGGTATCTAAATGCAAAAAATGTTAGTTGAAGGCGGAAATCTTTTAAAAGGTAAAGTTCGAGTTAGTGGCGCGAAGAACAGTGCAGTCGCACTGTTGCCTGCTGCCATTTTAGCTGATTCAAACGTAACGATTGAGGGGTTACCAGAAATCTCTGACGTTTACACCCTTGGTGATTTACTCGAAGAAATCGGTGGGAAGGTCGAGTGGGATGGCCAAAAAGTGGATATCGATCCAGAACACATGATTTCCATGCCATTACCTAATGGCAAGGTAAAGAAACTTCGGGCTTCCTATTATTTTATGGGAGCAATGCTTGGTAAATTTAAACAAGCAGTGATTGGCTTGCCAGGTGGCTGTCATTTAGGACCTCGTCCAATCGATCAGCATATTAAAGGCTTTGAGGCGCTTGGAGCAGAAGTAACCAATGAGCAGGGTGCTATTTATATTCGAGCCAAAGAACTGACTGGTGCACGTATTTATCTGGATGTCTCAAGTGTTGGGGCTACCATTAACATTATGCTTGCAGCAGTAAAGGCAAAGGGTAAAACTGTCATTGAAAATGCTGCAAAAGAGCCGGAAATAATTGATGTTGCAACACTGCTGACCAATATGGGAGCAAAGATTAAGGGTGTTGGAACTGACGTAATCCGAATTGAGGGTGTGTCAGCGCTTCATGGATGCACACATACCATTATTCCAGATCGGATTGAGGCTGGAACCTATGCAATTGCAGCCGCCGCTGCTGGGAGTGAAGTGATTATTGATAATGTAATCTCGCAGCATTTGGAATCTGTATTAGCGAAACTTCGTGAGATGGGTGTAACGGTTGAGGAAAATGATGAGCAATTATTTATTGCCCCTCGTGGTCCATTGAAAAGTGTGGATATCAAAACACTTGTTTATCCTGGGTTTCCAACGGATCTCCAGCAGCCATTCACCACATTATTAACGAAGGCCGTGAACACAGGTGTTGTGACGGACACCATCTATTCAGCCCGTTTGAAGCATATCGACGAATTGAGACGAATGAATGCCATCATTAAAGTTGAAGGTGGATCGGCTATTGTATCAGGCCCTGTTCAGCTTGAGGGCGCCCGTGTTAAGGCATCTGATTTGCGTGCCGGAGCATCTCTGATTGTTGCTGGTTTAATGGCAAATGGTGTTACTGAAATCACCGGGCTTGAACATATTGATCGTGGTTATGAAAAGATTACAGATAAGTTGATTAGTCTTGGTGCAAATGTATGGCGCGAAGAAATGTCCGATCATGAAGTAGAACAATTTCAGAACTCGTAAAATTCCACCCCTGACCTGATGCCAGGTCAGGTGTTTCATGTAAACCTAACAAATACATAATAAAAGGGAGAGAATTCAATCATGGAAAGAAGTTTAACCATGGAAATAGTTCGTGTAACAGAAGCTGCCGCATTGTCCTCAGCTCGCTGGATGGGAAGAGGTAAGAAAGACGAAGCGGATGATGCAGCAACATCTGCTATGCGCGATGTTTTTGATACAATCCCGATGCAAGGAACAGTTGTTATTGGAGAAGGTGAAATGGACGAGGCACCAATGCTATACATCGGTGAAGAGCTTGGAACTGGAAGTGGTCCAAGTGTTGACGTGGCTGTAGATCCACTGGAAGGAACAAATATAGTTGCCCAAGGAACATGGAATGCGCTCGCTGTTATAGCAATTGCTGATCATAAAACACTTTTGCATGCACCTGATATGTACATGCAAAAGCTGGCAGTAGGACCTGAATCTGTGGGAAAAGTAAACATTAATTATTCAACACTTAAGAACCTGCAGATTGTAGCGGAGGCAAAAGGGAAAGCAATAGAAGATTTGGTAGCAATTGTGTTAGACCGTCCGCGTCATGCTAAAGTAATTCAGGAAATCCGTGATGCTGGAGCCAGAATCAAATTGATTTCCGATGGTGATGTTGCTGCGGCTATGAATACTGCATTTGATGATACAGGTGTTGATATTCTCTTTGGTATTGGCGGCGCCCCAGAAGGTGTATTGGCCGCGGTAGCACTAAAATGTTTAGGTGGCGAGCTGCAAGGAAAGTTAATTCCATCTAATGATGAAGAACGTGACCGTTGTAAAAAAATGGGGATAACCGATTTTGAAAAAGTTTTAACGATGGAAGATTTCTGTGGCGGCGATGACGCTATATTTGCTGCAACCGGAGTAACTGACGGTGAATTATTAAAAGGTGTTCAATTCAAGGGTACAAAGGCTACGACACAAACTGTTGTAATGCGTGCGAAAAGTGGTACTGTAAGGTTCATCGACGGCGAACACAGCCTGCAAAAGAAACCTAACCTTGTTATGGAACCGTAAAGAAAATAGGATGCGGGGAAGCCAGTGTTTTTGGCTTCCTTATCTATTAATTCGATGTTTTTTAAAATAGAGTTGAAACTTTGTATTGGAACGTATACTATTGTAGATGTTTAATAGTAGTGTGGAATGGTTAATATAGTTGATACCGTGTAAAGAAACTCCTACTCTAGCTTCCGGCAATTCTTCCTGTCTGCATGAACTTACCTTCATATTAGAAGAGGAAATCTCATTAATACCATATTCCGCTGCAGCTGTCTAAGGACTTCAGGGAATTCATTATTCAAAAATCATGGTTACCGCCAAGAATTAATGGCGAAAGCCTAACGATAAAGATTTATAATTACTTAAAGTACAAGGGAAACTGCGCCAAAGATTAGAGGCGAGTACCTGTTTTCTATAGTCGGTCAAATGAAACAAAGTAATAAATAGTTTAAAAGAAACTAGCATGTAAAAATAAATAGGCGTGGTGATTTTATGGCTGAATTATCAATATCGCATTTGGAGACACTAACATTAAAAGAAATCTATGCATTAGCAAAAGAGTACAAGGTCTCCTATTATGCGAAACTAACAAAACGTGAACTTATCTTTTCCATTTTAAAGGCACAGGCAGAAAAAGATGGCTTTTTATTCATGAACGGAATTTTAGAAATCATACCTTCAGAGGGATTTGGATTTTTGCGCCCGATCAACTATTCACCAAGTGCAGAAGATATATACATTTCTGCATCACAAATCCGTCGTTTTGATTTGCGAAATGGTGACAGGGTTTCAGGAAAAGTCCGTCCACCAAAGGAAAATGAAAGATATTATGGTTTATTGCACGTTGATGCAGTAAATGGTGATAATCCCGAGAGCTCGAAGGAACGTGTTCACTTTCCTGCATTGACAGCGCTTTACCCTGATCGGTTAATGAAACTGGAATTAGAACCAAATAAATTGTCAACACGTATCATTGATCTAATGACACCGGTTGGATTTGGCCAGCGTGGGTTGATCGTTGCACCACCTAAAGCGGGTAAGACAATGCTGCTTAAAGAGATTGCCAACAGCATTTCGAAAAATCATCCTGACGCGAAACTAATCATTTTGCTGGTGGATGAACGCCCGGAAGAGGTAACAGATATTGAACGCTCCGTGGCTTCTGATGTAGATGTCGTCAGTTCAACATTTGATGAGGTTCCGGAAAGTCATATCAAAGTATCCGAATTAGTCCTAGAGCGTGCCATGCGACTAGTAGAACATAAACGTGATGTCATCGTATTAATGGACAGTATCACCAGACTGGCTAGAGCGTATAACTTGGTAATTCCACCAAGTGGACGTACATTATCCGGTGGTATCGACCCGGCGGCATTTCATCGTCCAAAACGATTCTTTGGCGCAGCCCGAAATATTGAAGAAGGTGGAAGCTTTACCATCTTAGCAACTGCGTTAGTTGATACCGGCTCACGGATGGATGACGTAATTTACGAAGAATTTAAAGGAACAGGTAACATGGAACTGCATCTCGATCGCAGTCTTGCGGAACGCCGTATATTCCCAGCAATAGATATATTACGCTCAGGAACAAGAAAAGAAGAGTTGCTTGTTCCGAAAAGCCATCTTGATAAAATTTGGGCAATCCGTAAAACAATGCAGGATTCACAAGGCTTTCTTGACCGCTTCCTTCGTCGCCTAAAAGGGTCTAAAAGTAATGAAGAATTCTTCCAGCAAATGGATGAGGACATGACCCGTCGAGGTACGAAAAAATAATATAGTTTGTTGCTAATATCACCGCAGTTGATATTAATTGCGTGTAACAGCAACGTGATTGCCTTAATAAAAAAGCTAACGATAATTTATAATGCCGTCGTATTGCAATCATGTACGGAGACTGATATAATCATTTTATGTGAGTTTCGACAAGGTTAGAAAATCTTGGCTTGTCGCCAGGAACTATTGGCGAAGGCCTTAAAGACTTATACTTTTTAAAAGTGTAAGAAACCTATGATGGCTCTTACAATAACTCTGTCTCTAAAGGATTCAGGGCAAAAAGGAGTGTAATGACATGAAAAAGGATATTCATCCGGAGTACAGAAAAGTAGTTTTTCTTGATACAAGCTCAGACTTTAAGTTTCTAAGTGGTTCAACTAAAGGATCAGAGGAAACAATTGAATGGGAAGATGGCAACACATACCCATTAATCCGTGTGGAAATTAGCTCAGATTCACACCCATTCTACACAGGTAAACAAAAAGCAGACAAAGTCGGTGGCCGCGTAGACCGATTCAAGAAAAAATATAATATGAAATAAAAAGCGTAGGCTTCTAGGAGCCGAAGCTGGATTGAACAAAAAGTGATCTAACATCACTGTAAGTAACAGGCAAAGTGTCTTATTTTGCCTGTTTTTTACTTGCTAAAAACAAAAATAAACTATAATTTCCACTACATAAAACAGCAAATAGTGATAAAATAATAGATAAGAATAACCTTGTGAAAGGAGACTCAGCTCATGTACGTAATGAAACAAAGTGGTTGGGTGGAAGTAATTTGCGGCAGCATGTTTTCCGGCAAATCGGAAGAATTAATACGCCGGGTTCGCCGGGCTACTTATGGAAATTTGTCCGTACGTGTCTTCAAACCGGCCATTGATAATAGATATGCTGAGGATTCCGTTGTCTCTCATAATGGAACATCAACGATCGCACGCCCCGTAAAGAATTCGCAGGAAATCCTGGAAAATATAAATGGCAATATTGACATTATTGGAATAGACGAAGTGCAATTTTTTGATGAAAGTGTTGTCGACGTTGCAGACGAGCTTGCAAATAAAGGTATCCGTGTAATCATCGCTGGTCTTGATACTGATTTTCGTGGCGAACCCTTTGGACCAATGCCAAAATTAATGGCATTAAGTGAGTCAGTCACTAAGTTGAATGCAATTTGTCCAATTTGCGGATCACCTGCAAGTAGAACACAGCGCTTGATTAATGGAAAACCAGCGTCCTACGATGACCCGATTATCCTGGTTGGAGCATCAGAATCATACGAACCGAGATGCCGTCATCATCATGAAGTGCCTAATAAACCCAGTAACCCCATTTTAAAGTCATTATCAAAGTTGACGAAGTAAAAGAGTGCCAATGGTACTCTTTTTTGTTCTTTAAGAGTTTATGTTAGTATACATTCGCTATTAAGCAAAAGGCGAATAGCGGGTTTTATACGTATAGTAATCCCGCTAATGATACACCCTATCTGTAACGTATATTAGTCGTGAAAGGTAGGATGGAAACATGAATTTAGCGGATATTTTTACAATTATAGGCTTTGTGGTAATAGCGATAATTGTAATTGTTTTAATTATAATAGCCCTATATGTTTATTCCGTAGATCGTTCCCAGAAGCAGCATCCAGTACTCCGTAATTACCCTGTTGTAGGTAGAGTCCGCTACTTTTTTGAGAAAATTGGACCAGAACTTCGCCAATATTTTTTTAACAATGATAATGAAGGAAAACCATTCTCGAGAAGGGATTTCCAGCACATTGTGAAAAAGGCCAAATACAAGCGGGACGTGTATGGATTTGGATCGCAAAGGGACTTTGAGGCACCGGGTTATTATATACGAAACTCCATGTTTCCAAGGCTAACAGAAGAACTGAGAATGGATAATGATACAAAAGTCACAACAGACCGCTATCTATTAATCAAAGACCCATTATTTACGGAAAGAGAAGAGCACCTGGAAAAAGATGAATCGAGTGTTTATTTACTGCCAGAAGAAGATGCAGTTGTTATCGGGCCGAACGTAAAACACCCGTTCAAGGTAAGAGGGCAAATCGGTATGTCTGCCATTAGCTACGGGTCCTTAGGTGAGCATGCGATTACGGCTTTATCGGAAGGGTTAGGAATTGCAAAGGGTACCTGGATGAATACTGGGGAAGGCGGATTATCCGATTATCACCTAAAGGGTGGTGTGGATATCATTATGCAGATCGGCCCGGGGTTATTTGGGGTCCGTGATCCAGAAGGGAATTTCGATTGGGATGAGTTACTAAAAAAGAGTGAAATTCCGCAAGTAAAAGCATTTGAAGTTAAACTTGCCCAGGGAGCAAAGACGCGTGGCGGTCATATTGACGCTGAAAAGGTTACCGAAGAAATTGCTAGAATTCGTAAAGTAGAGCCTTTTAAATCAATTGACAGTCCGAACAGATTTGAGGATTACGGTGATATTCCATCATTATTTGGATTTATTGACCGTATTCGGGAACACACAGGTATGCCTGTTGGAATGAAAATTGTAATAGGAAGTGTACATGAAGCAGAGGAATTGGCCAAGCATATTCGTGATTTAGGCCAAGGCCCGGACTTCATTACGGTTGATGGTGGTGAAGGTGGAACAGGTGCGTCCTATCAGGAATTGACTGACAGTGTTGGATTACCAATCAAGTCCGCATTACCGCTTGTACATCGTGCATTGAAAAAATATGGTGTACGTGATCAGGTTAAAATCATTTCATCAGGTAAATTGTTTTCTCCAGACAGGGTGGCGATTGCGCTTGGAATGGGCGCGGATCTTGTCAATATCGCCCGTGGTTTCATGATAACAGTTGGCTGCATTCAGACATTAAAATGTGAATCAAATGTCTGTCCAGTTGGTGTAGCGACAACAGATCCCGAACTGCAGAAAGCCCTTGTTATAGGGGAGAAAAAGTGGCGGACGGCTAATTACGTGATCACAATGCGAAAAGGATTATTCCGCGTAGCTGCAGCGGCGGGGCTTGATTCACCAACTAAATTTACCGAGGAACACATTGTATATAAAGATGAACGCGGAAAAAGCTGGACATTGGCAGATGAAGCATAGAAGGATGTGGGCTAGGGAAACCTGGTCCATTAATTTGTTTTTAACAAGTCACCTTTGACCTGCACACTATCGTATACTATAATTATACTGTTAATGAGAAAGAGGTGGCCGGCGTTGTTAGAACGTTTACAATCATTAGAAGATCGGTATGATAAATTAAATCAATTGCTAAGTGATCCTGATGTAATCAGTGATACAAAAAAGCTGCGTGAATACTCCAAGGAACAGTCTGGACTGGAAGATGTCATCCAGGTTTATCGTGAATATAAGGAAGTTGTTGAACAACTTGACGATGCAAAAGCGATGCTTGAAGATAAATTAGATGATGAAATGCATGATATGGTAAAGGCAGAGATAGCTGACCTGAACGAGAGGCAAGCGGAATTGGAAGAAAAGCTAAAAGTTCTTCTATTGCCGAAGGACCCAAATGATGATAAGAACGTAATTATGGAGGTTCGTGGTGCAGCTGGTGGCGATGAAGCGGCATTGTTTGCTGGAGACTTATACCGGATGTATTCCCGCTACGCTGAAGTACAGGGCTGGAAGACAGAGGTAATCGAAGCGAGTTCGACTGGTGTTGGTGGATATAAAGAAATCATTTTTATGATTAATGGAAATGGTGCCTATTCTAGTTTGAAATATGAAAATGGTGCACATCGCGTGCAGCGTGTACCAGAGACTGAATCTGGTGGGCGAATTCATACGTCAACTGCTACTGTTGCTGTCTTACCAGAAACGGAAGAAGTCGAAGTTGAAATACATGATAATGATATCCGCGTTGATACCTTTGCCTCAAGTGGACCAGGTGGACAAAGTGTTAATACAACGATGTCTGCCGTTCGCCTGACACATATGCCAACTGGAGTTGTTGTATCCTGTCAGGATGAGAAATCACAGATTAAGAACAAGGAAAAGGCAATGAAGGTTTTGCGCGCACGTGTTTATGATAAATTCCAGCGTGAAGCACAGGCGGAGTACGATGAAAACCGAAAGTCAGCAGTCGGTACCGGTGATCGTTCGGAACGGATCCGCACGTACAACTTTCCACAGAATCGTGTGACGGACCATCGAATCAACCTAACCATTCAAAAGCTTGACCAAATTTTAACAGGAAAATTGGATGAGTTTATTGAAGCGCTGCAAATGGAAGAACAAACGAAAAAGTTAGAGCAAATCGGTGAATAACATGGAAATGAAACAATATGAAGTCCTGCAATGGGCTTCTCTTTTTTTAGAAAAACATCATAGGGAGACACATGTAGGTGAACTTTTATTACTGCATTATCTTGGCACGTCACGTTCGGCGTTTTTTGCAAATATGCGCGAACCGGTTCCTAGTGAAATTGTGAATACGTTTAAACAGTCGATTACACTTCATGCAGAAACCGGGATGCCGATTCAGCACATTACTGGTGCAGAATCATTTTATGGCAGAGAATTTATTGTGAATAAAGATGTATTGATTCCGCGTCCGGAAACGGAGGAATTAATTGAGCATATTCTCCAAAATGCGAAGGACGAGCCACAGACTATCGCTGATATTGGTACTGGAAGCGGAATTATCGCGATTACGTTGGCACTGGAGCTCCCACTGGCCAAAGTTTATGCAACGGATTTATCAAAGTCGGCCCTTGATATCGCTAAACAGAATGCAAAGAGATTAGGAGCTAATGTCACTTTTATGCAGGGGGATTTTGTGCAACCAGTTGTGGATAAGGGGATAAACCCAGACATTCTGGTTTCCAATCCGCCATATATTGCTCCAGCTGATGAATCATTGCTGTCCGATACGGTTAGGAAGTTTGATCCACACCTGGCGTTATTTGCGGATGAAAATGGCCTTGCAGCTTATAAACAAATTATCCACAGCATGCCGCCTAGTGTGAAGAAAACTGTTTTCGAAATAGGTCATGAACAGGGGCGGGCAGTATCCCAGTTAATAAAAAATAAATATCCAAAAGCTGATGTAGCGGTTATTAAAGACATTAACGGACATGATCGTATTATTTCAGCAAACATGTAAAGACTTATTGCAGTTGGATAAGTCTTTTCGTTTTGACAGTGCGATACCTGGGAGACAGATGGTTGAACTCGGGCGACAGCACTGCGAACTCAGTACCACCTCCCCCGTACAATCAGCAACACAAACTGAGCACAACACCGCAAACCCCGGGCACAGCAGCACTGAGCCCCGTCCACGAATTTTTTAGTAGATTACTAGTTTAAAATTATCCAACCCCGCCCATACTGATAGAAACAAACGGTTGAGGGGGAACAGATGATGAAGAAAATCCTATTTTTTGTACTTATATTTTTTATATTATTTTTATCAATGCCAGCTAATGGAGCAAGTCAGCCTACTGAAGATAAGAAGGGCTATCAAGTTATACCTGATGAGGCGATCCGGTTACGAATTCTAGCAAATAGCGATGGGGACCGCGATCAGGAGGTAAAACGTACAGTACGTGATGCAGTGAATGCGAATATCTCCAAATGGGTGAAGGATATTTCTGATATTAATGAAGCACGTGAATTAATTCAGGCAAGACTTCCTGAGATAAAGTCAATAGTAGCAGACACGTTAAAAGAGGAAGACAAAGACCAGACATTTGAAGTGAAATACGGTCCGAACGTGACATTCCCTACAAAGCTTTATGGTAATTATATCTATCCTGCTGGTGAATATGAAGCGGTGTTAATAACTATTGGAAAAGGCAAGGGCGCGAATTGGTGGTGTGTCCTGTTCCCACCACTATGTTTTCTGGATTTTTCGAATGGAACTTCCGTTGCCTCTGCAAAGGCAAGTGCTGAGGAACCTACTAAACAGGAGGAAGAAGAACCGGTTGAGAAGAAGTTTTTCCTATTTGAATGGTTAGGCCTGTCATAATACGTATCTGGTGCGCATAACATAGTTTTAGTAGATGGAAACTATTAAGTTTAAGGGGTGAGATAGATGGAATTGATTCTAGCAAAAGATGTTTCATATGCAAGGTTAGAGCAATTTATTAAAAATAACCCGGATGTGGATAAGTCACTTCTAATGGAAAAAGGATATGTTGTGCAAATGAATGAACAGATTGAGGGATGCTTTGTACTGGATGCCATGGAAGATGGGGTGCATTGGCTGAAGAAGCTGCATGTAACAAGGCAGGCGGCAGAAGGATTACCGGTGATTATTGAATCAATCTTGGCTATCGCAAAGGAAAACCAGGCGACCTGTGTATATGTGCACAGTCAACAACCATTGGTGGACATTTTACTAGAATCACTGCAGTTTCGTCCACAACAAGAGGAATGCCCTGTGAATATACCGGTTAAAAGCAGTGGTAATTGGTGGGCATACGAAGTTTCTTAATGAATCCTGTGGATATTAACATAAGTTGTTAACAATCAGTTGATAACCTGGGGATAAACTATTACTTATGCACAATTTGTCCACAAAACAAGAATTGTTAAACTTTATCCGGTTCGTTGCTTTTGCCAAATTTCTTGTCATCGACTAAAATGGGTGATAGAAATGAGGTAAAGATGATGACACACACGGTGCGATGGAATTTACATGATAATGTTCAAATAAATAATAAGGAAATACGAGAAGCAGCAGAATTCTTAAGGAACGGAATGACTGTTGCTTTTCCCACGGAAACAGTTTATGGGCTTGGTGCTGATGCAACGAGTGAGGACGCAGTTGCTAAGATTTTCGCAGCGAAGGGACGACCGGCAGACAACCCCTTAATTGCTCATGTTGCAACAAAAAAGCAATTAACAGCCCTTGTGGACAATTTGCCAGAAAAGGCAGAGACACTGATGGACGTTTTTTCCCCTGGTCCAATCACATTTGTTTTGCCAAGTAACGGGACTTGTGCGGATAATGTTACGGCTGGCTTATCAACAATCGGCGTTCGGATTCCAGAACATCCGGTGGCACTGCAACTATTGAGGGAAGCGGATATTCCAGTAGCCGCGCCAAGTGCAAATATATCAGGCAAACCAAGTCCAACTACAGCCGATCATGTGTGGACGGACTTGAATTCAAAAATAAATGGCCTGCTGGATGGGGGACCAACCGGGGTAGGTCTGGAATCAACCGTAATTGATTGTACGGGTGAAATTCCAATCATTCTGCGTCCGGGTGGCATTACATTGGAACAGATTGAAGAAGTGGTCGGTGAAGTGCACGTTGACAAGCCCCAAACGAATAGAACGGATAAACCAAAAGCTCCTGGTATGAAATATACCCACTATGCACCAGAGGCGCCATTATGGCTGGTGGAAGGTTCTGTGGATAAGCTGCAGGAGATAATTGACATTGAAAGGAACAACGGGCGTAAAGTTGGAGTAATGGCCAGTGATGAAACTGCGGAAATGCTTCGGGCCGATGAAAAAATTCAGCTCGGGAAACAAGGAAACCTGGCGGAAGTCGCCATTAACCTCTATAATGCCTTGCGTACTTTTAAAAATGGAAATATTGACTTGATCATTTGCGAGGCATTTCCGGAAGAAAACATTGGACAAGCCATAATGAATCGCCTTAAAAAAGCAGCAACTAAATATGTGAAGTAGAAAAGATGCGGACAGATGGCCCGCATCTTTTTTTAGCAGTAAAGAAAGTATATCCATATTTCTTTCTGCATAAGTGCAACTAAGGCATTCGCCCAAAGGCTTGGCGAACGCCAAGTTTTCTAAAGATTTCCTGAGGTCATATCCTTTCCTGGACTAGCATAGATTGTACGAGAGAGAGCTTTTCGAGGGGGATTTGTAAATGGTAGAGGAACACTTAGGGGAATTGGTGTCATTAATATTTATGGCATTTGCACTCGGTATGGATGCTTTTTCCGTTAGCCTCGGAATGGGGATGCAGCGGATTCGGCTGAAACGAATTGCTTACATAGGGATTGTTATTGGTATTTTTCATATCATCATGCCATTTATAGGAATTGTGCTTGGAAAGGCCATATCCGGACAAATTGGCGATGTAACCGTCTTTATTGGAAGCCTGTTATTATTTGCAATTGGTGCCCAAATGTTTTTCTCTGCATTTAACCACGAAGCAAAAAAGTTTATCCAGCCTACAGGTATTGGCTTAATCCTTTTTGCATTTAGTGTTAGTCTGGACAGCTTTTCCGTCGGACTAAGTCTTGGTATGTCGGGTGTGAAAACATTTATTGCTCTGTTATTGTTCGGTGGTGCCAGCATGGTTTTAACATGGATTGGCATGATTGCAGGCAAGAAGGTGCATGGAATCCTTGGTGTATACAGTGAAATGCTGGGAGGAAGCATCCTTTGTGCATTCGGCCTCCTGTTACTTTTTCATTAACAAGATGGACAACCTTCGAAATAATACTGTTTTTTTCTGACAATCTCCTTCTTTCTATGGTATAGTTTGAGAAGGAGTTTATTTACTGTTTAACTCCAGTTTTACTCGGAGGTTTGGTTATGAACATTTTGTTTATTTGTACCGGAAATACATGCCGAAGCCCGATGGCAGAAGCGTTAATAACCAACAAATTACCGCATGCAACTGTACAGTCTGCGGGTATTTTTGCTGGGAAAAATCAACGGGTGAACCAAACAGCAATAGAGGCATTGAACCAAAAGGGAATTACTCTGGACCACTATTCACAGCCAGTTACAGATAAGCTGCTGTACTGGTCAGACCTTGTTTTGACGATGACAACCCAACATAAGCAGTCGTTGATCTTACATCATCCGAAATTCCAGGATAAATACTATACGTTAAAAGAATATGTGTCTGACGCGGATAAAGATGTGTGGCGGGAGTTAAAGATTGCTTACGCCGATTATCAGGAAAAGCGGTCAACGTTTATCCAGGAACACCAAAACAAAATAGACCAGCTCACATTGGAGTATCAACTTTCGGAATACATGCGTGAGGACTTGCAAAGGATACAGAGGCTAGAGTCGAGTCTCATCAATTATGACATTTCAGATCCTTTTGGCGGCGATTTACCAGTTTATCAGGCAACACTGGTGGAACTGGAACTATACATTGATCAGTTAATTAAAAAAATCGAAAAATAAGTTAAAATGATGCATAATAGAGTTACAGGATAAGGAGTGAAAAAGGCATGAAAGTAATTTTAACAGCAGACCATGCAGGAATGACCCTTCGTAATGAAGTGATTGAGCTTCTAAACGAATTAGGAATAGAGTATGAGGATACTGGCTGTGACTGTCAAAGTTCAGTTGACTATCCGGATTATGCACTGCCTGCAGCAGAACGTGTTGCGAAAGGTGAATTTGATCGCGGGATTTTTATTTGCGGGACAGGAATTGGCATGTCCATAGCAGCAAATAAAGTATCTGGAATTCGCTGTGCATTAGTGCATGATGCATATAGTGCAAAATTGACCCGCCAGCACAATGATTCAAACGTGCTTGCTATGGGCGAACGCGTCATTGGACCAGGGCCAGCCCGTGAGATCGCAAAAATTTGGCTGCAAACGGAATTTGACGGCGGCCGTCACGCGAATCGGATTGGAAAAGTTACTGCCTACGAAGAAAGATAAAGTCAGAGATTGCCAAAGTTTGTCGATATCTAGTATAGGGACAGGTGATTGCTCGTGATTGATTTACAGCAGCAAGTGAAAACCGACATGGAAGGGCTTGTAAATGAATGGAAGATGCGTGATGATCTTAATCCGAATGATTTTTTCGTAATTGGATGTTCAACGAGTGAAGTAGCTGGAGAACATATTGGAACAGCTGGAAGCGAGGACTTGGCTGCCGTTATTTTTGCTGGTCTAAAGGACTTGAAGAAGGCAACCGGTGTGAATCTTGCCTTTCAGTGCTGTGAACATTTAAACCGTGGGCTTGTAATTGAACAGGCGGCATTTAATCCACTTGTTCATGAAGAAGTATCCGTTATTCCTGCACCCAGAGCAGGGGGATCGATGGCAACCTACGCGTACAAGCACATGGATAATCCAGTTGTGGTAGAAAAGATTCGGGCATCGTCAGGTATCGATATTGGTGACACCATGATTGGCATGCACCTGAAGCATGTTGCAATACCACTTCGCTTTGCACAGAAGATGGTTGGGAAGGCACGTGTGACAGGGGCAAAAACAAGGCCGAAATTAATTGGCGGGGAACGAGCTATCTATTCTAGTCAACCTGAAAACAAAAGCTGTAACTAATTTTTACACACATAGGAGGAGCTAAATATGGAACATGTAAAACAAGGAGATCAGGAATTATATCAAGCAATACAGGATGAAAAAAAGCGTCAGCATGACAAAATTGAATTGATTGCATCAGAAAACTTTGTCTCAGAAGCGGTTATGGAGGCAATGGGATCTGTATTGACGAATAAATATGCTGAAGGCTATCCAGGCAAACGCTATTATGGCGGCTGCGAACACGTTGATGTAGTAGAGAACCTAGCGCGCGATCGAGCCAAACAATTATTCGGTGCGGATCATGTAAACGTTCAGCCGCACTCCGGTGCACAAGCAAACATGGCTGTTTATTTTACTGTTCTAGAACCTGGTGACACAGTTCTTGGCATGAATTTAAACCATGGCGGACATTTGACACACGGAAGTCCAGTGAACTTCAGCGGAACCTTGTATAACTTTGTTGACTATGGTGTAGAAAAAGATACAGAACAGCTTGATTATGATGTAGTTTTGAAAAAGGCACAAGAAGTTAAGCCAAAAATGATTGTGGCTGGTGCCAGCGCATATTCCCGTCATATTGATTTTGCTAAGTTCCGTGAAATTGCTGACGCAGTTGATGCTTATTTAATGGTAGATATGGCACATATTGCAGGATTGGTTGCAACAGGACTTCACCAGAACCCGGTTGAACATGCTCATTTTGTTACCACTACAACACATAAAACATTGCGCGGACCACGCGGTGGCATGATTCTTTGTAAAGAGGAATTTGCGAAAAAAATTGATAAATCCGTATTTCCTGGTATGCAGGGCGGACCGTTGATGCACGTGATTGCTGCCAAAGCAACTTCATTCAAAGAGGCACTATCAGATGATTTTAAAGTGTACTCCAAACAAATCATTGAAAACGCAAAAACGTTGGGCGAGGCATTGACCCGTGACGGTGTGCGGATTGTTTCCGGCGGTACGGACAACCATCTTTTACTATTAGACGTAAAAACACTTGGACTTACCGGAAAAGTTGCTGAAAAAGTGCTTGACGATATCGGAATTACAACGAATAAAAACACAATTCCATTTGATACAGAAAGTCCATTTGTAACAAGCGGAATTCGCATCGGTACTGCTGCAGTAACATCACGTGGGTTTGGTAAAGCGGAAATGGAAGAAATCGCGTCCATTATTTCATTCACGTTGAAAAACCACGAAGATGAAGCAAAACTAAAAGAAGCAGCTGATCGTGTGCATGCTCTAACAAATAAACATCCATTATACGCATAAATTGGGAGCGCCTCTATCATAGGGGCGCTTTTTTTGAAAAGGTTGTTTTTTCATCTGTCCCGGTTGGTAAAAATTGCGACCTAATAGTAAGGTGATATCCTACGAAAAATGCGCAGGGTTGTTTTCCGCTGCGGAAAGCGACTGCCCACAGCGGAAATCACGTTGCTGTTACGTCGCAGTTTATAGATTTTGAGTAGTATAAGTCTTTATCGGTAAAGTATAAAAAAATCTAAGGCTCTCGCCAATAGTTCTTGGCGACTAGCCAATATTTTCTAAGAAGCATATGGATTAAAAACCGACCTTTACTTGAAAAGGTGTCGATTTTTCAGTACAATTTGATGGATGCAAGAAATTATTAAGGAGTGATCGGCTAATGGGAAAAGTACTTGTACTTGATCATCCGTTAATTCAACATAAATTAACGTACATACGAGATAAAAATACAGGAACAAAAGAATTCCGCGAGCTTGTTGACGAAGTGGCCATGTTAATGGCATTTGAAATTACCCGCGACCTACCATTGTTGGATAAAACAATTGATACACCCGTAATGGAAGCTAACACAAAGGTACTGGCTGGGAAGAAAATTGGCCTGATTCCAATTCTCCGTGCTGGTCTA
Source organism: Virgibacillus phasianinus (assembly GCF_002216775.1). GTDB lineage: Bacteria > Bacillota > Bacilli > Bacillales > Amphibacillaceae > Virgibacillus_F > Virgibacillus_F phasianinus. The sequence goes on from NZ_CP022315.1 coordinate 1,549,247, forward strand.
GGCATGTTAGATGGAATGTTGAAGTTAATTCCAGCGGCTCGTGTTGGACATGTAGGTCTATACCGCGATCCGGAAACACTAAAAACAGTGGAATACTTTGTTAAGCTTCCTTTAGATATTAACGAACGCGAATTAATCGTTATTGACCCAATGCTCGCTACGGGCGGGTCCGCTTGTGACGCAATCCAGGCATTGAAAAAACGTGGTGCAAAACAAATCCGCTTCATGTGTCTGATTGCCGCACCAGAGGGCGTAGAGAAATTAAAAGAAGAACATCCGGATGTCGATATTTATATTGCAGCGCTCGATGAAAAATTGGACGAGCATGCGTACATCATTCCGGGCCTTGGTGACGCAGGTGATCGCTTGTACGGAACAAAATAATTGATGGAGTGAAGCGTAGAATGGGGAAGCGTATTAAAGTCATGACAATATTTGGAACGAGGCCGGAAGCAATTAAAATGGCTCCGCTTGTTTTAGAATTACAAAAACGCAGTGATGAGTTTGAACCAATCGTAACGGTTACCGCCCAGCACAGGGAGATGCTGGATCAGGTTCTGGATATTTTTGATATCACTCCTGATTATGATTTGGATATTATGAAACAAAAACAAACCTTAGCACAAATTACTACGCGTGCACTTGAAGGTTTAGATGAAGTCATGAAAAAAACGAACCCAGACATCGTGCTTGTCCACGGTGATACAACAACGACTTTCGCGGCATCGCTTGCTGCCTATTATAACCAAATTGCAGTTGGCCACGTAGAAGCCGGTTTACGCACATGGGATAAGTATTCTCCATACCCAGAAGAAATGAATCGCCAGCTGACTGGTGTAATAGCAGATTTGCATTTTTCACCAACAGAGAAATCCAGGCAGAATCTAATTAATGAAAATAAAGCTGCGGACAGCATTTTTATAACAGGAAATACCGCTATCGATGCATTAAAAACTACAGTTGATAAAGCGTATGGCAGTCCGATTTTGGATGAGGTCGGTGGCAAACGCCTGGTACTCATGACCGCACATCGCCGGGAGAACCTTGGAAACAACATGGAGCAAATGTTCCGTGCGATCAAACGTCTGGTTGAGGAGCATGACGATGTACAGGTTATTTATCCTGTTCATTTAAATCCGGTTGTCCAGGAAACCGCTGCAGAAATTTTAGGAAACGATGATCGCATTAAGTTAATCGAGCCACTCGGTGTGGTTGATTTTCATAACTTCGCTTCCCGCGCACATTTAATTTTAACTGACTCCGGTGGTGTGCAGGAAGAAGCACCTTCACTAGGTGTTCCTGTATTGGTTCTTCGTGATACAACAGAACGTCCAGAAGGAATTGATGCCGGAACATTGAAACTGGCAGGCACGGATGAGGATACAATTTTTAACCTCGCCAACGAATTATTATCTGATAAGCAGGCTCATGACAAAATGAGTAAAGCATCCAATCCATACGGCGATGGGAAAGCTTCGATGCGAATAGCTGATGCGATCGCAGGATATTTTAATTAAATGTAACCAAAATGCTGCCATTAAGTGGGCAGTATTTTTTTGTTTGAAAGGATTGTGAGTAGCTGATATATCGGTGTAATGGCCGATAAAAATGAAGAACGGCGGATATATTTTGAGAACGGCCGATAAAACGTCAGGACGGCCGATATAATCTGGAAACGGCAGATAAAAACGGAGAACAGCCGATAAAACGCCAGGACGGCCGATATAATTTGGAAATGGCCGATAAAATCGAAGAATGGCCGATAAAAAGCCAGAACGGCAGATATAATCTGGAAACGGCCGATAAAATCGGAGAATGGCTGATAAAAAGCCAGGACGGCCGATAAATCGTCAGGACCGCAAATATAATCCAAAAACAGCCGATAAAACGCCAAAACAGCAGCTAGCCACCAATCCCGCCGCTAACGCTAACTCCAGCAGGTAATCCCCGGCCAACCGCCCGCAATCAATCTTAAATCTCATGCAAATTTCCTTACTCCAACATGTATGTTTTCCCTGTTTTTCCAAAAGCTATTAGAAAGTCTTGGCTTCTCACCAAACTTTATATCAACTTTACTTTCTTCAAAGTAAAAAAGGGGACGCAACACATGCGACTACTCATCAAACTAGTTCTCATTTTAGCACTGATTCTCACCATGCAGCCATTTCAAGTTCATTCGCAGGAAGATAAAAATGTCGTGTCTGTCATTATAGAAGTGGAGGGTGACCCGGATAAGCGTGAGGAATATTTACATACTTATTTTCCATATGTGGAAGTGGTCGCGACATTTGATAAGCTGTTTAATGGGCTGGCATTAAAATCTTCTCCGCGGAAGCTGAACGAAATGGGTTCGCTTGATTTTGTGAAAGCAGTTCATCCAGTCCGTACTTATAAGGCAACCTCCACTGAAACGAAGAACGTCCCGGTGATCCCAAATAATATTAACAACACAGATTATACGGGAGACGGAGTAAAAGTAGGAGTAATTGACACGGGGATTGATTATAATCATCCGGATTTAGATGTCAATTATGTAGATGGATATGATCTGGTTGATCTTGACGAAGATCCAATGGAAACCCAGCAGGAGCAGGGAATCCCGACAATGCATGGAACGCATGTGGCTGGGATTATCGGGGCTGACGGAGAATTTAAAGGTGTGGCACCGGATGTAGATCTTTACGCTTACCGTGCACTTGGACCAGGGGGGAGCGGGACATCGATCCAAGTAATCGCCGCGATGGAGCAGGCGATTGAGGATGGTGTTGATATTATCAATCTGTCACTGGGCAATACAGTCAATGGTCCTGACTTTCCGACGAGTGTGGCCGTTAACCGAGCCGTTGATCTCGGAGTTGCTGTGGTTATCGCTAATGGTAATGCGGGACCGGCGAATTGGACAGTTGGTTCACCAGCTACCGCATCAAAAGCGTTATCAGTCGGGGCATCAACGTATCCGGAAAAGGTTCCCTACCTCTACGAATCCTTGCAGGACAAAGCCATTCCGCTTCAATCAATGAATGGTGCACCAGCTTGGGACTTTACCAAGGACTATGAAGTGGCGTCAATTGAAGAAGCCAATTTACGCGGAAAAATTGCTGTCGTGGCGCGAGGCAATAAAGTTCCATTTTATGATAAAGCAAAGAAGGCGCAGGAAAAGGGTGCTGAAGCGGTTATTATTTACAATAATGAAAAAGGAAATTTTAATGGCTCAGTCGATAGTCAACAAGATCCAATTGAAATTCCCGTCGCATCTGTCTCAAAGAAAGCAGGACAGTGGCTTATTGGTCAGTTGGAGAAGGGCGACCTATATCTAGAAACAAACTACCAGAAGGTCCCGCGAACAATTGCATCCTTTAGTTCGCGTGGGCCAGTCACGGTAAATTGGGATATCAAACCAGACGTGGTTGCACCAGGAGCAAATATTTTAAGTACCGTCCCCGGGGGATATGCTGTCCTGCAGGGGACCAGTATGGCAGCGCCGCATGTTGCAGGTGCTTTAGCACTGGTAGAAGAAGCGCACCCCGATTGGACAGTGGAGCAGGTGACCAATGCGCTAAAAACAACAGCCCAGCCTTTATATGATCAAAACGGGAAAATAATGGATCCAATTGTACAGGGAATGGGGTTGATTCAACCAAAGGCAGCGATTCAAACAGATACTATTCTCCACGAGCCTTTGCTTTCTTTTGGGAAGGTTGAAGAGCACAAGGAAACGAAAACAGTAGAATTGACCGTAGAAAACACATCAAATCATGCCCAGGATTATTATTTTACTATTCCTAACCAACAGCAGGGCATTAGATGGCATATTCCCCAGCAGTTTTCAGTCAAGGCACATGGCAAAAAATCCGTGCCAATTAAGCTGGACGTGACATCGGACTGGTTGCAGAAGGGAATTCATCAGGGGTACCTGACATTAAACTCCGAGCAGAAATCCTATCAGCTGCCATACCTGTTCCTTAATGAGACGGGAGATTATCAAAAGGCAATGGGACTGGAATTTTCTTTAAAGCCTTTTTCAGATGACACGTATATGTACAGATTATATGTGACAGATGAGGCGGAACATATTTCGGTTGATTTGTACAATCCGGACACCCTAGTTCATGAGCAAACACTATTCGAAATTGATGAGCCAGTCGTCGGAATGAACGAAGGATATTTAGATGAAAAAGATGTAAATGCATCCGGTAATTACCTGGTGCTGGTTACTTTAACCTTAAGCGATGGCACGTACGACAGTTATGTAACGGAATTAACGATGGCCCCCGAAAAATAGTTAATACGTTCACAAAACCGTCACTCATTAGCCATCACTTATCCTTTATACTAATAATAGAGTGTTATGGGGAAGTGTATAATGGTATGCAAATATGCAGACAATACACTTCCTAAATTGTGATAAAATATGCTTATTTTTGGCAGTATGTATTTTATCTCACAAACTAATTGACAACGCTCTATGGCTATTGTACACTTGCGTAGTGTGGGATGATAAGGTTTTCATTATACTGCAATAATTATGTTTTTATGTCGAAAAGACATGATTCAAGAAGGCCATCAATCCGCAAATGTACTGATTTTTCGCACGTATTTGTTAAATTTTTTTTGGCCAATATGTGCTGAAAATGAATCTGATCAGGCAATTGATCAGAGTATCTGGGGAAAATTCTACATTCTGACTGGCAGCATAAAAAGTTGGGATATTTCTCAGATGGAAGGAAACAAGCTCATCACAAAGAACCTACTATTATAAGGTAGAATTCAGAGCTATCATTGACGGGGGCATCTAAATCATGAAGCAATACGAAAATATGATAGCCCGTCAACGCATGTGGATGCTCTACCTTCTCGCATTTTTGGTACTTGGTGCAGGGTTTGCCCCTTATCCTCGTATCTTCCTCGGACTTCTTTTAGGAGCCATAATTAGCTTTTATAATTTGTGGATCTTGCAAAAGAAGATTTACGACTTTGGAGAGGCCGTAGTAAAAAAGCAATCCGCAAGAGGACTAGGCACTGTATCGCGATTCGCTGCCGTCGCACTAGCAGTAGTCATAGCACTCCGTTTCGAAGAATATTTTCACGTAATAGCCGTAATAATCGGTCTAATGACGTCATATATCGTCATTCTGATAGATTTTATGGTGTTCAAATCTAAAGATTAGTGCTTGAGAGAGGGGTGAATAACGTGAATCATACAGCACCGGTAGTAGAAGATGTTTTTGGAATAGCCTGGCTTGATTTTAATTTATCGAATGTCCTAATGATTGCAATTGCTTCGTTAATTGTTTTCATCCTTAGCGTACTGGGAGCAAGGAGCCTTCAAATGAAGCCAACAGGCGTGCAGAACTTCATGGAATGGATCCTGGACTTCGTGAAAGGCATTATAAACGATGCGATGGACTGGAAAACAGGTAAGATTTTCTTGCCGCTTGGATTAACACTAATCACATATATTTTAGTAAGTAATTTAATGGGTGTAGCATTTCTTGCAGTATTTGGTCATGATCTATGGTGGAAATCACCAACATCAGACCCGGGAGTCACACTTTCACTTGCGGCAATGGTTATTCTGCTGACGCATTTCTATGGCATTAAAGTGAAGGGTGCAAAAGAATACGGGAAGGATTTCTTGAAGCCTTTTCCAGTATTTCTACCTATTAAGCTACTTGAAGAATTTGCAAATACCCTAACATTAGGTTTACGACTTTTCGGTAATATATTTGCCGGCGAAGTTCTACTAGGGTTGCTGGCAGGATTAATGGCATCAGGATTCTGGGGATTCCTGGGCGGTGCAATTCCAATGCTGGCTTGGCAGGGATTCAGCCTGTTCATAGGTGGTATCCAGGCATTTATTTTTACTATGTTGACAATGGTTTACATGTCACACAAAGTAAGCAGCGATCATTAAGGTTCAGCAACAATTGTGTATTAACCAGCTTTGATGGCGTGACTGTTAAAGCAGGACAAAAAAATTACAACATTTTCTGAGGAGGATTTATATTATGGGAGTTTTAGCAGCTGCAATTGCAGTAGGACTAGCAGCAGTAGGCGCTGGTATTGGTAACGGTTTGATCGTAGGACGTACAGTTGAGGGGATTGCTCGTCAACCAGAACTTAAGAACCAGCTTCAAACAACAATGTTTATTGGTGTCGGTTTAGTTGAGGCAATGCCGATCATCGCAGTAGTTATCGCATTAATGGTAATGTAATATTACTAAGCGCAAACGCCCGTACCTATGGGCACAAGCTTGGATGTAATTAATGGCGGAGAGAGTATTCCAATAGAATCTTCGCCCTTATTATGTACCCTTTTAATAGAGAAGTTAAACGTTTCATATAAAAAGTATTGCTTAACAAAGTTAGGTGAAAGGAGTGAATTCTGTGCAGGCATTCACTGGGTCTACACTATATGCTGCAATCGGGGGACTTCACGTTGGTGACATGTTAGTCCAACTTGTCTTCTTTATCATATTGCTAATCTTAGTTAAAAAATATGCATGGGGTCCTATCATCGGGATGATGCAAAAGCGTGAAGAATATGTAGCCAATGAAATTGAAATTGCGGAGCAAAATCGTGCGGAAGCAGAACGTGCATCTAAAGAAGCTGCCGAAAAGCTGCGCCAAACGAAAGAAGACGCGCAAAAAATTATTGAAGATGCGAAACACATCGGCGGGAAGCAGGAACAGGAAATCATTGAATCTGCCCGTCAGGAAGCTGAACGCATCAAAATTTCAGCTCAAGAAGAAATTAAAACTGAAAAAGAAAAAGCTATCCAGGCATTACAGGATAAAGTTGCCTCTCTATCTGTTCTAATCGCAAGTAAAGTAATTGAAAAAGAGATTAATGCAGAGGATCAGGAAAAACTGATTGATGAATATATTAAAGAGGTAGGAGAAGAGCGATGAGTGAAGCTGTAGTTGCTAAACGTTATGCAGAGGCTCTTTTTCAACTGGGAACTGAGAAGAAAGCACTGGATCATCTGGAAGAAGAAGCCAGTGTTGTGCAGGAAATATTCGGTCAGAATAAGAAACTTCTTGTTTTCCTAACACATCCACGCGTGGCGAACGAGAAGAAGAAACAATTCTTGACAGACGTTTTTAAAGGACTTTCAGCTGATTTGCTTAACACAATGAAATTACTTGTTGATCGCAATCGAATTGACCTTATGCCAGTAATTGTGAAGGAATTTCTATACCTTACAAATGAAGCAAAAGGAATCTCGGAAGCAACTGTATTTTCAGTGCGGGCATTATCAGACGATGAAATTGAAAAGCTTAGCGGATCATTCGCGAAGCGCTTTGGCAAAAAAGCAATTAAACTTGAGAATAAAGTTGATCCTTCGATTATTGGCGGTATCAAACTTCGCATGGGAAACTCGATTTACGACGGTTCCATTAGCGGGAAACTGAAACGCATCGAACGGAGTATTGTAACTGCAAACAAATGATGATAGGGGTGAAATGGTATGAGCATCAAAGCTGAAGAAATCAGTTCACTGATTAAACAGCAAATCGAAAATTTCGATTCTGATATTGAAGTAAGTGACGTCGGAACCGTTATCGAAATTGGTGATGGTATCGCACGTGCTCACGGTCTTGACGATGTAATGGCCGGCGAGCTGGTTGAATTTTCAAATGGTGTAATGGGATTAGCGCAGAACCTGGAAGAAAGCAATGTCGGTATTGTAATCCTTGGACCATATACAGAAATTAAAGAGGGCGATGAAGTTCGTCGTACCGGTCGTATTATGCAAGTACCTGTTGGAGAGGAATTACTAGGACGTGTTGTTAACCCGCTCGGACAGCCAATTGATGGTAAAGGTCCAGCCGAAACAACAAAAACACGCCCGATTGAAGGACCAGCACCAGGTGTAATGGATCGTAAATCAGTTGATGAACCACTGCAAACCGGTATTAAAGCAATCGACGCAATCGTACCAATCGGACGTGGGCAGCGTGAGTTAATCATCGGTGACCGTCAAACCGGTAAAACAACTGTTGCAGTTGATGCGATTATTAATCAAAAAGATCAGGATATGATTTGTATATATGTAGCAATTGGCCAAAAAGAATCAACTGTGCGCGGAACAGTTGAAACATTTCGACGCTACGGTGCACTAGATTATACAATCGTTGTATCTGCAGGTGCATCTGATCCAGCCCCATTATCTTACCTTGCTCCTTATGCAGGTGTATCAATGGGTGAAGAATTCATGTATAACGGAAAGCACGTATTAATCGTTTATGATGATTTATCAAAACAAGCGGTTGCTTATCGTGAACTTTCTCTATTATTACGTCGTCCACCAGGTCGTGAAGCATTCCCAGGTGACGTATTCTACTTGCATTCACGTCTACTTGAGCGTGCTGCAAAACTTAGTGACGAAAAAGGCGGCGGTTCAATGACTGCATTGCCATTCGTTGAAACACAGGCAGGCGATATCTCAGCATATATCCCAACAAACGTAATCTCGATCACGGATGGACAAATCTTCTTGCAATCAGATTTATTCTTCTCAGGTGTTCGTCCAGCGATTAACGCAGGACTATCGGTATCACGTGTTGGTGGATCTGCACAAATCAAGGCAATGAAAAAAGTTGCCGGTACACTTCGTCTCGACCTTGCATCCTTCCGTGAATTGGAAGCATTCGCACAGTTCGGTTCTGACCTTGATAAAGCAACACAAGCCAAACTGAACCGTGGACAACGAACAGTAGAAGTGCTAAAACAAGGTCTGCATAAGCCATTAGTTGTTGAAAAACAGGTAATGATCATCTATGCACTTACAAAAGGATTCTTGGACGATATTCCGGTAGAGGATATCACACGCTTTGAAAATGACTTCCACTTATGGCTTGATGAAAATGGTAAAGACGTTCTTGCAACTATTCGCGAAACAGGAAAATTACCAGAGGCAGAAGACATGAAGAACACAATCGAAGCATTCAAAAAAACATTTTTACCTAGTAACTAAAGATTGGCATAATTGAGGTTCGGCCGATTAAATGAATCTGGCCGTTAGATACTGCAACGTATCGCTTTAGTTTCCAATCAGCAGGTTATGCAAAATAGATAAACAGTGCAAGCAACCTTTGAATGAAAGGGTGGTGAAAAAGCTTGGCATCACTTAGAGATATTAAAAGTAAGATTGATTCAACGAAAAAAACGAAAAAGATTACCAAAGCGATGCAAATGGTGTCTGCTTCCAAGTTGAATCGTGCTGAACAAAACGCGAAATCTTTTGTACCTTACAGTGAAAAGATACAAGAGGTTGTGTCGAATATAGCACAGAACAATGCTAGTGCGAATCATCCGATGTTAGAAGCCCGGGATGTGAAGAAAACAGGTTATCTTGTGATCACGTCTGACCGTGGTTTGGCAGGGGGCTACAATAGCAGTGTTTTGCGTAAACTCCATCAAACGATTAAAGAGAACCATAAATCAACAGATGAGTATACGATCGTTGTCCTTGGACGGATTGGGTATGAGTTTTGTAAGAAACGTAATATGCCAATCGCAAAACATATTCTTGGTCTAGCCGATCAGCCCGACTTTGCGGAGATTAAGGAAATAGCATATAATACCGTAAACATGTATATCGAAGAAGAAATTGACGAACTCCATTTATTCTATAACCACTTTGTGAGTGTTATTTCACAGGAGGTTACGGTGAAAAAGGCACTTCCATTAACGACAATGGAAAATGCAGGTGGCAGTACCAGTCAATATGAATATGAGCCGGATCAGGAAAAGATTCTGGAAGTTCTTTTACCACAATATGCTGAGAGTTTAATTTACGGTGCGTTACTTGATGGTAAAGCAAGTGAACATGCTGCCAGAATGACAGCAATGCGCAGTGCTTCTGATAATGCCGATGATATTGTCGATGATTTATCATTGAAGTACAACCGTGCACGTCAAGCAGCTATTACACAAGAAATCACAGAAATTATTGGTGGGGCAGCGGCATTAGAATAGCACGCTTGCCAATTGATTAGTTAGTAAGGAGGGAAATCGATGAGCATAGGACACATTACACAAGTTATGGGGCCGGTAATCGACGTTAAGTTCGATGACGGACATCTCCCAGAAATCTATAACGCAGTAACCGTTACGCTTGATGGAAAAAGTGGTTCAGAAGAAAGCTTTCTACTTACTTTAGAGGTTGCACTTCATCTTGGTGACAACTCTGTTCGTACGATCGCAATGCAATCTACTGACGGCGTTAAGCGTGGAATGGACGCTGTAGATTTAGGCAGACCAATTACAGTACCGGTTGGGGAAGAAACGCTTGGCCGTGTATTTAACGTATTAGGTGACAACATCGATCTTGATGAACCAATGGATAAAGGTGTTCGTCGCGATCCAATTCACCGCGAATCACCTAAATTTGAAAACTTAGCTACCGAAACGCAAATTTTAGAAACTGGTATTAAAGTAGTTGACCTGTTAGCGCCTTATATTAAAGGTGGTAAAATCGGTTTGTTTGGTGGAGCCGGTGTAGGTAAAACGGTTTTAATTCAGGAATTAATCAACAACATCGCACAAGAACATGGTGGTATTTCGGTGTTCGCCGGTGTTGGTGAGCGTACACGTGAAGGTAATGACCTTTACTTTGAAATGAGCGATTCAGGGGTTATTAAAAAGACAGCAATGGTATTCGGACAAATGAACGAGCCACCTGGTGCCCGTATGCGTGTAGCATTGACTGGTCTAACAATGGCTGAGTATTTCCGTGATGAACAAGGGCAGGACGTTTTGCTCTTCGTTGACAATATTTTCCGATTCACACAAGCAGGTTCAGAGGTATCAGCATTACTTGGCCGTATGCCATCTGCGGTTGGATATCAACCAACACTTGCAACAGAAATGGGCCAGCTTCAAGAACGTATTACATCAACAGACAAGGGTTCAGTTACATCAATCCAAGCGATTTATGTACCTGCCGATGACTATACTGACCCAGCGCCAGCTACAGTATTTGCGCATTTAGATGCAACAACAAACCTGGATCGTAAACTTTCTGAGCAAGGTATCTACCCAGCAGTGGATCCGTTGGCGTCAACATCTCGTGCGCTTGACCCTGAAGTTGTTGGAAATGACCACTATGAAGTAGCAACTGAGGTTCAGCAAACATTACAGAAATATAAGGAACTTCAGGATATCATTGCAATCTTAGGTATGGATGAGCTTTCTGATGAAGATAAACAGACTGTATCCCGCGCACGTCGAATCCAGTTCTTCCTTTCACAGAACTTCCACGTAGCAGAACAGTTTACAGGACAAAAAGGTTCATACGTTCCTTTAGCCGAAACTGTTAAAGGCTTTAAGGAAATTCTTGATGGAGAACATGATGACCTGCCGGAAGATGCATTCAGGTTAGTAGGTCGCATTGAAGAAGTAATCGAAAAAGCAAAAGAAATGGAATAAAACGACATCATGGTATACATGCTTAACTGATCAGAAAAGAAAGCTTTCTTGATCAGTGGACAAAGACCGGGGAACTCCCTTGAATCTTTGTCCGGCAGAATACCAGTCGCTAGGAGGGGTTACATTGAAAACACTAACTGTGAGTGTTGTTACTCCTGATGGTCCAGTAATGGAAGATAGTTTTGAAATGGTTAGCTGTAAAGCCGAATATGGGGAGCTTGGTATTCTTCCAGGACACATCCCATTGGTTGCTCCATTATCGATCAGTGCTGTGCGGTTAAAGCGCGGAAACGATACGGAACGAATTGCTGTCAGCGGCGGTTTCTTGGAGGTGCGCCCAGATAAGGTTACAATCCTGGCTCAATCTGCGGAACAACCTTCAGATATAGATGTTGAGCGTGCAGAACAATCCAAGACACGCGCGAAACAACGCCTGGAATCCAAACAAAGCGATATCGACTTCCAACGGGCAGAATTAGCACTCAAACGAGCAATGAACCGATTGGACATCACTCGTTAGCATGAAAAGTCTCTCATTTGATGGGAGGCTTTTTATACATTGTAAGGAGGAAAAATCGTGAAATCAGTCAGAACCTTTTTCAGTATCCTGATCATAGTCGGTATCATACTGATGATAGGCAGAATCTTAACCGGAATTCTTCTATATTTCGACATGAGTTTCACCAAATTCTTCACAGACTACAGTCTAATTTCATTTGTTATTCTAATCGTTGGTGTACTTGGTGAATTAACGGTTAGAAATAAAGTCTAATCCATTATATGACAATATTGCCCGGGAAATATCGACATTATTTACAGCATATTTCCCCTAAAAACCTCATACACAAATCGTTGACAATTCCACCGATAAATGGCAAAGTTACTAAAGAAAAGCGGAGGCGACTGTCCAGAAGCGGACGCATAAGCAAGGGACCGAAGAACGCAAGGGTTTAAGCGTTCGAAGTGTCCATTGCTTATGACGGCAGCTTCTAGGAGCCGCAGCCAGACAAGAAAAGCGGAGGCGACGTCCAGAAGCAGACGGTCCTTCTACATAATCAGAATGGAGGTTGTAACATGTTTTCTATCGAACATATCGGACAACTTGCAATAGTAAGTATGCTCTCACATTTAATTTTTATTGCAATAACATGGCGGGTCATGCAATCAATTAATTTTGATCCAATCCTGCGAAAAGGCCGTATAGTTGAATCAAGAATATTCTTGCTGTTTGTAGCAATCGTAATCGGATCTGGAGTAAGTCAATTCTTTCTTGACTTTCTTAAATGGTCACAGAATCTAAAGTATTTGTTTTAAAAAGCTGTATGTAGTTTATCCTTCTTGTTAATACTAGACATATAGATTTAACAAGGGGGACTTATTATGAAGAAAATTGCTATTATACTTATCCTAATCTTATTCATGACTAACCACGTTTCAGCCCATAATAAACCGCTTTCACAGGGGGAAATGATCCAACTAGCCAATTTAACAGCTTCGTCCAAATTAACCATCGACCACTGGCAAGTGACCTTAAAAGAAAACATTCCAAAAGCTAGATTGCAAGATTATATCAACGAATGGAAAAATAGTTATTTAGACACTTATTCCGAGGATGAAAATGTAATAAAATACACATTTAGGAACGTACACAAAAATGAAAATCTTGTCGAAAGTTATATCGTAATCATTCCTAAAAATAGTAGCTATCAATCAGAGCTGATTGCTGTAGTATCTGGTCAAGATTGGAATACAACAACAAAACATAAGTATCAGGAATTACAAAAGTCAATAATTAGACACTATTTCAGTGAAAATGCCACAAAATTTGCTTGTCTGACAACTGCGAGTGATGATACAATTAAAGGTGTTTATCTGATTAATTCGGTTAAAGAAAAGTTACAATTGCAACAAATAACGACACAGACTGACAACGTAGAAAAATCAATGCATAAAAAAATTATCTACGGGTATACACCACTATGGACCCAGAATTTCAATATTTTGGATAAGCCTGTGAATGTAAATATTGCAATTACAAATACTACAAACGGAGAAACAAAATTAACGATAGGAACACCTATCTTGATTACTGAATATTAATATAGAGAAATTGGAACATAAGGAGATTGGATTATGGATAAGATCATCGTACGCGGTGGGAATCAATTAAATGGTACCGTTAAGGTTGAAGGTGCTAAAAATGCTGTCCTTCCTGTTATCGCCGCAAGTATTTTAGCAAGTAAAGGAAAGAGCGTTATTACAGATGTTCCAACGCTCGCAGATGTTTATACGATTAATGAAGTATTGCGTAATATGAATGCTGATGTACAGTTTGATAATAATACAGTAACTGTTGATGCGTCACAACAATTAAAAACGGAGGCTCCGTTTGAATATGTTCGTAAAATGCGTGCGTCTGTATTGGTCTTAGGTCCATTACTTGCACGTTATGGCCATGCAAAGGTTGCTATGCCAGGCGGGTGCGCAATTGGCTCACGTCCAATTGACCTGCACTTAAAAGGCTTCGAGGCAATGGGCGCAGAGGTCCATGTTGGAAATGGTTTTGTCGAGGCAACTGTTGCCGGCCGTCTTAAAGGTGCAAAGATATATCTTGATGTACCAAGTGTTGGTGCAACAGAGAATATCATGATGGCAGCTGCATTGGCAGAAGGAAAAACAGTGCTGGAAAACTGTGCGAAAGAACCTGAAATTGTTGACCTTGCGAATTACTTAAATAAAATGGGTGCTAGAGTTGTTGGTGCAGGTACGGAAACAATCCGTATTGAAGGCGTAGAAGCCCTATATGGTACAGAACATCCAATTATCCCTGATCGGGTAGAAGCTGGGTCATTTATGGTTGCAGCGGCAGTAACAGGCGGAAATGTTTTAATTGAAAATGCAGTAAGTGAACATTTACGTTCAGTAATTTCAAAACTTGAAGAAATGAATGTTGTTGTGGAAGAAGAAGAAAATGGAATTCGGGTTATTGGTCCAGAAGTTCTAAAAGCAACTGATATCAAAACATTGCCACATCCAGGCTTTCCAACTGATATGCAATCACAAATGATGGCACTCATGCTATGCGCGGAAGGTACAAGTGTTATTACGGAAACAGTATTTGAAAATCGATTCATGCATGTAGAGGAATTTCGTCGCATGAATGCTAAAATGAAAATTGAAGGCCGGAGTGTAATTATTGAAGGTCTTACCGATTTACAGGGTGCTGAAGTAGCAGCAACTGACCTAAGGGCTGCAGCAGCATTAATTATTGCCGGTCTTAGAGCAGAAGGGTTTACCCGTGTAACTGAATTAAAGCACCTTGATCGTGGCTATGTTGATTTTGCAGGTAAACTGGCTTCACTTGGCGCTGACATCGAACGTGTCGATGAAAATGGCGATTTAGTTAATTCATATCAACAGCAAACCGATACGAATCAAAGTTCAATGATGGCGAAATAATCTTAAATAACTTATGAAACAGGCAGATGAGGCTAGTATATGCTTCATCTGTTTTTTTGTACTTAAGAAAAAAATAAACAATAATACGCCTAGCCCAGTGCCCTGAGTTTTTCTAATACTTTATTTATCTTTATTGTTGCCAATTTATGAGACAGTTATTCATTTAAAAATAAGTATTTTTATTATAATCTTAATATATAGATTCCTTCTTACATATTTATGAGCATAAAAGAAGAATTATGACACTCCGGGTATATAGTTGGCCGGTCTAAAATAGGAATGATGATAAGAACCATTTTGATTGCGGAATGGCTGATAAAACTCGGGAACGGCGGATAAATCTGAAGAACGGCGGATAAAACTCGGGAATGGCGGATAAATCTGAAGAACGGCGGATAAAACTTGGGAATGGCGGATAAATCTGAAGAACGGCTGATAAAACTCGAGAATGGCGGATAAATCCGAAGAACGGCCGTTATATCCCAAAATCGGCCGATACACTAAAGAAAATAACCAGTCTTAGAAAGGAGGGCAACAGCATGATGAAACCAAACCGGCTTTATCCTGGCGATACTATTGGTGTTATTGCACCAGCTGGACCGCCGAATCTTAAAAATCTGCAACGAGCCATTCCCGTAATGGAAAAAATGGGACTCCATGTCAAGCTTGGATCGAATATAGATAAAGTTCATGGTTATTTAGCGGGGACGGATGAAGAACGGTTAAGTGATTTACATGACATGTTTGCCAATCCGGCAATAAAAGCAATTATTTGTGCGCGGGGTGGTTATGGAACACCGAGAATTGCAGCGGACATCGACTATGACCTGATCCAGTGTAATCCGAAGATTTTTTGGGGCTATAGCGATATTACTTACATACATACAGCGATCCATCATGCTGCCGGGCTGGTAACGTTTCATGGACCGATGCTTGCCTCCGACGTTGGCAAGGACACATTCGATGACTTGTCCTTAAGGCAGTTTGGTCAGCTGTTTCAGCCAACTACCCTGATTTACTCACAGCTTGCTTCGAAATTGGAGGTAATCAGAGACGGCTATGCGACAGGACCGATTGTCGGTGGTAATTTATCCTTAATTGCAAGTGGCATTGGTACTCCTTTTGAAATTAATACAAAAGGAAGGCTGCTGCTGATCGAGGACGTTGGTGAGGAACCATACACTATAGACGGTATGCTGAATCAGCTCAAGCTCGCCGGAAAATTGGCCGACGCAGCCGGTATACTGGTTGGAGATTTTTCGCATGCTGAGCCAACAGGGGATAAGTCTTCCCTAACATTGGAGCAGGTTTTCGATCATTATTTTAGCAAGCTTTCCATTCCAGTCATGGCGGGCTTTAAAATTGGACATTGCCAGCCGCATTTCGCAATTCCATTTGGCACCAATGCAACAATCTCCACCTATGATAAACTAGTAAAAATTGATCCAGGAGTAGAATAATCGGGATAGTTCTCATGGAATAGCGGGACTTTTCGAGACCACTGAAAAAGTTAACTTTAATACTAAATATGTGGATCTATCATCGCATCTTGAATATACCTCGCTTTCCGCGGACGAGTGCCGAGCCTCCTTGCCCCGGCAAGGGGTAGCCGACGTTGCCCGCAAAGGGCGGTTTTAGTCGGGCTTCATTAACTGCCGTCCTCCGGGGTCTCGCCGATCTCTCACTTCCCGCAGGACAAGGAAAGCTTC